>JAJFLJ010000001.1 GCA_021772755.1 Candidatus Sumerlaeota bacterium
GCACCAGCCCCTCCGGTGAGACCGCGCGTGGGTTTCGTTGCACGGCATCCACTGCCCTCAAAGCCTTGACCCACGCACCCGAAACCACCATCCCTATCTTTGCCATCCCTTGAATCGCCCCTTGGTCTTGAGCAGGATTTCCTCCTGATCATTCAAGACTTCAAGATCTCCCTCGAAACTCTCTTCTCCGGTAAACGTTCCGAAACGCTGGTCGTACTCTCCCGACAGATACACTGCATTGTCCTCGATCAAGAAGAAGACGATATCGTTCTCATGATACGGCTTGCCGAGGTACTCGGACTTCTGCAACCGAGAGTGCTTTCGGGTTCCTTCGTCCGGACAGTACACGGGATGCGACACCTTGATGTTGACGCCGGCGTAGCTGGTGCCGGGTTTCACCCGGAAACATCCGTAGTACGTGTCCCTGTCCTGATTTCCGGGGAGGCGTTCGATAGCTTCGCCGTCAAGGGGTGTGGAGAAGAATGTGTTGAAGAACGCGCCATAGCGTTCTTCTGTCCGGTAACTCTGCGGGAGCCGGGCGAGCTCTGCGAGCTCGCTCATTACGCTTCCGATATTCGCGAAGGTGGCCTTTCTGTCCGGGTCGGCGCCCTGCTCGTGCAGAACCACGTAGATGTCGTGCTGAGTGCTGAGCCTGACCGCGAGATCGGAAGATGAGTTTGGTCCCATCTTGCTATCATGCGATTCGTAAACTGGGATCGTAACTGTGTGGCTGGATTCACCCGGAACGACGCGTGTGAGGTCGGGCTGGCTGAACACGACTGTGATGCGGAAGGATGAGAAGGTCTCTCGGCCGCGGAGATATTCATTATGGATGCGATAGTCTTCGGGGAGTGCTCTCTTCTCCCCAGCCATGAACTCGAAAAGAAACGATTCCTCTCCATCAGAGGGCCAATCCGGCCCTATGGATCGCGCCTTCGCGATGAAAGAACCATGACGATCCTTCTCGACCTTCCAGAAGGGGGACAGCATCAGGTCGTTCAGAAACCGCGCCGGGTCCGAGACGTCAATTTCCACGAAGCGGGGCAGCTTACCCGTGGCCTCGTGAACTGCTTCCGGAGTGTTTGCAATGCCGCAGGATGTGCATACCACCAAGGCTGCGAGAACAGTAGTGAGTGACGGCAGTGTTTTCATGTCTCTGAGTCCATCGCCTCAGATATCCGGCGCAACGATTTGCTGGCCGCCAACTGCGCAGTACGCATACAGACCAACCTTGTTAGCGACAGTGCACAGCATCAAGATTTCTGCTGGAGCCCGCAGAGTTGCCGCGAAACCGATAGACGCAGCTATCGCTGCGGACACGGAACCAGCGGAATCGCCCGAGTAACAAGGCTTTCAGCTGCCAACAACTTTTTCTCCTCAACATGTTCTGAGTCACCACATAGGAACCCGCGAAACTCAACCGAAAACCGTTGCCGAAAGGACCTCGAATCCTGAGGGTCTCCTAACGGCACGATACTGGGTGAGCCGATAGAACACATCTCGAAGACGGCGAAGCGGTTTCCGATGCATCATGCGAGCATTATATGAAGGCCGGGAAATGGGAGGCCTTGTATTCCCACCTCGGCACGAGTCGGCGGAAGTTGTGAAGTCAAGCGAACAACCGTTCCACCTTCCACCGTCGCCCGTGTCTGCGCAGCGGTCCATCCATTGACCCACCGATTGCGTCCGTGCTCCACAATCCGTATCTCGGACCCGCAATTCGTTTCGAGCCGAATGCGAGTCCACACCCAGTATGCTGCTCACACCCTCTTAAGTCCGGTCCGGATGTGAGTTTTCCGCGGTTTCGGGGCCTTGGTGGAGGGCCGCGAAGCGCGCCGGGGCATGATTCCCGAACTGCTTCAGGGGGCCGAGCGGGTAACGCTCTTCCGAGCGCGACTGCCTGGCGTTCGCGCGGGCACTTCCGCTGTAGTGTGTCCTGAACACGATGGCATGCAGCTCGACGAGGCAGGTCCGAATAGCAGGCCAAGGAGCGACCTTGTGGCAAGGGGGCGCGGTATACCCGAGCGCCTGAATCGCGAGGCTTGGATCTGGGGATCGATAGACGAACAGATGACTATTCTGCGCGAAGAGGACGCGAGCAGATCATCCATGATCAGCATCCGGAAGCTCGTATCGAAAACGGTGGCTGGCGCCGGGCGGGCGTCCCGGCGGCGGGCCGACGCGGTGGCGGAGAGCGTTGGGCTGTCTGGAGTTGGGTGGTGGGTGATACTGGACTCGAACCAGTGACCTCTGCGATGTGAACGCAGCGCTCTAACCAGCTGAGCTAATCACCCACAAGCTGGGGAGCGGTAAAGTCCGCACCTCTCCGCCCTCGCGCAAGCGGAATCCCGCGGTCCTTGCCCCGCGTCCCGCCGCCTTCATACTGCGGGCGTGACCGCTCCCGCCGCCATCGCTCTCTATTCCCCCCGCATCGCCCGGAACGTCGGCGCCATTGGGCGCGTCTGCGCCGCCACGGGAGCCGTTCTCCACGTGATTCGGCCCATTCCGTTTCAGTTGGACGACAAGGCGCTCCGGCGCGCCGGCATGGACTACTGGGCCCATGTCGATCTGCGGGTGCACGATTCCTTCGCGGAGTTCGCCGAAGCGGCGGGGGAGGGCGTCTGGCTCTTTACGACGCACGGCTCGCGTTCGCACGTCGATGCGCCCTACGCGGCGGGCGACTGCCTGTTGTTCGGCAACGAGCCCCACGGTGTGCCCGACGATGTGCGCGCGGCGGTTCCCTCCGGGCGCCATCTGCGGGTTCCCATGCCGGGGCCCGCCGGGCGCAGTCTGAACCTGGCGACCACCGTGGCGGTCGGCCTCTACGAGGCTCTGCGGTGTCTGAGGGCGCTCTCGTAGGGTCGGCTATCCGCCGAGCATGACGCTGCGGAGGCCCGGCGCGTTGGTGACGATCAGCCGTCTGCCCTGTGTCGCGATCATCTCCCGCAGATCGAATTCGGCGAGGGTGACGGAGACCGTCTCGCGCGTCAGGCCGGTCAGGTTCGCCATGTCCTGGTGCGTGATGCGCAGGTCCAGCAGAACGCCTCCGCCGGCGTGGGGGGCGCCCCACTCGTTCATCAGATCAAGGACGATGAAGGCGACGCGCTGTCGGGCGTCCTTGAACAGAAGATGCGAGACGCGCGCTTCCAGGCGCCGAAGCCGCCGCCCGATCATGCGGATGATGCGGTTGGCCAGGTCGGGCATCGAATCCAGCAGGCGCTCCATGCCGGCCGCGTCGACGCGCAGGATCGTGGTCTCCTCCATCGCGACGGCGCGCGAGGAACCGCCCTCCTCGTTCGCCAGGGGAATCCGTCCGAAGAGCTCGCCCGGCCCCAGGATTGCCAGAATCGTTTCCTTGGCCGATCCGCCCGGGCTGGCGTTCAGCTTCACCATGCCCTTCTCCACCAGATAGGCGTGGCGGTCTTCCTCGCCCCCCCAGGCGATGGATGCGCCGCGCTTGATCGTCAGCGTGTCGGGCTCGCCGAGCAGTTCGAGCCGGTCCGGCGGCAGGTTGCGAAACAACCGGCAGCGGCCAAGAGCCGCGAGCGAGAGGGAAACGGGGTTCGGTGCGATCATGGTGGAGGATGGATTGCGGGCGCGGGTCTCCTGGCGTGAGAACTGACATTCCTCGTTCAAGACATTCAGCATGGTCGCGCCTCCTGCAATTGGTATTCGGCTCCCGACGGCGCCCGGTCCGATGGGTCACAAACCCCTGACCCGGACTCTGCGGGGATCGAAGCACATTGCGGGTTCGCCCGCTGTGAAGCAATACCCCGGAACGCCGATCGGCGCCCTGCCGCAATTCCGGGTTGAGACAGCCGCCCCCGCCCCCGACCATTCCGCCCATCCCGCAGCGCAAGGGCCTCCATGAGCGCACTTCTGAGCATCGTCCACCGGCTTGCCGAACACCCCAACCGCCGCCCCCGGCGGGAATCCGTCCAGGCGGCCGCCCGCGAGATCCTGGGCGGCGGGGCGTCCACCGCCCAGGTGGCCGCCTTCCTGACCGCATTGCGCGTTGCCGGCGAAACCGCCGCCGAGATCGACGCCTTCGTCGAGGTCATGCTGGACCACGCGACGCACTTTCCCCGTCCCGACGACGACGAACCGGTCGTCGATACCTGCGGCACCGGCGGCGACGGTCTCCAGACGTTCAACATTTCCACCGCCGCGGCCCTGGTGGTGGCCGCCGCCGGGGTTCGCGTCGCCAAGCACGGCAACCGCTCCGCGTCCTCGCGCTGCGGCAGTGCCGATGTACTCGAAGCCGTGGGCTACGACATCGAGCGGTCGCCGGCGCAGTCCGCCGCGGACCTGGCGAAGCATAACTTCT
>JAJFLJ010000002.1 GCA_021772755.1 Candidatus Sumerlaeota bacterium
GTCGAGGGCGATTCGGCCGGCGGCTCGGCGAAGCAGGGGCGCGACCGGCATTTCCAGGCGATCCTCCCCCTTCGCGGCAAGATCATCAACGTCGAGAAGGCGCGCATCGACAAGGTGCTCTCGAACGAGGAAATCCGCACGATCATCACGGCGCTCGGCACGGGCATCAAAGAGAACTTCACCTACGACAAGCTCCGCTACGGCAAGATCATCATCATGACGGACGCCGACGTCGATGGCGCGCACATCCGCACGCTTCTGCTGACGTTCTTCTACCGCCAGTTCCTGGAGCTGATCGAGCGCGGACACGTCTTCATCGCGCAGCCGCCGCTCTATCGCATGAAGCGAGGCAAGAAGGAGCAGTACCTGGACACCGACGAGCAGAAGGACCGCTTCCTGATGGACGAGGGCGTGGACTCCTGCACGGTGATGGTCCGCGCGAACGACGAACGGGTCAATGAACTGTCGAAGGCGCAGCTGCGCCAGCTCTGCGACATGATGCTGCAGCTGGAGAACCTGAACCGCGTGACCAGGCGCAAGACGGTCCCTCTGGCGGATTTCCTGGGAACGCGCGACGACAAGAACCGGTTTCCGATCGGCATGGCCTTTCGCGGCGACGAACAGGTCTGGGCCTACACGGAGAAGGAACTCGCCGCGCTGGAGGACGAGGCGCTGGCGTGGCAGCAGCGCAGCGAGAACGGGAACGGCGACGAGCCGAAGAACGGAAACGGCGGGGCGGACCTCTTCGGCGGCGACGACGAAGTCGAGCAGGACGACGCCGGCGCCCCGGAGGAGCCGACCGTTCCAGTGACGTTCTACGAGTTTCCGGAAGGCCGCGAGATCGACACCATCGTGAAGGCGCTGGAGAAGATGGGCTTCGACTTCCGGCTCTACGAGGTCGGCCATCTCGACCGCGTCGATGGCGGCACGGACGACGTTGCCCCGTACTACGTGGCCGACAAGCAGGGCGCGGAACACCCCTGCCATTCGATGACCGACGTGGTGGAGAAGGTGAAGTCGCTCGGCTCCAAGGGAATCATGATCCAGCGCTACAAGGGTCTGGGCGAAATGAGCGCGCACCAGTTGTGGGAAACGACGATGGACCCGAAGATGCGCCGCCTGGTCAAGGTGACCGTCGAGGACCTCGTCGAAGCCGAGTCGATCTTCAGCACGCTCATGGGCGAGGAAGTGGTCCCGCGCCGGGCGTTCATCCAGCGTCACGCGCCCGAAGTCCAGAACCTCGACGTCTGACGCCGGAGCCCGAATGAACCCCGACGCCCCCCCCGCCGGAACCGGCACGCCGGACGCAGCCGGTCCCGGGTGCTGGCGCACTGCGTTGTTCCTCGCGGGGCTGATGGTTGCGCTCTGGGTCCTGCCGGCCGGCCTCTGGCACTTGTCGGGGAACGAAGAGGCGACGTACGGGCACGTGGCCCGGACGATGGCAACCGGGGGCAACTGGCTCGTCCCGACGATCAACGGCGATCCCTGCGACCGGAACGCGCCTCTGGGCTTCATCCCCTTCGCTCTCGCCTCCCGGGCCGCCGCCGGTACGCTTGCCCTGCGGGCGCCGGCGCTTCTCGCCGCGATCGCGCTGGTCCTTCTTACGTGGCGAATCGGTCGCCGCCTGCTGAACGAGCGCGCCGCGATCCTCTCGGCGCTGATTCTTGCGACCATTCCCCTCTTCGCCGACCTCGCGCCAAGGGTCGGAGCGGAGATGCTCTTCGCGCTGCTGACCTGCGCGGCGATCGGCGTCTATCTCCTGAAGCGGAGAGACGGCGCGTTTTCTCCACTGTGGGCGGCGGCGTATTGGGGGCTGCTTTCGGCGGCAGTGCTGACGAACGGCCCGCTGGCGCTGATCGTGGCCTTGTCGATTCCCGCCTGGGAGGCCGCGGCGACCCGCTCCTGGACGCCTCTGGCGGTTCTTAGGCCCTGGCTGGCGCTGCCCATGCTCGTGGTTCCGGTCGTGGCATGGTCGGTGGTCTACTGCGCCGTCGCCGGCATCGAACCCACCGCCCGGCTGCTGGCGAGCCAGACCGTGGACAGAATCACCGGCACGGACGCCATGCCATTCTTCCACCACGTCCCCGAGTTCTTCGTGCGAACCGCCGTTCCGTGGGCATTCCTCTTTCCCGTCGCTTTCCTCGCACAGTGGAAGGCCACGCGCGAGAACCCCTCCCGGCGACCGCTGCTCGCGTGGTTTCTGGCGCCGTTCGCTTTCCTCTGTTTCCTTTCCGAGAAGCGCGTCCACGATATCCTTCCTCTGCTGCCCGCCGTCGCGCTGCTGACCGGGTGGTACGTCGACCGCACCGTGCTTGCCGCACGCGAGCGTCCCGTCGCCGGCAGAACATTCGCCGCAGCGGCGCTCCTGGGCTCGCTCGCGTGCATCGCGGCCTTCGTCGTCCACCTGACGATGCCCGGGTTTCTCTGGAACCAGGGCATCATGCTGCGGAACTGGCATCTCGGCCTGATCGGCGGAGCGGCGGTCGTGTGGCTGGCGGTCGCGGCGGTCGTGTGGAAGTCGAGGTGGAAGACGACGGCGATTCTCGCGGGAACGTTCGTCTTTCTGGCCAGCGCCCAGTTCATCGTCTTTCCGCTGCGCAGGGCGGCGCGGGATCCGTTCCTCTCGCCGCACCTGTTCGTCGAGCGTCTCGGCGCGCTCGCGCACTCCCACGGTTCCGATACGGTGGCGGCCACCGAGGAAGCCTCGCTGCCGGTGTATCACGTCGGCGCGACCTACGGAATCCAGCGCCTGCAGGGGGAGGTCCCCCTCTTTCTGCGCAGCGACGAACTCTCTCCCGTCTTCGTCGCCCTCGCCGACGAGTGGGACGCCGCCGGCGGCGACGAGCAGGCCCGCCAGGAAGGCTTTCGCAAGCGCTTCGAGGGCGAAGTCGGCGGCGCCCGTCTGGTGGTCGCCGAGGCGGCCGACGAAGTGCTGCCCGGGCACTCGGGCCGAACCTCCGTCTCGCTGGCGTTCCTCGGCGACGTCGGAACCGGCAAGCGGCCGCAATTCCGCATCGGCGCACAGACCGCTCTCGAATGGGAGCGCGACCCCTTCGACGCGATCGTGCTCCTTGGCGACAATCTCTATGGAGATGGCCAGTGGGAGGACATCCTAAGAGACGACTTTCTCGAGCCGTTCGATCCGATCATCCGCCTTGGAATCCCGTTCATCACCGCTCTCGGGAATCACGATGTCCGAAGCGGCAAGCGCGAAGGCGAGATGAACGACCCGCTCTTCGGCATGGGGGGGCGCTCGTACTACTCGCAGACCTTCGGCGACGAATACCTGACGATCTTCGTCACCGACTCCGATTTCATGCCGCACCAGCCCGAGCAGGTGCTTTGGCTCAGGAACGAACTCGCCTGGAACCAGTCGGTCTGGAAGATCCTCGTCAGCCATCATCCTCTCTCGGCGACCCCGAGCGAAGAGGACCCGCGCGATCCGTACCGCGAAGTACTCCCCATCTGGAGTGTGGTCCTCGAAGACCAGCGCGTCGATCTCATCGCGTCCGGGCACAACCACATGTACGAGCGCCGCAAGGCCGTCGAGGCGCGCAGCAACGTCGATGCCTTCACGATGCAGATCATCGGTGGAAACAGCGGCGAATTGTGGGATGAACCCGGACTGCCGGCGACGGACCCCGATTCCTTCTATATGCAGAGCATCGTGCGCTCGTTCGTGCGCATCGACTTCGACGGTCGCGAGGCGCGCGGCCGCACGATCACCGAGTATGGGCAGATCATCGACGAATGGACGATGGAGACCGTGGAAGAGGGCGAAGGCGTCGTCGTCGTCGACGAGAAGAGCGAGGAGCCGTTTCTCCCGCCCCACGAGGACCGCAACGCCTATCCGGCGGGAATCGCGGACGAACTGAGCAAGCAGTAGCACGCGATCCCGCCTACCAGCGCTCTCCGGACTCCTCCTTTTCGCGCAGATGCCGCTCCCACGGGGTTTCCTCCACTTCGCCCCATTGCTCCTCGCGGTCGCCGTAGATGTCCTGGACGTCCTGGTCCGTCAGCGATTCCGCCCAGGCCTCCTCCTCCACATGCCGCCGGCGAACGGCGGCTCTGCGCTTTCTGCGCACGTGCCACGCGGCTCCGAGAAGAACCATGACGACGATCCAGATGACCGTTCCCGACGTCGCCACGATGAAGATCGCGGTATAGCGGCTCCCGAGGTTCGCCAGGAGGGTCCTGTCCCACGCATCGCGCCGCGACGGTTTCCACAGCTCTTCGATCAGAACCGGCCCGGCCTCGTCGTCCGCCAGCCGTCGCACGAAACGATCGACGTTGCCGGGCATGTCTCCGTACGCGTGGGCGACGAGTTCCACGCCCTTGTAACCAACGGCATAGGCGAGGGCCTGTTGCTCCGGGTCTTCGGGAAAGCGCAGTTCCAGTTCGGCGAGGGACGGAATGGCGCCGAGGGCGTGGGCGCGAAAGAGAATGGATGACTTGCGGTACGACCACTCCCCCGCCAGGTGCTGCACGAGCCCCTCCTCCACCCAGAGCGGGACGCGCCGTCCCTCCGTCATGTTGCCGATGAGCAGGTGTCCGAACTCGTGCGTCAGGATTTCCAGGCGTTCGCTCTCGTCGGACTTCTTCCACGCGCCGGCATTGATCCAGACGGTGTACTTCGCGGCGTTCGCGGCGGCGGCGGTGAACTCGGGGCGCTTGCCCGTCATTCGGTAGTACTCGCCGGGTTCCTCCGCCCAGACGATATAGATGGTTCCCTGCCAGTCGATCTTCGTCGTTTCGCGAATGATCGCCCGGGCGCGGTAGGAAAGGTCCTCGATCTCTGACCGCAGGGCTTCGCGGTCCTCGAGGCCAAGAATGCGGAGTGGTCCGTCCCGGGGCTTGGGATTGTCCTCTTCGCCGAGAAGACGAATCCGGAATGTCTGCGGCTCGTCCCCGAGTGGCTGCGCAGCCGCAGGGGCGGCCCACAGGCCCGAAACGACCCAGAGCGTCAGGAGAACGAGGAGGCGAAGTGCCGTTTGGAACCAGTTCCCTGGCCGAGGCGGGCTCATGCGTCCTTTCTGCGGGAAATCCGTGCCGGAGTCACGGGCGAACATCGCGTAAGGTGATCTTGCCACGCCAGCGCCCCGTGGTGCGTCTTCGGACACGGAGGTTCCCTCGTCCATGGCCATCACCATCGAACCGGCCTCGTCGAGCTACGACGAGCAGGTCCGCCAGCTCTTCGCCGACTCCGGAGTCCCCGTTCTGCCGGAATACTGGCGGAGACACTACTCGCCCCAGCACCCCGAGGGGCCATCGCTTCCCTTCGTCGCCCTGGACGAAGTGATCGGGGTCGTCGGGTTCATGGCGATCCGGACGATCGAACTCGATGTGATGGGTGATCGCATTTCGGCGGGACTCGTCCACGATCTGGTGGTGGCCGATCACGCGGCGCAGGGCGACGTGCCGGGCATCATGATGCAGGAGGCCCTGGGGCGCTCGGGTCTGACGCTGGTTTGCGGCGCCGGTCTGGCGCAGACGAGGATTCTCGGCGCGCAGCATTTCCTTCGCGCGGGCCACTACCACCGGGCCGTGGCGGACCCGAACGCGGAGATTCCCGGCCACGCCGGAGGCCGCGGGCCGCTCGAACTGCATCCGATGCCCGACGTTCCCCAACACGCGGACTCCTTCAATGCCGAGATGTCGGAGGAGCGCCGCATCTTTCGCCCGCGCACGACGGAGCGGCTGGCGTGGGCGTTTCGCGGACCGGCGACGGACTACGAGATTCTCGGTTCCGCGCAGGAGGACGCGATCTCCTCCTATGCGGTCATCAAGCGGGTCGAGGGACGCGCGGGAGAGGAGCTGATCGTGGTGGACTTCGCATGCCGCGCGCTGGACATGCGGCGTTTCGCGATGGCGCTGGCCAAAGTCGCCATCGACCGCGACCGTCCCCTTCACCTTCCCGTGTTCGGCGACCGGTGGAAGGCGCCGCTCGGCGAGGCGGGCTTTCGGTTTCTCCCGCCGCGATGGCCCGTGCACTGGATGTTGTCGGACCAGAAACTGAGAGTCCTGGGCAACTCGCTCCTGCGAACGGACTCGTGGTTCTTCACGGCGGCCGACGGCGAACTCGACATGTGGTGAAGCGATGCGCGCGTCACGGCGACGGCGTCGTCGAGTCGCTCTGCGGGTCCGAATCGGCCGGGGCCGTGTCGTTCCTGGCCCGGTCGCTCTGCGGTCGGAGTGGCAGCCAGGCCGTCACCGTCGTGCCGCGGCGGCTTCCCCGCACGAAGCTCAGCGTTCCCCGGTGCGTTTCGATGTGCCCCTTCACGATGGAGAGACCCAGTCCCGTTCCGCCGCGCTTTTCCGTATAGAACGGCTCGTAGAGGTGCCGAAGCGCCTCTTCGGAGATGCCCAGACCGTCGTCCTCGACGACGATTTCGACGCCCTCCGCGCCACCCTCGCCGACTCGCGCGCGCGTGCGAAGCCTGATGCGGCCGCGGCCGCCGATGGCCTCGAACGCGTTGCGGCAGAGATTGAAGAGCGCTTCCTCGATCAGCGTGCGGCTGCATACCACGTCCGGAAGCGAGGGCGCCAGGTCCTCCTCGATGAAGACGAGTTCCTCGCGCACGAGGCGGTCGCCCTGCAGTGTCTCGGCTTCGAGACGCAGGAGCGTGGCCGCGCGGTTGACGATCTTGTTGACGTCCTCCCTCTGCATTTCGACGGCGGGCTTGCGCGCGATGTCGAGCAGGTGGCGCACGCGTCCGTCGATGCTTTCGACCTCCTCGGAAACGATGGCGAGCTTGCGCAGGAACGACTCGCGCTCGGGGAAGTCGTCCATGTTCTGCAGCTTCTCGCGCATCATCTGCGTATAGCCCTTGATGGGGCCGAGCGGGTTCTTGATCTCGTGCGCGATTCGCGCGGCCATCTCCCCGATGACCGAGAGGCGCTCCGCCTGGCGGAGACGCTGGCGCGTCTCGTTCAGTTCCGTCTGCGCCTCGCGGACGAGCTGCCGGTACTCCCAAGCGCGACTGAACATCAGGCGGTCGAACACCGCCTGCACGGGTGGCAGACTGCCCGCCGTCAGCACGACGATCGTCGTGATGGCGATGGTGAGATGGATCGTCGGCGTCAGCAGAACCGCGCCGGATACCGCCTCGTAGATCGTGTAGATCGCGATGCTCAGGATGAAGCCGATCAGCACGATGATGGAGTAGTAGATCCATCGCGACAGATAGAGCGGCCTCAGCACCTCCTCCTGGCGGATGACGGCCAGGATGCTGAGCTGCGCGATGACGGCGAGCACGAGCGCGGGACTCGGAATCAGGGCGACGCGGCTCGGCGAACTCAGGATGGAGAACAGCGCGGAGAAGAGAACCGGCCCCCCCACCGAAAGAAGAAGATGGCGCGGAAGATTTCGCTCCGGCCCCGAATCGGCGGTGTTGTAGCGCACCGCGAGCCCGACGATCGCGAACGTCAGGAACATGGTGTTCAGGAGCAGGATCACGCCGCCTTCGGCCGCCCAGAGCTGGCGCCAGCTCGCGTGGATGAAGATGCGCCCCTCCAGAAAGCGCAGCGCCGCCCCGTAGTCCGTCATGAACGGAATGAACACGATGGGGATGAAGAGCAGATAGAGGTGCCGCGTGTCGCGCCAGACCGGGGAGATGGGCGTCGGCCGCGACACGGCGAAGATCAGCAGGTTCACGGGAATCAGCGAACTGGCGAAGGCCGTCAGCCGGTAGTAGGTCAGGACGTCCTCCGTCGCGGTCTCGTAGCGAAGCGTCAGCGTCCAGAGAATCAGCGCCAGGGCGTTGAGCGCCAGAAACAGCCCGGAGCGCGTGCGGTGGCGCTCGCGCCAGACGTAGAAGAGCACGATCGAATTGAGCAGAATGACGGCGGCGGCGGGAATCGTCTGGATCATCTGAAGGGTCCGGGGCCATGCTTGGCGGACCGGAGCGCCGTGCAACGGGAATCCCGTGCGGGGCGGCCTTGACCCCCGGACGCCAGCCGTGCCCCCTGGACCCATCGCCAGTCAGGTTGGTCGCCATGTCGGACGAAGAGCGCATCGGGTCTTTGCAGGCGGAGGTCGCTGCGCTTCGCGAAAGAATCGGCCAGATGGCCGAAATCGGGGAAGCCTTCGCCGACATCGACGAGGTCGGGCGGGCCGAGGTCGACCAGCTGCGCCAGTCCGAAACGCAGCTGCGCAAGGCTCTGCACGTCAGCACCCGGCAGTTGCGCGAGATTTCCCGCGCCGTCGCTCGCTACCTGCCCCACACGTACCCCCTCCACCACGGCATCGCCGTTTCCGCGACCTGTCGGCCCTGCGCCGATGTCGGCGGCGATTTCTACGATTTCTACCCGACGGCGGATGGCCGTGCCGCGATCTGCATGGCGGATGTCGCCGGGCACGGCGCCGCGGCCGCCATGCTGATGGCGGTCAGCCGCGCCCTGTTGCGAACGGCCGTCTCGGAAGAGGGCCCCACGGGCGGCGGCCCCTCCGCGATTCTGCTGCGCTGCGCGGCCTGGCTTCAGCTTCAGGTCGAAGCCGAGCAGTTCCTGACGGCGTGGCTGGGAATCTGGGACCCCTCGACCTCGACGCTGCGGTACGCCAGCGCCGCCCACCCGCCGGCCATTCTCTGGCGCCAGGGCGGCGAACCGGAGTTCCTGCCATGCGACAACGGTCTGCCCCTGGGGCTGACGGGGATTCCCCCCATGGCCGGCTCGGAGGGCGAGGTCCGCCTGGAGCCCGGCGACCGCGTGTTCCTCTATACCGACGCGTGGACCGAGAGCGAGTCCGCCAACGGCAAGGCGCTCGAAGGCGCGGAATTCCTGGACTTCATCGCCAACTCGCTGGGCCAGCCGCTCAACTCCGTCACCACGATGCTCTTTCAGGAATTCGAGCGGTTCACGGCCAACACGCGCATCCGCGACGACGTCAGCCTCATGGTCCTCGAACGACAGGCTTGATCCCTCCGGCCCTCCGCGCCGATGCTTTTTCGTTCACCTCTGGAGGCGTGCGTTATGGACCATCTCGAAGTCAAATGCCCCGGCTGCAAGACCATCCTCGTCGTCGATGCGAAGACCGGCAAGGTGATCGAAACGCGCAAGCCGCTGCTGGACGAGAAGGAAACCACCGGCGACCGGTTCGCGGACGCGAAGAAACTCGTGGAAACGTCGGACAAACGCATCGAGGAAAAGGTCGAAGCGGCGAAGAAGGCCCAGAAGGAAAAGCTCTCGAAGCTCGATGCGCTCTTCTCCAAGCGAAAGCAGGAGATCGAGGAGTCCGGCGAACCCATCGAAAAGCCCGACAACCCCTACGACAATCTCTGACCGAATATCCGTCACTTCTCCGACCACGAAAAAACGCCCCCGCTACCGGGGGCGTTTCGCGTTCCAAGCCTTGAAAAATCAATGGTGCCCAGGAGAGGACTTGAACCTCCACGACCTTGCGGCCACAAGATCCTTAGTCTTGCGCGTCTGCCAGTTCCGCCACCTGGGCACTGACCGCTCTCGCGAGCGGGGTGGGATGAAAGGAAAGGCCCCTGGCCAAGGCAAGGGCAAAGTGAGAGCCGCTCGATGCGACGGGGGCCCTCTACGCTGTTCCCGTTGGATGCGCGACTCTCTTCCGTGCGGAAGCGGTGAGCCGCCCCCGACCGGGGGCGAATTCGGGTAGCCGCAGGTGACCGAAGGCCCGGCAGGGCCAAGGGAACCTGCGGAACGCGACGCATTGGAAATCGTCTCCGAAGGAGGCGAACCGTTTCGAATCCGGGACGTCAAAGCCTTCGGCGGTGCACGAGACCCTCGCGCTCGCGGTTCGACCCCTTCGGGGTCGCAGAGCTACTGCCAGCCTGCCGCAGGATCGGCCTGCGGCTATCCACATTCAGCCGCGTTCGCAGCTGTCGTCGGAAACCTGTCGAGGAAGAACGGCGGACAGAGCCGGAGCGGGAATGTCGGGAAGCCGCCCCGGCCCATCGCCAAGACACCCCGGATCGCGACCGCACCGCGCGGGAACGAAGCCAGGGGCCGCTCGATGCGGCAGGTGCCAAAAAAAAGAAGACGGGCCCGTGAAGGCCCGTCTCCGGTGTTGGTGCCGTGGCTCCGTCTGCGACTGAATCAGTCGTAGATGCTCCACTCGGTGACGCTGGAGGGGGCGGCGTCGAGGTCGGTGATGATGATGTTGTCGATGACGATGAAGTTGTCCGCCGCAGGCGAAGCGATACTCGTGAAGATGTCCGTGTAGCCGATGTAGGGCGTGTTCGGCGTGACGCCGGCGGACGTCTGGAACTGCGCGACCTGGGTGCTCGTCGGGACCGTGTCCGCCGGGTTGTAATCGACGGTAATGGTCGGGGGCGTGGTGTCCTGATCGACGTCGATGGTGATCGTCACCCAGCGCTTGCCGGCACTCCCTGCGGTCTGCTGGGGAGCGGAAACCTGGGGGAAGAACGCCTGCCACGACGCATCGAGATTGTTGACTTCGTTCACGCCATTGTAGTTCGGCTTGGCATCGTCGCGAGTCAACGCAGCCGAACCATCGCCGTCGTAGTAGCGGTAGTCCTGGCCGGCGCCGCCTTCGCCAGTCGTCCAGAGACCGAAGCCGTTGGGGGTATTGGCGGAACCGTCGTTCCAGATCGGGCCGGTGGAATCGGCGGCCGCGCCCCAGAATCCGAACTCGGTCGATCCGGAGCCGCCACCGGCATCGCCGTTGTAGTTGATCCATGCGTCGAACTGGATGGACCAGTCGTTGCCGGCGGGAATGGAGACGTTGGGGAAGATCTGGACCATCGCGGCTTCGGCGGTCGCGTCGTTGTTGTTGGCTTCCATACGCACACCGGTGGTGCCGCCCGAGGAATTGGGAGCGGCGCCAATGGCCAGCGCGGCGCCGTTCGCCTGGACGTGGGTGGAGTAGTCGTACTGGTAGTTGAGGACGAAGTCGTTGGTCGCCGGCGTCGTTTCCTCGTTCTGCGCGGTGAAGTTGGCCGACTGGTCGGTTTCGAAGTCCGCCGTGAAAATGACGTTCTGGGCCGACGCGGTGCCGACGGCGAGGACGCCCGTGGCGAGGGCGGTTGCGAAGAGTTTCTTCATGAGTTTCTGACTCCTTGGGTTGAGTTTTCTCATCACCCTTATCGGTGAATAACGCGTAGCAGAGGGCTTCGGAGGGCCATCTGTCAAGAGCAGAAGGGGCGAAAGGGAAGGAGAGAAACGCCGGAATCGTATAAAATCCCGCATAGTGCCCGGGTAACCGCTTACCCGGGCAGCGGCCCCGAGTTCCGACCTGGCTTGCGCCTCGGCTGCCCGGCCCCGCAGGTGCCCGGGAGTCCAACAACAGGCCCACCGATGCCACCCCGCCGCCCGTCCGCTCTCCCCCAGAATCCGCGCAAGGCCATCGCCCATCTGCGCGGGGTCGATCCGAGGCTCGGGCGGGTGATCGACGCCGTGGGGCCGGTGCGTCTCCCCCGCCGCGACGCGAATCTGCACATGCTCTGCGCCTCGATCATCGGCCAGTCCATTTCGACGAAGGCGGCCGCGTCGATCACACGGCGGTTCAACGAGGCCGTCGGCGGCGCGGAGAACCTGACTCCGGCGCGGGTGCTGAAGAAGTCGGTCGAAGACCTGCGGGGGCTGGGGCTCAATCGCGTCAAGGCGGGCGCGCTGAGGGGCGTCGCGGAGGTCTGGCGCGAGAACCGATGGACGCCGGAGAAAGTGGCGCTGCTGGAGGACGACGCGCTGGTCGAAGCGCTGACCGCCGTGCGGGGCATCGGGCCCTGGACGGTGAAGATGTTCCTGATCTTCGGGCTGCGGCGCCCCGACGTGATGCCGTGGGAGGACCTGGGCATGTGCGAGGGCCTGAAGCGCATCTACGCGCTGGACGAACGCCCGAAGAAGCGGGCCGAGATCGAGGCCCTGACCGACCCGTGGAGACCGTGGCGCAGCGTCGGCGTCCTCTACGCGTGGGAGTCGCTGCTGCTGTCGCGCGACGAGAGGCTGGACTCCGACGGCAATTGGTGGACCGAGACGTAGGTCGTACGGACGCGATTTCGGGTAGCCGCAGCGCGGCTGGAACCGAGGGTGGCTTGGGCGTCCCGCCCAGGCGGGCGCCAGCTGTCGATGCATGGCATTGCTTGGGCGAGACGCCCAAGCCACCTTCCTCCTGCCGGTGTGCCTTGTGGTTGATCGCACTCCGTTCCCCTTGGCCCGGGATTGGCGGCGGGGCGATGGTGCGGTCGGCGGATCGATTCGCCGCAGTCCACCGCCCGAGACGACATGTCCTCCCTCTTCCGCCCGTTTCGCGTCTTCTTCACGCTGCTGCCGTTCATCGTCAGTTTCCTGCGGGACTGGCAGGGATGGGTGTTCTTCGGCGCGCCGCGCCGGCTGACACCCGAGCTGCACCGCCGCCGCGCGCGCCGCCTGACGGCGACGCTTGCCAGCCTGGGGCCGGCCTTCATCAAGGGCGCGCAGGTCCTCGCCACCCGCGAGGACATCATCCCGCGCACGTACACCGAGGAGCTGAAGACCCTCCAGGACCGCGTGCCGCCGTTTCCGGTGTCCGGCGTCTTTCGCACGATTCGCGAGTCGCTGGGCCGGCCGGTAAAGGACGTCTTCGAGGAGTTCGACCGCGAGCCCATCGCCGCGGCGAGCCTGGGCCAGGTGCACAGCGCCGTCTACAAGGGCCGCCGCGTGGCGGTCAAGGTGCTGCGGCCCGGCGTGGAACGGCTCGTGGAGATCGACCTCAGCGTCATCACCGCCATCGTCCGCATCTTCAACTTCTTCATCGACAGCCATGTCGTGCGCAGCTTCCAGACGATCATCTCGGAATACACGCGCGTCATCCGCATCGAGATGGATTTCCGCAACGAGGAGAAGCACGCCGACCGGTTCCGGCGCAACTTCGCCGACAACCCGCGCGTCGTCATTCCAAACTGCCACTCGGAGCTGACGACGCGGCGCACCGTGGCGTTCGACTTCGTGGAGGGGTGCCGCGTCGACGATCCGGCGGCCCTGGCGGAGCGCGGCATCGCGACGAAGGAGCTCGTCGACGCGCTCATCGAAATCTACGTGACGATGACCATCGTCCACGGATTCATCCACGCCGACCCGCATCCGGGGAATCTGCTGGTGGACGAGCGCAAACGCGTCGTCATTCTCGACTACGGCATGGTGCTGGACTTTCCCGACCGGTTGCGGCTGGAGCTTCTGCGGGCGTGCCTGGCGGTCGTCCGCAACGACATCGACACGATCGTGGACTGCTTCTACCAGCTCGGCATGGTGGACCCCGACATCAACCGCTCGCTGGTCCGCGACGCGGCGGAGACGCTTTTGCAGATCCAGCTGCGCGAGGACTTCACCCCGCGCATGGTGCAGCAGATCGCCGACGACATCCTCGACACGTTCCACAAGTTCCCCCTGCGCATGCCGCAGCAGCTCGTCTACCTGTTCCGCGCGTCCGCCCTGATCGAGGGCCTGGGCATGAAGTACGAGCCGCACTTCAGCGCGGTGCGCGAAGCGACGCCGGTGATCAAGCGGCTGATCCGGCAGGTTTCCCTGGAACCGGAGAAGCAGATGCACAAGCGCGTGCGGGACTGGGGCGAGTCGGCCCTGGCCACGGCGCTGCAGCTGCGCCGCATCGTCGAACGCATGGAGCGCGAGGAGCAGCACGTCCGCATCCACCAGGGCGACATCGCGGAACTGAAGACGACCGTGTGGTCCGCGGTGAGACGGCTGATCGTCGGGCTCACGTCGGTGGGCTGGTTCCTGACGGGCGTGCTGCTGACCACCGAGTTCCACAGCGTGTGGCCGATGATCCTCTTCACCCCGCCGTCGATGATCGTCCTGCTGCTTTGCGTCGCCGTGCCGCTGAGGAGGCGGAGCCGGATGTGGTGAGGGGGCTTTTCGGGCTCTACGCCAGCGGGGGCCAGGTGTCGTATGCGGCCACGAGTCCGGGCAGATAGACGATCCATACGGGTTCGCCGACGAGGTGCTTCGCGATGGCCGGGTCGTACGTGACCTTCATGCCCTGCAGGAGTTCGCCGTTCGCCTCGAACCGGAAGAAGACATTGAACATCGCGCGGCTGGAGGAACGACGGTTCGCGCCGCCGCTGGAGCGCGGGGCGCACCCGCGAACGGACTCGATCACACCGATGGTCCACGTGCCCCTGCGAAGCGCTTCGTAGCGGCGCCACGCCGTCTTGAAGTTGCTCCAGGCGATCACGACTCCGAAGAGGAAGAGCAGCGCCGCGAAGCACGAAAAGCCCCCGGCGACGAGCACGAACAGCCCGAAACCCGCCAGGCCGAGGCCCGTCATGCCGCCGACGTTCTCCTTGAGGAAGAGCCTCTTCGCGAAGGCCGCCGGCAGTTTTCGGGGCGCGCGCGGAGGGGGCTCGCCTGGATCGTTCCCGGGCGGAGTCGGCAGCACACCGCCGCAACTCGGACAGTTCGGCGAGTCGGGCCGCGATGGATGACGGGTGCCGCACCACCCGCACATGATGGGACCTTCCAGG
>JAJFLJ010000011.1 GCA_021772755.1 Candidatus Sumerlaeota bacterium
ACTACGCCCTCTTCGACGGACGGGCCCACATGCACTGGGTTCCGCAGAGGCTGGATACGGCGGCCGCCTTCGCGCCCTGGCAGGACCCCGCCGCGTTCGCAAAGGTCTGGCGACAGTGGCTGCGGTACTACTGGTTCCGCGAGATTCCGAAGACCGGTGGCGTGAACGGACTCTCTCACGTTCCCTATGTGTTCGCGATTCCGCTGGACGCGGCCGGGTCAGTCGGCGAACCGGTTCCCGACATCGACGATCCCACCGTTTAGAGCGGACACCGCGTCCATCTCCTTCTTTCCCTGGGGCTGGATCCGCGTCGCCAGCAGCAGCCCGCTGCCGGTCTTGACGGCAAAACCGCGCCCCTTCACCACATCCACCACCATGCCGGGCGGAATGCGCTCGTCCTTCCAGTCGAGTTCGATCCAGGAGGGATCGACGGCTTCTGCGGCGAGTATCTTGATCGTCGTGTCGCCGATCTTCGAATGCGCGCCGGGCCAGAGCGCGAAACCGCGCACCGCGCAGATGATCCTGTCCGTCGGCTGCGTCCAGTCGATCCGCGCGTCTTCGCGCCGGATCAGCGGGGCGAGCGTCGCGTCGCCATCGTTCTGCGGCGTCGAATCGACGCGCCCCTCGCGCTCGATGGTCCCCAGCGTTTCCTCCAGAAGTTCCGCACCGGTGAAGGCGAGAATGTCGTAGAGGCTGCGGGCATCGTCGTCCTCGAGGATCTCGACCTCGCGGGTGGACACCACCGGCCCGCTGTCCAGCCCCTCGTCGATCTGCATGATCGTGACGCCCGTGACCGTCTCCCCCCGAACGATGGCCCACTGGATCGGGGCCGCGCCGCGGTACTTCGGCAGAAGTGAACCGTGGATGTTGAGGAAGCCGAACCTGGGAATACCGAGCAGCGCCGCCGGCAGAATCTTCCCATAGGCGACCACGATGGCGGCATCCAGCTCCAGGGCGGCGATGCGGTCGGCGAATTCCGGCGTGCGGACGGACTCGGGCTGGGCCACTTCCAGCCCCTCGGAAAGGGCCAGCGACTTGACCGGCGGGGCGGTGAGTTTCCGCCCCCGCCCGGCGGGTTTGTCCGGTTGCGTCACGACCAGTGCGATCTCATGGTCGGTCTCCAGAAGTCGGCGCAGTGCCACTTCCGCGAACCCAGGCGTGCCAAAGAAGGCCAGTTTCATGCAGCACCCTCGCATTCGAAATCGCCCGCCGTTCCGGCCGGGGGTGGCGTTGTGAGCCGGGGCAAACGGCGGGGGCAAGCTCCGCCCCCCGAAAACCGCGAGGCCGCGCCGCCCGCCGCCCGGGGGACCGGCGTTCCGCCGTTCTGGCTGCGACTCGCGCTCTGCGCCGGCCTGCTGGGCGTTTCCATGGCCATCGCGATGGCCACCGTTCGCGAGACCAAGGCGGAGCGCATCCTGACCATCGCCCGTTTCATGGGCGAGCAGGACTCCGAGTCCAGGCTTCGCGACATCGATCTGCGGCGCGCCCACGAAATCGATCCCGCCAATCCCCTCATCATGTGGGACCGCGCGATCTTTCTCCTCAACGAGCAGAAGAAGCACTTTCTCGAACAGCAGTACAACCTGATGTCCGAGAAGACGCTCCTGGAGGCGATCGCCCTTCTCGACGAGGCCGAAGCCAGCTATCATTTCCCGCCCTCGCTCCACCGCATGCAGGGCGACGCGTCCTCCATGCTGGCGGAGGTCTACCGGCGCACCGACCGCGAGGAGGAGGCGAAGCGGTGGAGGCAGTACGCGTTCGACAAGCTGTTCGAAGCGGCCAGAAAGCTCCCCCGCCCGCGCGACCGCCGCGAAAGCTTCAACGCATCGCTCGTCATGGCGTCCCAGAACATGCGTCGCCAGGACCTGGCGACGGAGTTCCTGATGAGAATGTTCCGCTTCGACGAACGCTACGTCCTGTACGAAAGGGACATGCTGCGGAACGCGTCGCAGGGATACTTCGGGCTGGGGCTGCTGCCGCTTCAGATGCGCGAGATCCACATGGGTCTCGCGAGAAACCCGGACGACGCCGTCCTCGCCGGATCGCTGCGGATGGCGGCCGGCGAGTTCGGGCAACGGGTCGCCGTGCTCGCGATTCTCGAAGACCTGGAGCGGCGCGACCTGCTTCGCCCCCAGACCAATGCCCTGCTCCAACAGCTCCGAACGGAGGACGCCGCGAATGGCGAAGAAGCCCAAGACCACGAAAACCAGTGACGTTCTCGGCGCGATGAACGCCATCGCGCCCTTCCGCCTGGCGGAGGAATGGGACAACGTCGGCCTTCAGGTCGGTCATCCCGCGAAGGACGCGGGGTCGATCCTCGTCGCGCTGGAAGTCACCGGCGACGTCATCGAGGAGGCGAAGAGCATCGGCGCGACGCTGATCGTCGCACACCATCCGCTGATCTTCAGGCCGCTGAAGACGCTCGACGAGAGCCGCACCATCCCCGCGTACGTCGCCCGTCTGGTGCGCGAAGGCATCGCGCTCGTCGCCGCCCACACCAACGTCGATTCCGTCGCGGAGGGAACGAACGGGGAAATCGCCGACCGGCTGAAACTCGCGAAGCGACGGTTTCTCGTTCCTGCGGGCGACGCCGAACGCCAGGTCAAGTACGTCGTCTTCGTGCCGTCGTCCCACGCCGGGCCCGTCGTCGAAGCCATTTCCGCCGCCGGAGCCGGTGTGATCGGCAACTACAGCCATTGCACGTTTCGCTCGCCGGGCACGGGAACGTACAAGCCGGGAGAGGGCGCGAACCCCTTCGCCGGAAGCGTCGGCGCGCTGGAAGAGGCCGACGACGAGGTCCGGCTTGAGGCGGTTTGCCCCAAGACGCGCCTGGACGCCGTGATCGGCGCCGTCCGCAAGGTGCATCCCTACGAAGAGGTCGCGTTCGACGTCTATCCGCTGGAACCCGTTGGCGAACCGAAGTACGGCCTGGGACTCGTCGGCGACCTTGCGAAGACGCAGACGCTCGAAGCGTTCGCGCGAACCTGCAAGCGCGTCTTCGGCGCCCGGTCCGTCGGCGTGGTCGGCGATCCCGGCATGTCCGTGGGACGCGTCGCGGTTTGTTCCGGGGCCGGAGGCGAAGCGGTGCGCCGCTGGCGGACGGGAACCGCCGACGTTCTGGTGACGGGCGAAATGGGGCACCACGAGTGCGCGGAAGTTCGCGACCGCGGTTTCGGGGCGGTTCTGCTCGGGCACTTCGAGAGCGAAGCCATCGTCTGCGAGCGGCTGGCGGGGATGCTCGCCGCGGAACTCGGGAAGCGGGGTTTCGCACCCGACGTGAGAGCGTCGAAGAGAGAGCGCAGTCCGATCGTGCGGATGTAGTGTCACCCATGTCCCCGGCTCCGTAGATCCGGGAGATTCCTTACGGGCCGGTCGATAGCGGCAGCCTCACCCGCGCGGTGGTGGTCCTGCCGGGTTCGCTTTCCAGTTCCAGCGTCCCCCCGGCGGCCTCGACGAGCGAGCGGCTGACCGACAGCCCCAGCCCGGTTCCCTCGCTGCGCGTGGTATAGAACGGGTCGAAGGCCCGCGCCAGCGCCTGGGCGTCCATTCCCGGCCCGTTGTCCTCCACCTCGATGACAGCGGAATCCCGGCCCTTTTCCGTCCGCAGAACGATTCGCGCCCCTTCGCGGCCGCGAACGGCTTCGTGGGCGTTGCGGAGAAGATTCAACAGCACCTGGCGCAGCCGCGCGTCGTGCAGCCCGACGGGCAGCGGGCCGTCCGCACGGCGAAACTCGAAACCCAACTCCGGCGGCAGTCCCTTCGAAAAAAGCCGAACGACCTCGTGGCAGCACTCGCCGACGTCCGTCTTCTGCGGAAGCGCGGGAAGCGGCTTGTCGCTGGCGAGGTCCAGGAAATCGTCCGTCAGCCGGCCGAGACGTTTCGCCTCGTCCTTGAGGTCGCGCGCCAGACCGGTGATCGCCGTGCGCCGTTCCTCGTCTCCGATGCGGCGTGCGACCGCTTCGATCTCCTCGGCGGTCAGAAGAATGATGCCGAGAGGATTGCGAATCTCGTGCGCCACCCCGGCCGTCGCCGTCCCCAGGGCCCGCAGCCGGTCGCTCTGTCCGGCGATGCGCTCGGCGCGGGTCGCCCGCGAAACCAGGCGGGAAAGACTCCACCAGAGAAACACGATCAGAACCGTGGCGAGGACCGACCCCGCCGTCAGTCGGCGGATGATCTTCCCTTTCGGGAAGTCCGCGAGACTCCGGTCTTCGAGACGCAGCAGCGCGATCACCTCGCCGTCCTCGCCTCGAAGCGGCTGCCAGATGCGCTTCGAGACCTCGCCCCGCCTGTCCCGGTTGGACGAGGCCACGCCATCCGCCGCCCGGGCGATCGACTCCGCATCGGAATCGTACGAATCCGGACGCACCGGTTCCGAAGCGAACCCGCGGGCATCGGCCACCAGCCACCCGTCCGGCGAGAAGAGAGAAATCCCGATGCCGCTGCCGGAAGCCCGGTCGAGGGCCTGAACCAGGGACTCCGCAGGGGGAAGGTCCGCGTACTCCGCGAGGGTCTCGAAGTCCGTCGATCCGGTCGAAGGATCCCAGGCGATCTCCAGGAAATACAGGTTCGCAGGCTGGATGACGTTCGCGACATAGGAGGCCGTCTGCTCCAGCCCCCGGACGACCAGGTCCTCCTGGGCGCGAATCAGCCGAATGCCGAGGAGCCAGCCGCCCGCGTTCAGCAGCAGAAGCAGCGCCGCCAGAACGGCGATGGAGAGCCGGGCGGCGGAGCCGGTGGAGCGGAGGGGAAGGAGTGGTTTTGGGCTCATGGGGCGGTGGCGGAGCCAAGGTTGAGCCTGTCCCGGGGAGGACGGGAAAGCGAAAACAGCGCCCCCCGTCACGGGCCCCGCTTGACAGTCCCGTCCCGCCACCGCCTTCATCTCGCCCCATGAGCAGGGTCTTCACCGCTTCGGTCCGCCGCATCCCGATCCACCGCCGCCCCTTGGTGCTGGCGATGGTGATGCCGCTCGCGGCGACCTGTCTGATGGCTCCCGCCAACGCCGGAGCCATGCGCAGCGGAGTCGTCGGCGAACAGGTTCTGCGGATCGAGAACACCGCCGCGCTTCAGGAGCGCCAGCGCCGTCTCTGCGATCTGCTGGCCGGCGAGCGCCTTCTCGACGACCCGCCTGCGGGGATCGCGCGGCGCGGAGAACCCGACGACCGCTCCCCTGCGGAAATCGCCGCCGTCGCGTCCGCCGAAGCCACGCGCTTCGCGGCGCCCGACGCCCGGGCGTCGTTCCACCGTTTCGTTTCAGGAATCCGTTCCGACCACTTCCCGCCGGCCTCGCGGCCGCGCGGGCCCCCCTCCGGCGGATACATGCGATGATCGCGTGGAGCCGTTACCGAACCCCGTTCGGCAATGGCGCCGTGGTCTGCTCGGGAGACCGAATCCTTCGGGTTTTCCTTCCGTCGCGCGACGTGCCCATCGAGCGGGATGTCGAACGCCTGCTTCAGGGGCCCGGTGCGTACGATGCGCCGCAGGGCGCTTCCGCCGGTTACGCCGCGGAACTGGAGAAATACTTCGAGGGCGACGAATCTCCCGCCGACCTGATGCCGTTCGTCGAGTGGCCCGGGGTTCCCGCCTTTACGCTGCGCATCCTGCAGGCGTGCGCGGCGGTTCCGCGAGGCAGCGCCGTGACCTACGGGGAACTCGCGCGAATGGCCGGAATCACGGACAAGGGCAACTACGGACAACCCGTCGGCCAGGTGATGGCGAAGAATCCGCTTCCACTGGTCGTCCCCTGCCACCGGGTTCTCCTGGCGGGCCACAAACTGGGCAACTACGGCGGCGGCGCGGACATGAAGCGCCTGCTGCTCGAACGGGAAGACTGCCCGGTCCGCTGACGGCACGACCCGCGCAACCGAAAGCCAACGCGCTCCCCCCGGAGCGCCAACCCGAACTTCCACGAAAGCGGGCTTACGATGCTCAAGTCACTCACGAAAATCCTCTTCGGCGACAAGCAGGCGCGGGACATGAAGATCCTGATGCCCCTCGTCGCGGAGATCAACGCGATCGCGAAGGAGTACGAGTCGATTTCCGACGAGGAACTCGGCAACAAGACCAACGACTTCCGCAAGCTGCTGCACGCCGCCCCGGCCGTCGGCAGAGCAGGAGCCGGCACCCACGTCATCCTCTTCGACCAGGCGTCGGCGTTTCTCGAAAAGCACCCCGACGTGCGCAAAGCCGTCTTCCAGACGACGCGGCGCGATTTCCACCCCGGCAATGTCGTGGCGTTCGTCCAGCTCAACGAGGGCGTCGAGGCCACCGCCGACCTGGCGGAGCAGATCAGCAACGGAATGATCCGCGCCAGCGAGGAGCACAAGCCCGAGCACGTGATCTTCGTCGACGGGTTTCCGAAGACGCAGGACGGCAAGGAAACGGACCGCCACCAGCTGATGCGCATCATCGAGGCCGGCGGCCTGCCCGCATGGAAGTCGGCGACGATGAAGGAGCTTCTCGCCGCCCTGCCCGCCCACGAGGACCCCCCGGTCGAACTCGACGACCTTCTGCCGGAGGCGTTCGCGGCGGTGAAGGAAGCCTGCCGGAGACACTGCGGCAAGAAGTGGATGGCGGCCGGGATCGAAGTCGAATGGAACATGGTTCCCTTCGACGTGCAGCTCGCCGGCGGACTGGCGCTGCACCGCGGCAACATCGCGGAGATGGCGACCGGCGAGGGCAAGACCCTCACCGCCGTGTTTCCCCTCTACATGAACGGCCTGACGGCGAAGGGCGCGCACCTGGTCACGGTGAACGACTATCTGGCGAAGCGCGACAGCGAGTGGAACGCGCCGATCCTGATGTCCCTGGGCCTTTGCGTCGGCTGCCTCGACAAGACGCAGCCCGGCACCCAGGAACGCCGCACGATGTACCGCATGGACGTGACGTACGGCACGAACAACGAGTTCGGCTTCGACTATCTCCGCGACAACATGGCGCTGGACAAGGCGAGCCTGGTGCAGCGCGAGCACAGCTTCGCCATCATCGACGAGGTGGACTCCGTCCTGATCGACGAGGCCCGCACGCCCCTCATCATCGCCGGCCCGGTGGACCGCTCGAACACGCAGTACGAGGTGCTCGTCCCGGCGATTCGCGACATCGTCAACAAGCAGCAGATGCTCGTCAGCCGCCTGGTGAAGGAGGCGGTGGAGATGCTCGAGAAGGACCCCGACGACATCGAGGCGGGCGTCAAGCTCCTCCAGTGCAACAAGGGAATGCCCCGCCACAACCGGTTCATGAAGGTCATGGAGGACGCGAGGCTGCAGAAGCTGCGCGACCGCGCGGAGCGCGAGCTGATGCTGGAGAAGAAGATTCCGCTGATGGAGGCGGACCTGTTCTTCGTCGTCGAGGAGCGCAACCGCTCCATCGACCTCACGGACAAGGGGCGCGACGCCCTCTCGCCCGAGAACCCGCAGCAGTTCATCCTGCCGGACCTGGTGGACGAGCTCGCGCAGATCGACCAGCGGCCCGACATCGACCCCGAGGAGCGCGACAAGGAGAAGCTGCGGATCCGCGAGCACTACGAAGGCAAGGCGGAGCAGATCCACTCCATCAGCCAGCTCCTCCACGCGTTCGTGATGAAGCAGCGCGACGTGGACTACGTCGTCGAGGAGGGCAAGGTGGTCATCGTCGACGAGAACACCGGTCGCAAGATGGCCGGCCGGCGCTGGAGCGACGGCCTCCACGGCGCCGTCGAGGCGAAGGAGGGCCTGAAGATCGAGAAGGAGACGCAGACCCTCGCCACGATCACGATCCAGAACTACTTCCGCATGTACAAGACCCTCGCGGGAATGACCGGCACGGCGGAGACCGAGGCGGCCGAGTTCCAGCACACCTACCAAATGGACGTGGTGGTGGTGCCGTCCAACGTTCCGCTTCAGCGCCAGGACCTGGACGACGTGATCTACAAGACCAAGCGCGAGAAGTACAAGGCGGTGCTTGAGGAGATCGAGCGGCTCCACGAAAGCGGGCTGCCGATCCTTGTGGGCACGACGTCGGTCGCCGTTTCCGAGACGGTCTCGCGCATGCTGCGTGCGAAGAAGCTGCCGCACCAGGTGCTGAACGCGAAGAACCACGGCCAGGAGGCTAACATCGTCCGCGAGGCGGGACGGCGCGGGGCGATCACCATCGCCACGAACATGGCCGGCCGCGGCACCGACATCAAGCTCGGCGAAGGCGTCAAGGAACAGCACAAGGACCCGGAAACGGGCGCGGAGATTCCCGGCGGTCTTCAGATCATCGGCACGGAACGCCACGAGAGCCGGCGCATCGACCGCCAGCTGCGCGGACGCTCCGGCCGCCAGGGCGACCCGGGAGCCAGCCGCTTCTTCCTCTCCCTGGAGGACGACCTCATGCGCTGGTTCGGCAGCGAGCGCATCGCCACCTGGATGACGCGTCTCGGCCTGCAGGAGGGCGAGGCCATCACCTACCCGATGGTCACCAAGGCCATCGGCAACGCGCAGAAGAAGGTCGAAGGCATCAACCAGGAGCGCCGCAAGCGCACCCTGGAATACGACGACGTCATGAACAAGCAGCGCGTGACGATCTACCGGCTGCGGCGCGAACTGCTCACCGAGGAGGAGCTCGCCGACACGATGCTCGACATCTTCGCCGACGCCATCGACGGCGAGTTCCGCGCGAGCTACGGCGATCCGAAGAACCAGACGACGTGGGACCTCGACGGATTCTTCGACTGGATATCCCGCGTACTCTACATGGCGGACATCTCCGAGCTGCGGACCATGAAGTTCGAACACGCCGAGGACCTTCTCGAGAAGACGATGCAGTTCGTCGTCGACGCCTTCGAGGAGAAGGGCAGCCAGATCGGCCACGACATGAACAACGCGCTCTCCCGCTACATCGCCCTGCGGACCCTCGACGGCGAGTGGCAGGACCACCTGCTGGCGATCGACAGCCTGCGCGAGGGCATCGGCCTGCGCGGCTACGGCCAGAAGGACCCGCTGATCGAGTTCACCGCCGACGCCACCGCGATGTTCAACGAGACGCTGCTCACGGTCCAGAAGGAGATCTTCGACC
>JAJFLJ010000101.1 GCA_021772755.1 Candidatus Sumerlaeota bacterium
GAAGCCGGCGGCCACGCCGAGCACGTTGGGAAAGTCGATGCCGCAGACCCGCACCGGACGGCGGGGCGTCTCTCCCGCGATGTGGCGCAGCAGAGCCTGGCCCGCCGGGGCGGTTTGCGCATACACCAGCCCCCGCGCCGCCAGGCGGTGGGCGCGTTCGGGGTCGATGCGCTTGAGAAGCGGAAAGACGAGCTGGCGGTACATGAAGAAGGGTCCGGCGTGGCGTGCAGCGGCGTGTGGGCCACCGGGGGCGGCAAAGGGCAAAACGAAAACGGCGGCCGTTTCGGGCCGCCGCTGCGAAAGTTCCCCGGGATCGCCGACTACTCCGACAGCGCGGCCATTACGGCGAGTTCGATCTGCTGGCCGCGAACCTTCTCCGCGGCGATGCGGCCGTTCCGGTCCAGAACGTACATCGTCGGAATGCTCTGAACGTCCATCATGTCCGCCAGTTCGCCTTCCGCGTCGAAGATGTGCGTCCAGTCCATGCCATGCTTCTCGGTGAACGAGGTGAGGGCGTTCTTCTGCCTGTCGAGGCTGATGCTGACGATGTTCAGGCCCTTGTCGTCGTACTGCCTGTGAAGCCCGACAAGGGTGGGAACCTCGCGCACGCAGGGGCCGCACCACGTGGCCCAGTAGTCGACCAGCACCACGTTGCCCTTCTGGCCCGCCAGATCGAACCGGTTTCCGTTCACGTCGGTCGTCTGCACGCCGGGAAACGGGCGGCGGCTGTTGGCGGGAATCAGAAGGCTGTTCTGATCGGACGGTGCCGTCTTCTGGACCGCGGGTGCCGCGGGTGCCGCCGGCGCGGCTTCCATCGCCGACTTCATGGCGTTGGCCGCTTCGATCTGCTCGATCGCCGAGGAGATCGCGCTCGCCGGAATCGGAATGCTGACCCATGCCGCCTTGCCCGCCTGCGCGAACTGGAGTCCGCCGAGGGTCTGCGCCATCTTCTGCGAATCGGGGTCCTGTGCCATCATCTGCATCATGGCGGCGGCCCCCGGCAGCACCTGGTTGAGTGCCGTCACCGCGCGACCGGTGGTTTCCTCGTCCAGGAAGGAAAGCTGGAGATTCACGTTCACCGCGTCGCTCTCGCCGACGCTGAATGCCGCCGATTCCAGGCTGCCGAGCTCTTGGAGGAACGCCGGGGCGCCGGGAAACATGGCGGCCTGCTGGCCCATTTGCGCGGCGGCGGCTTTCAGTTGCGCGCGGTTCTCGTCCGTCAGGCTCGCCGCCACGAACACGGGCGAACCGCCCTGGGCGCCGATCAGACCGGCAAGCGGGCCGCTGCTCGCGGACGCGCCGGTCGTGGTCAGTTTCGCGAGATCCGCCGCGTCCGACGAGGCCGCGACTCCACCCTCGGTCAGAGCCGTCTGGAGCTCGCCCGTCTCGTTGAGATCGATGCGCTGCTGGATCAGCTCGCGGTCCATTCCGCCGTACATCAGCAGGTACTCCAGATCGTCGTTCCCCGCCGAGGGATCGGTGATGCCCACCTCGATGACGGAAAGGTTGCCGGGAAAGTCCTCGAAGAGCTTCCCGCCGTATTCCTCGTGCAGCATGTCCGTGAAGTGCGACTGCAGTTCCGGCGCCGCGTCGCGGATGGACTTGAGCTGGGGGGTGTTGAGCATCGCGTCGAGGTTGAAGCGCATGACCACCTTCGCGTCGCCGGGCATTTGCGAGAAAGGCGCGGGAGCCTGAGCCAGGGCCTCCGGCGTCAACACAAGCGACGCGAGGGCGAAGCCGCCCACGGTGTATTTGACTGCGGTGTGTCCGACTGCGGGAAATCGCATGTGATGTCCTTTTGATCGTGTTGGCTGGCGTTCGCCAGCGTCTGACGTTCCTACGCAACGGCGCGGCCCGCCTTCAAACGGAAAACCGGAAATCCGATTCCGCGTGTTTGGGGGATCGGCAAAGACCGCAGGAAACAAAGGAGTTACGCCGTCAATCGCCCGGCGTTTGCAAATCGAAATACTCGCCTGCTTCGGGCAGGGTGGCGTCCGAAACCTTCCACTCTTCGCCTTCCAGGCGATGCACCTTCACCGCCGTTGTGCCATTCTCGCGCAGAAGTTCCAGGAACCCGAGGTCCGCCCGAGCCATGCCTTTTCGCCGGTACATCGGAGCTCCCGCGTTCAGGTACGTCACGTTCGGGTGCGTTGGGCTTCGGTAGATCCAGCGATAGTGATGGTGTCCGTGCAGATAGAAGACGGGGATGTTCAGTTCGCCGAGAAACCGCAGCAGGCGGTCGCCACCGTGCAGCTCGCGCCCCCGGTCGCGGTGGAAGACGCCGGGCAGGTCCTCCGTCGGAAAGTGGCAGACGATCCAGAGTTCGCGTGCGTCGGCGCCTTCGCCGCTCCGCCACGCCTTCAATGCCTCCAGCGTCTCGTCGCGGAACGTCCCGAAGCACCCCAAGCCGTTGGACGTCGTTGCGTCGATGCCGGCGATCCAGAGTCCTCCGCCGGCGTCGTCGAACCAGGGCCACGTTCCGCGAAAGCACCAGTCGCCCAGGAAACGGTCGAAGCTCTTCGCCCGCAGCTCGCGCCGCGTGTAGCGGTCGTGATTGCCGGGGACGGCGCGAATGCGGCCGGCGAATCGTTCTTCCAGGGGGGCGAGGGCGTCCTTCGCGGCGCTAAACTCGGAAGGCAACGAGGTGGTCGTGAAATCGCCGCTGAGGAGAATGCGGTCCGGCGCGGCGTCTCCGATGCGCGCGACGAGTTCCCCGGCGCGTCCCTGCTGGAACGCGCGCGAACGCCGCAGCGCCAGATTCGCCAGCCCCAGCAGTCGCTTGCCCGGCAGCAGTGCCGGGTTCGCCGTAAAGCGCCAGAAATGCAGATCGCCGATGTGAACCGCCCGGAACATGGCGACACCACGCCCGGCCTCCGGCCCGGTGGCAAGCGGATCGCCCGGCGAATAGCGGGCGGCGCCCCGCAAATGCCCCTTCACAACCGACCGCCATTGTGCACCGTTGCCGGGACCGGGCGCGAGAGCACGCCCGAAACCGACGAGGTGTCCGCTTGAACGAGGAAATCCGCGCCAGCCAGCGCGACTTTGAACGGGTCTATCTCGTGGGAGTGCAGTTCCAGCGCACCCCCCGCGAGGATGTCGAGGACCACCTGCTGGAACTGGAGTCCCTGGCCGTTACGATGGGGGCCGAGGTCGCCGGCAGCGAGGTCGTCCGCATCAACCGCCACTCGTCGCAGTACCTGGTCGGCACCGGCAAGGCCGACGAGATCGCCGCGCGCATGGAGGCGCTGGACTGCGACCTTCTGGTCTTCGACGACGATCTCTCGCCGCCCCAGCAGCATGCCTGGGAGACAAAGACGAAGAAGGCCGTCATCGACCGCCGGAAGGTCATCATCGACATCTTCGCGCAGCGCGCCCGCAGCCGCGAGGCCCGTCTGCAGATCGAACTGGCGACGCTGGACTACATGCTGCCGCGGCTCAAGGGCGCGTGGACGCACCTGGAACGCCAGCGCGGCGGAGTCGGCCAGCGCGGCGGCGCCGGCGAGCTGCAGATCGAGGTCGACCGCCGGATCGTGCGCGACCGCATCGCGAAGCTGAAGCGCGAGATCGCCGACGTGCGCGACAAGCGCGCCAATCAGCGCAAGCGCCGCGCCAGCGTTCCCGTCCCCTCGGCCGCCATCGTCGGCTACACCAACAGCGGCAAGTCGTCGCTGCTGAACGCGATGACCGAAGCCGGCGTTCTCGCCGAGGACAAGCTCTTCGCGACCCTCGACCCGACGACCAAGCGCATCGAGCTTCCCAACAACCAGAAGCTGCTGCTGACCGACACGGTGGGCTTCATCCGCAAGCTGCCGACGACGCTGATCGACGCCTTCAAGTCCACGCTGGAGGAGGCCGCCGAGGCGGAGTATCTCGTCCACGTCGTCGATGTCGCCCATCCCCGCGCGCGCGAGCACTACGACGTGACGAACTCTGTTCTGCGGGAACTCGGCGCCGACGGCCGGCCGACGATCCTGGTGCTCAACAAGACGGATCTGCTTTCGGAGGGCCGGGATCCCCGGGCGGAGTTCGCCGACTTCGACGGCTACGCGGTTCCCGCGTCCGTGAAGACGGGTTTCGGGCTCGAAGACGTTCGCAACGCCCTGGCGGCGCTGCTGGGCCAGGGTCTGCAGGACGTGCACCTTTGCATCCCCGCATCGCGCTACGACGTCGTGTCGGCGGTGCACCGTGACTGCGAAGTGCTGGAGGAGCGCCACGAGGAGGACGGCGTCCACATCCATGCCCGCATGCCCCTGCGCCACGTCGCGGGGGTGGAGGAATTCGTCACGGTGTGACCGCGCCGGGCGATGTCCCGGTTGCGCTCTTTTTCCCGGGCGCGGTTGAATGGGCCTGTCAGACGATCCGTAGGGTTCGCGCAGGCTGCGCCGGGGGCCGCCCATGACCGTCGAAACCATGACCGCGAACTACGACGCGTTCCTTCGCGACTGGGAGGAGCTGTACAACGCCGGCGCCCACACCTTCGCGCGCCACGAGATGCGCGAAGCCACCGAAGCCTTTCCCGACCATGCCGAACTCTGGTTTCTCCGCGGCCAGTCCGAGCTTGCCGCGCGCGACGTCTACGCCGCGAAGGAGAGTTTCGAGAAGGCCCTGGAGATCCTGACCGACCCGAAGAAGGCCCGCAGTCTGAGCGGCACCCGCTGGAGCGCCGTCGAGAAATGCCTGGAGCCGGTGCTCGACGGGTTGAAGCTGCGCATTCTCGCCGACGGGCCGCCGACGCCCTGGGCCTGGCTTTCGGACCCGGACTCCGTACGCAGCAGAAATCCCGCGCTCGTCGGCCGTGTCGACAAGCCGCTTGGCCGTACGACGCCTCTCATGCCCCTGACGCCCACGCCCCGACACGAACATCCGACGGGAATCACCAAGGGCGTACTTGGCGAACATCTCGTGCGCATCGAATTGCGGCACGACACCATGAAGTCGCTCCTGGGCCGCGACGCGAACATCAAGGTGGACGTAAACTACGAGAAGCTCATCGACCCCGACCTGAAGATCGAGCGTGGCCAGATCGTCATCATGGACAGCAGCGTCGTTCTCGAGAAGCCCAAGCTTCCCGAGATCGTGGTTCACGGGGAGGCGCAGGCGAAGGTTCAGCCCGAACTGCCGCAGGTTCGGATCGAGAGGACGGCCGCCCGCCCATCCGTCGTGCCCCGCGCTCCCACGACCGCCAGGGAACACTCGGCTCCGCGAAAGCCGCCGCGAGCTCCCGAGCGTCCCGCGAAACCCGCGAAGCGCAAGTCCGCGACGGAAGTCCCGAAGCCGAACGCGGGGAAGACCTCCGCCAGCGAAACGTGGGAGGAGTGGGAGAAGCGGATGGAGGCGCTGGTCGCGGGTGGCGCGGCAGCCGCTGCGCTCGCGCAGATCGACGAAGCCATCGGCCGGTATCCGGCGAGTTCGCGTCTGCAGGAGGTCAAGGCGCGCGTCATGCAACTGCAGGGCGATGGCGAGGCGGCCGCCAGCCAGTGGATTCAGACGTATCGCAAGGCGGTGGAGGCGGGGTCCGATGAGCGCGCCGATCGCGCGTTCCGCCAGGCAAAGGAGCTCGCGTCGGAGAACGGGGACCTGCTGATGGACCTGGCGGGGCTCGCGTTCTCCGTCGGTTCGCCTGCCATGGCGCTCGCCGCCGGCAAGCTGGCCGTCGACGTCTACCGCCGCCGCAACGACCGCGAGAAGCTCGCCGACGCGTTGCACAAACTCTACGAGTGGGCGCCCAACGAGGATATTCGAAGGGAACTCGACCGCATCGCGGGGAGCGTCGCCGGTCGCGCGCGCGAAATCGCCGAGACCGCGAAGGCATCGTGGCCGAAACGCCCCGCGGCGGAACCGCGCATTCCCGATCTTCCCCGGTCCGGGACAGGTGCCGCCGCCGGATACGGAAAGGTGGCGCCGCCTCCGCTGAAGAGGTCGCCGCCCCTCACCGAGGACGAGCGCCGCAAGCGCGCCATGGAAATGGAATGGAGCAGCCCGGGAACGGCGAAGCCGGAGGCAGGCAAGAAGGAGGAGGAAAGCGGTCCGGACGCGGGTCTGTTCCTGATGATCGGATCGGTCCTTGTCCTGCTGTTCAGCTTCGCGGGGTCGATGCTGCCGGGCATCTTCGGCCTCATCGTGTCGCACGGCTACCTCAACCATGCCAGGAAGACCCGGCCCTCGGAAAGTCACGCGACCGCCACCATCGCCAAGGGCATCTGCATCGGCGCGATCGTCCTGGGTCTGCTGCTGTAGCCGACTCCGGTCGGAACAACTGCGCTTGCCCTGGGGCCGGGGGCGCGCTGTCAGTGTCTTCTCGCAGGCGGGGGTCGGCCGGACCCGCGCGCCGCGGCTCAGCAAACCGGGAGAACGACTCCATGCCCATCAACTTCAAGGCCCTCTTCGGCGGGGCGGTGCAGAACAATGCCTCCGACATCCATATCATGGAGGCATCGCAGCCCTACTTCCGCATTCGCGGAGACCTCAAGCGCGTCGAGACCCAGCCCTTCACCCACCAGGACATGCACGCCGTTCTCAAGGAGATCATGCCGGACCACCTTCGGCACGAGCTCGAGGAGAGCCGCGGCGTGGACTGCTCCTACCAGCTCGAGAACATCGCGCGCTTCCGCGTCGTCGTCTACTACCAGGACGGCAAGCTCTGCGCGACGCTGCGCCACATTCCCGTCAAGATCCCCACCATCGACGAACTGATGATGCCCGAGGTCCTCAAGACCATCGCGAAGTCACACCGCGGAATGGTTCTGGTCACGGGCATCACGGGTTCGGGCAAGTCGACGACGCTCGCCGCGATGATCAACGAGCTGAACTCCACGGAGTCGCGCCGCCTGATCACCATCGAGGACCCGATCGAGTACCGCTACACCACGAAGAAGTGCGTCATCAGCCAGCGCGAGATCGGTTCCGACGTGAGGGACTTCGGCACCGCGCTGCGCCAGGCCCTTCGCGCCGACCCCGACGTGATCCTCGTCGGCGAAATGCGCGACCAGGAGACGATCCGCATCGCCATCAAGGCGGCGGAAACCGGCCACCTTCTCATGTCGACCCTTCATACCACCGGCGCCGTCCACACGATCCAGCGCATCATCGGCTACTTCGGCCACGAGGAGCACGACCTGTTGCGCGAGCAGCTCGGCCTGAACCTGAAGGCCGTCGTGACGCAGCGACTCGTCAAGACCGCCGACGGCAAGGGCCGCTGCGCCACGCAGGAAATCCTCGTCGTGACCAGCGTCGGCGCCAAGCTCATCACCGAGGACCGCGCGCCCGACCTCGCCGGCGTCATGCAGAGCCGCGAGGACGGCATGCAGACCATGGACCAGGGGCTCGCCGATCTCGTTCGCGCGAAGCGCGTCACGCTCGAAGAGGCGTCGAAGTACTGCAACGACTACTACGCGCTGAAGAGGTTCATCGCCGGCATCCAGTCCTCCGGCGACAAGGGAAGCATTCTCGGCTGATGGCGGACGACCGAAGCCCCGTTTCCGTTCGCGTCGAGGTGCTTCCGCACGGTCGCGGGCTCGCGCTTCCCGCGTTCCAGACCGCGGGTTCCGCGGGCGCCGACGTCTGCGCCGCCGTCGATGGCGTCGTGACGATCGAACCCGGCCGCGTCGCTCTCGTCCCCACCGGTCTGAAGGTCGCCATTCCCCGGGGGTTCGAGATCCAGATTCGCCCCCGCAGCGGGCTCGCTCTGAAGAAGGCCGTCACGCTGCCGAACTCGCCCGGCACGATCGACTCCGACTATCGCGGCGAGGTGCAGGTCATCATGATGAACCTGGGCGGCGAGCCGTTCGCGATCGCCCGCGGCGACCGCATCGCGCAGTTCGTTCTCGCGCGCGTCGAGCGCATCGACTGGGAACCGGTCGAGAGCGTGGATGCCACCGCACGCGGCTCCGGCGGCTTCGGCCACACGGGAGTCTGACGAATGGCGGAGCCACCGCCGCGCGGACGCCGCCGCAAGTGGCTCTTGGGCGCTCTGGCGGCGGTCGTCGCGACCCTCGCACTGCTGCGCGGACTGGCACCGGTCGCCGTCGCGCGCGTTCTCGTCGATGGCATCGAATCGCGGACCGGGCTCCAGGCCACCGTCGGCGGCGTGGACCTCTCCATCCTCGCGCGCCGCATCGTTCTCGAAGACGTTCGCATTCGGAATCCGGAAGGCTTCGAGAACGCGGACTTCCTCCGTCTCGGCTACGCGGAGATCGACCTCGGTTCGATTTCACGGGGCGAGACCGACCGCCTGGTCGTTCGCGGTCTCGACGTTCGGTTCGAGGAAACCGCCGACGGTCGCCGGACCACCGATTCGTTCCTGCGGCGAACGGAGTCCGACAGCGCCGACACCGGCGAAGAGAGACAGAAGGGGACCGGAAAAAAAGCGAAGGGCAGGAACCGCCGCCTTGCGGTCGAACACGTCGAAATCGCGAACGCGTCGGTGACGTTTCTCGATCGGAAGCGCTCGGGAAACGAGGAGAGAACGACCCTCGTTCTCGAGGCGCTCGACGCTTCCGGCCTGCGCTACGAGGAGTCGGAGGACGGGCGGCCCGTGGTCGAATGTCTTCTGACGGCGGGACCGGTTCGGTGGACGTGGAAGGGCGCCGAGATCGTGGCCGCCGCCGGCGTGTCACTGGACGCGAGGAACCGCACCGCGGAACTCGTGATCGATTCGCCGCTCTACCGCGTTGCAACGGATACGAAGGCTGTCACCACCCTGGACCGCGCAAAGGACCTGATGGAGTCCTTCTTCGAAGACGATGCCGAGGAAGACGCCCCGCCCACGGAGGAGGATTCCGGCGACGGGTCGAAGGAGAAGAAGAAGGACGCGGACGATAGCAAGTCGTACATCGACGCACTGGTCGTCGGGATCGAGGACGGTTCGTACGTGCGGGCGGCCGAGATCGGGGACGCGTCCCTGGAGAGCGGTCTCGCGAACATCGACGGGCGGTTCGAATGGCGGCGCGGTTCCGGCGCGCTGAGTCTGGACTTCGCCGCCGACGGGCCCGGGGGCTCGCGCTGCATCGACCTGTCCGCGACGGGCACCGGTTTCGCCGGAGGCGAGACGCCGGACTATTCGTTCGCTCTCTCGCTCGACGGGTTTCCCTGGCACATGATGCAGTGGCCGACGGATTCCGACGACATCGTTCAGGAGGACGGGCCGCTGGTTCGCCACGTTCTCGTTTCCGGCGACTTCTCGGCCACCGGCACGGCGGAGCGCACCGCCGCGCATTGCGCTTTCGTCTACTCCGAAATCGACGTCCGCCCCGACACGCGACCGCTTCGCCGGCGCCTCGGCGCCCCGATCGCGAGCCCCGCCACCTGGCTTGGCGAGCTGGCGGGACCTTCCGGCGGACCGACCCCCGAGGTCGCGTTCGACTTCGAGAGCGACGAAGCCATCCACCCCCTGCTGCTGCAGACCCGTCTTCGCGAGCGGTTCGTCACCGCGCGATTCGCCCTGTTCGGGTCGCAAAGCGATTGAATTCTTTCGGCCGGTGTGGCAGCGTCCCTTCAACGCACCGGAAGGGAGCCGCATCACCATGAACATCGTCGCCGCCATCGACTTCTCCGACGCCGCATCCTCCGTTCTCGCGGAGGCGGAACGGTTCGCCCGCGCGCTTTCCGCCCACGTCTATCTCGTTCATGTCGCCGAACCCGATCCCACCTTCGTGGGGTACGAGGCGGGCCCGCCCGTCGTTCGCGACGACATGGCGGACACGTACCGCCACGAGCACCGGCGTCTTCAGGAGAAGGCGGCGAAGCTGCGTGCGGCGGGTATCGAAGCCACCGCTCTCCTGGTGCAGGGACCGACGGTTCGCACGATTCTCGACGAGGCCAGGCGTCTTGAGGCAGGCCTCGTCGTCGCCGGGTCCCACGGCCACGGCGCGGTCTACAGCCTTCTTGTCGGGAGCGTAAGCGAGGGGCTGATCCGCCACGCGCCATGCCCCGTGCTGGTGGTTCCCGCGCGAAAGGGCGAAGATGGATAGGGCGGACCAGGCGCTTTCGACGCCCGGCGGGTCGTCGCGGGCGGAGCGGATAACCCCTGTCGAATCATGGACGTACCGCCTGCGCAGGCAGCGGTCCGGACCGCCCGGCGCGCCAAAACGCTGCGAGACCCCTTGACAGAGGGCCGGTCCGTCCCCCCTGCTTTCCTCGCTTCGCCTTGAGACCGTCTTCTTCCCCCTTAGAGAAAAGATCGATCAAGTGTACGAAGATAGACCAAGAGGCTCCTATGCGGAGCCGGGAGAAAGTGTTTTGAGTACAGGTACAGTCAAGTGGTTCAACGAGCAGAAGGGCTTTGGTTTCATCGCCCCGGACGAAGGCGGCAAGGATGTCTTCGTTCATCATTCCAACATCGATGCCCAGGGTTTCCGCGTTCTCAACGAAGGCGAGAAGGTGACCTACGACGTCGGCGACGGCCGCAAAGGCCCCGAGGCCCTCAACGTTCGCGTTCTCAAGTAATTCCCGACCACGAACAAACAACCACGGCCCCGCTGCGAAGCGGGGCCGTTTTCGTTTCAGGCGGTATCGGGGATCAGTTTCCGGGGGGACTGACCCTGGGGTAGTCGTCCCCCTCCTCCGGTTTCGGTTCCGGCTGCTGCTGGCGCGCGGGGCCCTCCGGCCGCCAGCCGCCTTCCGGCTCCGCGGGTCTCTTCTTCCGCACGGGGGGCGGCGTGTCGTCGCCCGCGGCGCTCGCGGCCAGGTTGCCCATCAGCACGCCGTTCTGGATCTGGCTGGCGAAGTCCCCGATCGCGCCCGGCGAGTGCGGCATCATCAGCGTGTTCGTCCGCGAGCTCGCCCCCACCTCCTTCAGGGTGTCGAAGTACTGCGTCATGACCACGATCTGCATCACGTCCTGCGCGGAGACCCCCGGCACGCCCTTCTGGAACTCCTCGACGCTCTGGCGCAGGCCGTCGACGATCGCCTTGCGCTGGCCCGCGATTCCCTTTCCGCGAAGGATCGCCGACTGCGCCTCGGCCTCCGCCTGCTTCACCCGAAGGATCTTCTCCGCCTCGCCGCGCTCCTCGCTCGCCCGGCGGATGCGCTGCGCCGCGTTGATCTCGTTCATCGCCTGCTTCACCTTGGCGTCCGGATCGATGTCGTTCACCAGGGTCTTCGCGATGCCGTAGCCGTACTGCGTCATCGTCTCCTCCAGGCCCTCCTTCACGGCGTTCGCGATGTCGTCCTTGTTCTGGAACACCTCGTCCAGCTTCATCTTGGGAACCTGCGCGCGCACCTCGTCGTAGACGTAGGACTCGATCTGCATGTGCGGGTTGCTCAGTTCGTAGTACGCCTCGCGGATGCGGTTCGGCATCACGTAGAACTGGACGGCCACCGACACGCGGACGAACACGTCGTCGACGGTCTTCGTCTCGACGTTCACGTTCATCTCCTGGATGCGGAGGCTCACCGTTCCCGCGACGCGGTCGATGGGCAGCAGGATGTGGAATCCCGGCATGGCGACCTTGCTGAACTTTCCGAGCCGCTCCATGATGGCGGCGGTCTTCTCCTTCACGATCGTGAATCTCGGCAACATGTCGGTTCTCCCGTCGGAATGATGGCGGCGGCGCGCCTCTTCGCCCGCGCGGGCCGCACTCTGCCGTACCTACGGGGTGCCGCGCCGCGTATTCAAGCGAAAGCCCGCGCCACAGGAGTGGCACGGGGTCCTTTTGCAGCGATCAACCCGGGGCCCGGTCGTCCCTGTCGGAACTCCCGCCCCGGGCTTCGATATGACGGCCCTTCAGGACCGCCGGGACGGATGTTTCATCGCGCCCCTCCGTCCGATGTTCTTCTCCGCGTCTTCGCGTCTCCGCGCGAAACCGTTCTCAGCCCCCCGCCAGTTCCTCCAGCAGCGTCATCGTTTCCCCGTTCGGTTCGCCCGTCGGTTCCAGGCCGTTTTCCTCCTGGAACCGCCGCAGCGCGCCGCGCGTCATCGGTCCCATGATGCCATCGACGGGTCCCGAGTCGTAGCCGAGTTCGTTCAACAGCTCCTGTGCGCGCGCCAGTTCGCTCTGCTCGTTCTCCGACGCGTCCGCGAAGACCACGATCACGTTGTCGTTGCCGGGGGCGATTTCCACCGGTTCGCTTTCTCCGGTCAGGCCGTTGCCGTTGTACTGGCCCTTGTACGTTCCGACGACCAGGCGCGGAACGTGCCGCTGCGGACTTGTCATCTGTACGTTCAAGCCGTGGACGAAGTCCTCGCCGAACTTCTGCTGAAGCGTTACCCAGCCCTCCGTGAACTCCACCCCCTCGGGGATGTCGATGAAGACGTCCGCGCTGGTCGTCGCGATGGCGAAGTCCCGCGTCTGCTCTCTTGGTTCGGCCGGCAGTTCGAACGTTTCCGCCTGTCCCAGCTGCCCGGTGTTCGAGTTCGCGTTCAACCCCCAGGTTCCGGCGCGCGGATACGCTTCGTACGTTCCGTTCCCCTTCGAGACCAGATTCGCTCCCGAAGTCTGACCGCTCTTCGGCGTCATGTAGAAATAGAGCGCCTGACCGGTCCACGGCTCCCCATCGACCGTGATTCTTCCCGTCAGCTTGATCGTGTCCGCGAAGTCGAAGTTCAACTCCTTCTCCTCGCCCGACGCCAGTTCCACGCTCTGCGATTCGGAGAGGTTGCGCGTACCCGCGTGGATGCTGACGCTGTACTGTCCGGGGCCAAGGTCCTCGATCCGGTATTCGCCCTCCGCGTTGGTGGTAACGGAGGTGTCCTGCCAGTCGGACTGCTTGTAGTAGGAGACGGTGGCGCCCGCCAGGGGCTGGCGGTCGCGGTCGGTCGCCACGCCGAAGATCGCGGCGCTGCGACCGAGACGGATCGTGACGTGCGGAGGCTGGGTGTCCTCCTCGACGACGACTTCGATGCGTTCGAGCGCCGAAGCCTTCTCCGCCGCCGCCGTCAGCTCGTACGTTCCGATCACCATGCCGGGCATCTCGAATTCGCCGCCGGAATCCGTCGTCGCGCTGCGATGCCGAAACGCGTCGGGGATCGTGGTCCGCTGAAAGGGCCCGTAGTTGAGGTCCCGCACGAAGATGCCGACGGTCGCGCCCTCGACGGCCTCCTCAGTGTCGTCCATGATGACACGGCCGGTGATGGTCGCTCCGCCGCCGACCTCGACTTCGACCTCCAGCGGTTCGCCATCCCTGGGAACCGTGAAGAGAGCCGCGCCTTTTCTTCCCGTCGGTTCGCCCGCCTCGTCCAGTTCCGCGACGACGACGCGTTTTCCGCCGCTGCCGTTCACCGCGAACGTGGTTGTTCCCTCCGCGTTCCGCACGCGGCCCCGCAGCGTGCCGGGATCCACGTTCTGGTCCCACGCCCTGGGATAGAGGAGATAGTCGTAGTTCGCCACGGGCTTGCCGGAGCCCTTTTCCACCGCCGTCAGCTCGATCTCTCCGACCGGTGCCAGCTCGAAATTCTGCGGCCCGTCCAGCAGCGAGACGTTTTGGCGCGAATCGGACTGATAGCCGTCGTGGCTCGCCGTGATGCTGTTCACCACGGCCCCCGGCTTCAGGCCCGCGATCCGGTAGTAGCCGTCTTCGTCGGTCTGGACGTTGCGCGGTCCGAACTGAGGCGTGCCGTCCCAGATGTTCCAGCTGACGTTGCTTCCCTCGAGCGGTTCGCCGTCGGTGTTCGTCACCACGCCCTCGATGAAGTCGCCCTCGCCCAGCACGAAGTCCACGCCTTCCTTCGTCTCGCCGGGCCGGAGGGTCACGGTCTTCGGCTCCGGCGCGGTGAGTTCGCTGCCCTCGGGAACGGCGAGCGTCACGAGCACCGTTTCGCCGGCGACCTTCTCCACGAAGTAGTATCCCTTCTCGTCGGTCTTCGCGCCTGCGGTGTTGGGCATGACGAACTGTGGAGCCCACTTCTCCGCGTTGGCGAGCGCTCCGAACCCGGCCTGGGGTTCGCCCTGTCCGTTGGTGACCTTCCCCGATATCGAGGAGTACGGCAGAAGAACCATCTCGACCTCTCTCGCCTCGCCCTGCGCAGGAACCGTCACCTCTTCCGCGGCCCATCCGGCCTCCGCCTTGACGAGCAGCTCGGGACTTGCTCCGGGCTCCGACACGAAGGAGAAGCGTCCCTCGCCATCCGTCATCGGTCCGACGCGGTTGGGGCCGCCGCCGGCGTTTCGCAGCAGTACCGGCTCGCCGGGGACGGGAGTCGCCCCGTCGCGCGCGAGGACGCGTCCCGTCACGCGCGTTCCGCGGCGGAAGCGCAGTTCCACCGTCGGGAGCTCCTTCGACGCGTCGGGAACCTGCATGTAGTGCACGCCCTCCATCTGCATGGTGTCGGCCATGTATCCTTCGGGCGTGCGATAGTGAGCCTGGGCCATTCCCATTCCGTTGTTCGGAACCCCGATCTCGAAGTTCCCCTCCGCGTCGGTCAGGACCTCCTTCCGGTCCTTCATCTCTTCGGCCTCCTTCATGGTGCCGCTCATGTCCCATGTATAGTACGGCTGGCTGCTGATGCGCACGCCGGCGATGCCTTCGCGCGTATCCGCGTCGATGGCCCGTCCCCGCACGAGAAGCGGCGCCTCGAACGTGATCGTCACCGTCGTCTCCTGCCCGTCCGTCATCGACACCGTTTGCATCTTCATTCGCTCGGGGCCCATCATGCCGGTGCCGCCGGCCATGTCCATCGCCTGGAGCATCCAGTCTCCCGCGGCCATGCCGGAGAATCGAAAGCCGCCCTCCTCGTCCGTCGTTGCAGCCTGCATTCCCGCCATCATGGCCTGCATGTCCATGCTCTCGGCGGCGGACTGGAGATACCCCGCAACCTGCATTCCCCCGATGCCCTTGCCGCTCTCGTCGAGCACCCTGCCGAGGAGCGTTCCACCGCCCTTCCTGAGGACGATGCGAAGATCGGAAACACCGGCTTCGACCGCGTTGGAAAGACCCGCCATGTAGCCTTCGGCGCGGGCGGGTATACGGAGCGACTCGCCGACGGGCACGCCGACGAGTTCGAATGCGCCGCTGCCCGTCGATGTCGCCCACGCGGAATGGAACGACTGGACCATGCCCCCCATCGCCGGCTGGGTCAGCGAGATCGAGCCGACGGACGCGTCCATGACCGGCTTGTCCTCCTGGTCCATCACCCAGCCCGAGACCGTTCCGCCGGCCTCCAGTTCGAAGTCCGCCGTCATCTCGGAAGCGCTCGCCAGCATGTGGGTCGTCATGATGGTTTCCGTCGCGTATCCATTCGCTTCGGCGATGATCATGGCCATGGGAAGCGCATTCTTCCGCTTCTCGAAGATTTCGATGGTGTAGCGTCCGTCCTCGTTCGAGACCGCCGTGGCCTGGGCTCTGGGGCGCTCTCCGATTCCCATGAAGTTGGCGAACGAATCGAGCGACGCGAGGGACAACGTCGCGCCCTCGACCGGTTCGCGCGTGGCGGCCGACGTGACCCGTCCCGTCCAGACCTCGACGGGTTTCGGCGCGGCTTCCGGCGTCGCCTCGGGAGTCACCTCCTGCGCCGCGACGGGGGCCTTTTCGGTATCGACGGACTGCTGCGCTTCCGCCTCGGCGGCAGTGGGGGCTGCGTCGGCAACCACGACCGAAGCGTCCACCTGGGCGGTCGGTCCGGCCGGACTGGATGCCGGAACGACCGAATCCTCCGATGGACCGCGAAGCGCGAAGAAGATCGCGAGAACGACGATGACCGCCCCAAGGGCGGCGACTCCGGCGAGAAGCCCCTTCGAGGCGGCCCCCCGCGACGTGGATGACCTGCGACGTGCGATTCCGCTCATGCCCGATCTCCTCTGGTGCCTGCCTTACCGGGCACAGCTCGCCCGGCGGCCCGCTTGACTTCGAATGACGGTGCTTCTACTTGGACGTTTTCCGGCGCGATTCTGTTTCCCGACCGGAGAAATCCGTGCGATTTGCCCGCCCCGACGATACGCCCGGCGGGCTGTTTTGTTCAATCGGGGGCTAAAGCCCCGCTCGACACGGGGGAAGCCCAATCGCCTACTGGCCCTCTCTTCCGAGGACCGTTTCCCGCCCATGCCCCGCCTCTTCGTCTTTCTGCCCGCGTATAACGAGGAAAAGTGCCTTCCGCCGCTTCTGAACTCGTTCCGGCGGCTCTTTCGCGCCCTGCCGCTGGACGCCGACCCCCTCATCGTGGTGGTCGACGATGGCAGCTCGGACCGCACGGCGGCGGTCGTCCGCAAGGCCATCGCACGGGGCCTGCCCGTCGAACTCGTCCGGCACGAGAAGAACAAGGGACTCGGCGAAGCCATCAAGACGGGCCTGCGGCGGGTCGCGGAGCTCTCCACCAGCGACCTCGACGTGGCCGTCTGCATGGACGCCGACAACACCCACCCCCCGCGCCACGTCATTTCCATGATGGCGGCGATGGAGAGAACCGGCGCGGACATCGTGATCGCGTCGCGCTACCGCCGCGGCAGCCGCCAGTTCGGCGTGCCGCTGAACCGCATCGCCATGAGCTACGGCGCCCGGTTTCTCTTTCGCGTGTTCCTGAATCTCGAAGGCGTGCGCGACTATACCTGCGGATACCGGGCCTACGGCCTCGGCCTGATCCGGCGCTCCCTGGATCACTATGGCGACGATCTGATCACGCGCGCGGGTTTCGCCTGCACCGACCAGTTGCTGGTCAACATGGCGTGTCTCGGCGCGAAGATGACCGAGGTGCCCTTCACGCTGCGCTACGACCGCAAGGTCGGCGAGAGCAAGCTGCAGCTCGGCACGACGATCATGGAAACGATCCGCCTGCTCTCGGGCGCGCGCAAGAAGCTGAAGGCTGAGTACAGAAAATAGGGACGGCGCCGGACAGGGGGACATCAGGCGCCGTCCACCGGGTTGAAGCTCTGGCCCATCGCCCGGTCGCTCGCCGAATCCGGCAGGGGGGACACCCTGCGGTTCGGATTCGGTTCGCTTGTGACGAATTCGTCATGCACGATGTGGACCAGAAGCGGGTTCGCACCGGCGGCTCGCCAGACGCGTTGCACATCTCTGTCGCCATTCGGTTTGCGAAACGGACCCCAGTGCCGACGAAAGGCGCATGTCCGGTGCGGAGTTGCAGCGGCGCAACGGTGTGCTTGAACTTGCACCGGAAACCGTGATGTCGCGATCCGCATGCGCTTCTTCGACCCCTTCCGGGGTCGGGGGGAGAATCGGGGGACTCGGATTCCCCGGACTTCGTCCGGGGCTACGATTGTGGCGTCCCTGGCGGGACGCATGTCTTGGCGGAGATTGCAGCGTGGCTGCGGTTCCGAACGCGCGCGGCCTGGTGGAATGCGTGTCGCACTCCGATCGTTCGGCGTCGCCCGTCAGGGATTGTCCAGGAAACTGATCGCTCTGAGGGGCCAGTACCGCAGCACGGCCTTGCCGCGCAGATGGTTCAGTGGCACTTCGCCCCACACGCGGCTGTCACTGGAACTGAACTGGTTGTCGCCGTACATCAGAACGCCGTCGTCGCTGATCGTGTAGTCGTGGGGCGACTGGTCCGGCAGAACGTTCCAGGGGGATTGCGCGCCCCAGAAGTGCGGCAACCGGTCCCACGGCTCTCCCCGCAGTTCCTCGCCATCGACGATCAGCGGCTGCGTGCGAACGACGAATTCCCGTCCGCCGAACTCGTCCGGCGAGATGCGTTCGGGGTCTCCGGGCGCGCGGACGACGTAGTCCAGCAGCGGGGGGGTGACGACGTTCTCGCCGGGCAGTCCGACGCACCGCTTGATGTAGACGGGCTTCGCCTTGTCGAAGGGGCTCTTGTGCTCTGGGCGGTCGGGAACCTTGAAGACGATGATGTCGCCGCGCGTCGGATCGCCGAACCAGTAGGCGAACTTGTTGACCAGGATCATGTCGCGGCGGCCCGCGCCCCTGTTGCGCGTTTCCTTCGGTCCGTCGCCGCGCATGGCCTGGAACATGGCGCGGGTCTCGTCGTTCGGCGCGTCCAGTATCAGAGTCTCGTCGAAGACGCCCTCGGCGTTGCGCAGGTGGACCTGAAGGCGCCGCGCGGGATACTGGAACGGCGTATCGACGACGACGATGTCCTCGTCGCCATCGCGGTCCCAGTCGAATTCGCTGACCTGGCGCGCCTCGTCTCCGATCAGCGCCGGCGTCATCGATCCCGTCGGAATCATGAAGAGCTCGAACACGTAGGTGCGGATGAACATGGCGAGGACGAAGGCGAAGAAAAGCGCGTCGCTCCAGCCGCGCAACTCGCGGAGAAAGCCGCCCTTCGCCGGGGCGGAGCCGTCCGCCCCGCCGCGCTCGCGACTCCGTGCGAGAACGCGTTCGCGCGTTCTGTCGATGGATCGGTCCTCGTTGCTGCCGGTGGCTTCGGTCACGTCGGAGCGGTTGCGGACCCTCCCTCCCGGGCGGGCCGCCACACGGAATCGGTCGCTATTCGACCGGTGCGGCGTCGCTTTCCTTTGGGGCGAATTCGTGGAGCCGCGACTCGATCTCGCTCTTCACGTCGACGAACGACACGGCCTCCAGGGGAAGGTCCTGGATCTCGAACGTCTCCTGCGTCTGCGGGTGGTGGAACACCAGGGTCCCGTCGCCGCGCGCCTCGCGGAACTGAAGGATGCGATACTTCATCAGCAGGTGCGAAACGAGAAACAGCTGCGGCGCCAGGTCGTCGCTCTCCCGCAGCGCGTAGAGCGCATTGAACAGCGCCCAGAGCGCCTCGTTGCGTTCGGACCGGGCGAGCTTGCGCTGCTCGGGGCTCGGTCCCTCCTGGAAGCGGTGTGTCACCCAGTAGCCGAAGTAGTCCCGCTCGCCCATGTGCTCCCAGCAGTTGGGGCAGATGTCCTCGCGGATCGTCTCTTCCTTCTCGCTGAGGCGCAGCGTGCTGGGGTGGCGCTGCAACTCGGGCAGGCTGACCCCGCAGACGAGGCAATTGCGCGAAGCGCGGCGGAACTGGAGATAGCTGTCCATCGTCGGCGGGGTCCTTCCCGTGCCTCCAGTCTGAAGCGCGGGCCCCGGCGGTCAACGGGGAAGCGCTCCGGGAGTCCGGTTCGGGCGGTCCATGCGTGTTGCCACCGCAAGCGCCTCCCGGGTCAATGGCCGGGCGCCCGGAGCGCCTCCGCATGTCCCTGTTCACCATCGGCTACGACGCATCCTCGACGCTGGGCCCGCGCACCGGCGTGGGTCGCGCGGCGCTGGAGCTGCTGCGGGCGATGGTGGCCGCCGGCGACGATCACTTCCGGTTCCGAGTGCTGCTCAATTCGCTTCGCCATTCGCCCGGCGGCGACCACGCGTTTCTGCGGAACGAACGCGTTCGCACGTTCCGAACGCGTCGGCCGGGGCCGTGGCTCGTGCGCGGATGGGCGAAGGACGGCGGGCCCGACGCGGAGACGCTCGTAGGCGCGGGCATCGACCTCTGGCACGGCCCCGCGTCCTGCATGCCGCCCGCCCGCGAGGCGAAACGCGTCGTGTCGGTCTACGACCTGGCGTTCCTCGAAGACGCTCCGTCCGACCGCGACGCTCTTGGCGGGGCGATGTTCGCCCGCCGGTTTCCCCAATTGCTTCCGGCGTGCGACGCCGTCGTGACCGCGTCGGAGTACGCGCGCTCGCGCATCGTCGCGGAGTACGGACTCGCGGCAGAACGCGTCTTCGTCGTTCCCCTCGGCGTCGATCGCGGGAAGTTCAGGCCGGTGAGCGAGCGCTTCGTGGAAATCGCGGCGCAGTTCGCCGGACTGCCGGACAAGTCGTACCTCCTCGCCGTGACCGGTCACGCGCCGCGCAAGCGCAACGGGCTGCTGCTCGACGCCTACGGGGAGCTGCTGAGGCGCGAGCCGCGCGCGCCGAAACTGCTCGTCGCCGGATGGTGCGGCGACGCGCCGCCGGAGCTTCGCGAGCGCACGCATCTCTACCGCGACGTCATCGTCGCCGACCGCATCCCCGACGAGTACATGCCGGGTCTCTACACCGGAGCGGTAGCGACGATTCTCGCGTCGGGCAACGAAGGGTTCGGGCTGCCGATTCTCGAAGCGATGGCGTGCGGCTCGCCCGTCGTCTGCGCGGGGACGACCGCCATGCCGGAAGTGGCCGGAGACGCGGCGCGCTTCGTCGATGGCGACGATCCCGGCGTATGGGCCGACGCCATCGCGGAGGTCGCCTTCGACCAGTCGCGCCGCGACGAGGTATCCGCCAAAGGCATCGAACACGCCGCGCGATTCACCTGGGAGAAGGCGGGAAGGCGATTGCTCGATATCTACGCGGACGTGTTGTAGGGAACGTTGTTCGTTGGGAGTCGTTCGTTGCGCGTGGTGAATCGAATTGGTGGGGTTTCCTGGCTGTTCACGGGCCGTGTTCTCGCAAGAGATCGACCAAGAACCAGTCATCGCTCGGCACCCGGCGAACAACGAATGACGACAACGCCCGCTTCCTAGACGTGCTTTCCGACGAACGCCGCGCCGATCGAGTCCCCCCAGACGTTGGCGACGGTGCGGAAGCGGTCGAGGAACCAGTCCACCGAAAGGATGATCGCGATGTTCTCCGCCGGAATGCCGACCTGGCTCAGGATCACCATGATCATCACGAGACTCGCCTGGGGAATGGCGGCGACGCCGATGGAACTGAAGGTCGCCGTCAGGAAGATCAGGATCATTTCGGTGGCGCCGAGAGGATAGCCGAGGGCCTGCGCGATGAAGATCACCGCCACCGCCTCGTAGAACGCCGTGCCGTCCATGTTCACCGTCGCGCCGAGTGGAATCACGAAGCCCGCGGCACGCGCGTCCACGCCCGCGCGGTCCACCACGCATTCCATCGTCATGGGAATCGTCGCGCCGGACGACGACGTCGACCAGGCCGTCAGCAGCGCCGGGATCAGATCGAGGAAGTAGCGGAACGGATTCCGTTTCGTCAGCACCCACAGCAGAACCGGCAGCGTCACGATGGAGTGGAACGCGATGCCTCCGATCACCACGGCGGAGAACTTGCCCACGCTCGACACCATTTCCTTCAGTCCGCCGGGCTCCATCGACGCCGCGCCGAACTTCGCCACCACCAGGCCGCAGATGCCCAGCGGCGCGAGCCACATGATGAGCACGATGATCTTCATCATGGCCTCGTTGAGACCCTCGAAGAACCGCAGGACCGGCTTTCCCCTTTCGCCGAGCGTCGTCAGGATGCCGCCGAAGAAGAGCGAGAAGACGATGATCGGCAGCATGTCGCCTTCGGCGAAGGCCGCGAAGATGTTCGGAGAGAGAAAGGAAAGCGCCACGTCGCCGATGGTGACTTCCTCGCGATCGGCCAGCTGCGCGGCGCGCTCCGCCTGGTTCGCGCCGGCCGCCAGGGCGGCCTCCGCGCCGACGCCCGGCTGGACGGTCGTCACCAGCAGCAGTCCGAGCCCGACGGCGAGACTCGTCGTCACCATGTAGAACGCCAGCGTGCGGAACCCGATGCCGCCGATCTTGCGCACGTCGCCGAGCGAACTGATACCGACGATGATCGACGCCAGCACCAGCGGAACGATGATCATCCGCAGCGCCCGCAGGAAGAACTGGCCGAAGAAGTCGCCGACGCCGATGATGCGCTCGTACGTGGGGCCGAAGTTCGCCGGATCGCTGCCGTACATCGACGTGCAGACGGCGACGATGCCGATGGCGAGCACCAGCCCGCCGACGATCAGCGCCAGAATCAGATTCGAGTGCTTGCCACTCATGAGCGACCTCGTCCGGTTTCGGGATGTCCGATTATGGGACCCTCGCGAAACGGCGGGGCGGAGTCAACGACCGAAGAGAGGACCGGCGGAAAGGCGCTAGAACTCGAATTCCTCGTCGCCGTCCTCGAAGCCTTCCAGGATGTCTCCGAGCGCCGAGGACATGTCGTCCGCCGAGGGCAGGAAGTCCTGGTCGCCGCGCCGGTCGCCGCGGCCGTCCTCGTCGTGAACGCGCGCGCCCTCCAGCAGCACCGAGAGCGCCGACATGTTCAGCGTCGACTTCGACGTCAGGCACCCGTTGTGCACCCGGATTTCGGGGTGGCGGACGGCGAACATGCGGCTGAACGCCTCCATGCCCTGCAGATCGTCGATCGTCTCCGCGTGGACGATGTTGCCGCCGCGCAGATACATCGATCCGATCACGCCCTCGCCGTTGACGCGGATCGTCTTGGGAACGCGCTTCTCGCCGTACAGCTGGATCAGGTCCGCCAGCTCAAGCCCCAGCAGGTCCGTGGCGTGCACCGTCAGGATTTCCAGCAGGTTGCGCAGTTCGTCCCGCGCGGCCGTCAGATCGTCCTCGGGGTGCGGCAGAATCTTCACCGCGCCCTGGGCCAGCAGCGCCGGCTCGTACGCCTTGATGCTGTCCGCCAGGCAGATGCTGACCTCCCACCAGGTCGTGCGGTCCTGGATCATCATCGAGACCTTGCCGAGGTCCGTCGTGGGGTCCATGCCAAGGATCAGCAGTCCCGAGCGGCTGGACTGCCAGGGCTGGTACACCAGGTCCTGGATGATGCGAATGTCCGTGGGCAGACCCTCGTCGCCCAGCAGCGAGATCAGCGTCGCCGCCGTCGTTGGCGTCATGCCGGAGAAGACGATGGTTTGGAGACTTCGATGAGGCATGGGGAAACGCTTCGGCGGGAAGGACGGCGGGGCTAGACCGATTCCGCATTGAGGCGGCGGCGGCGGGGGGACCGTCAAGCGCTTTCCCCGCCGCGAATCCGCGCGCCGGAGTCGCGTTTCCCGCCGAAACGCCCCGAACCGGGGCCTCCGGGGTTGACGTCCGGGTGTCCCTTCCCCCTCTTCCTGCAAACGGTTTCGGAGGATTTCGCCCTTGTTCGACAATGCCCCGCTCGACGAATTCATGGATCATCACCGGTTCCTCGGCCTCACCTACGACGACGTCTCCCTCGTCACCCAGTACGCCGACTTCCTTCCCGCCGACGCCGACCTCTCGACCCAGCTCACCACCGGCATCCGCCTCAACATCCCCTTCGTCTCCGCCGCGATGGACACCGTCACCGAAGCCGACATGGGCATCGCCATGGCCCTGGCCGGCGGCATGGGCATCGTCCACAAGAACCTGGACCCCTCCGCCCAGCGCACCGAAGTCAAGCGCGTGAAGTACTACCTCAACGGATTCCTGGTGAAGGCCCGCACCATCTCGCCGGAAATGACCATCGCCGAGGTCGAGGCCATGAAGCGCGAGAAGGGCTTCCGCTTCTCCAGCTTTCCCGTGATCGACGGAAACCGCCGCCTCCTCGGCGTCGTCACCGGATCGCAGTTCCGCTACGCCGCGTCCGAGGACCTCACCATCGGCGAAATCATGCGCACCGACACCGTCACCGCGCGCCCCGGCATTTCCATGCGCGAGGCCTACGACATTCTTCTGCGCCACAAGATCAGCATCCTTCCCGTCGTCGAGGAGGACGGAACCTTCGCCGGCATCTACAGCTTCAAGGACCTTCGCCGCATCGTCAAAGGCAAGCGCGGCACCGAGTGCGTGGACGAGAACTACTCGCTGCGGGTCGGCGCCGCCGTCGGCCCCGCCGACCGGGAACGCGTCGAGATTCTGCTGGAGAGCCCCGTCGACGTGCTCGTCGTCGATACCGCCCACGGCCACACGAAGGGCGTGATCGACATGGTGAAGTGGATCAAGACGCGCTGGCCGGACCAGCAGGTCGTCGCCGGCAACATCGCGACGGGCGACGCCGCCAGGGCGCTCGTCGAAGCCGGCGCCGACGGGGTCAAGGTCGGCATCGGCCCCGGCTCCATCTGCACCACGCGCGTCATCTCCGGCGTCGGCGTGCCCCAGTTCAGCGCCGTCTACGAAGTCGCCAGGGCGCTGCGCGGAACCGGCGTTCCCGCCATCGCCGACGGCGGCATCAAGCAGAGCGGCGACGTCCCCAAGGCCATCGCCGCCGGCGCCTGCACCGTCATGATGGGCGGCGTTTTGGCGGGGACCGACGAAGGCCCCGGCGAACGCGTTCTCATCCGCGGGCGCCAGTACGTCGTCTACCGCGGCATGGGCTCCCTCGGCGCCATGCAGCAGCGCCACGGCTCCGCCGACCGCTACGGCCAGAAGGACGTCGATTCCCCCAAGCTCGTTCCCGAAGGCATCGAAGGCGTCGTGCCCTACACCGGACCCGTCGCCGGAATCCTGCACCAGTTCTGCGGAGGCCTGCGCGCCTCGCTGGGCTACAACGGCTGCCGCACCATCGCCGCCCTCCAGGCCGGCGCGCGCCCCGTGCGCATCACCTCCTCCGGCAAGCGCGAAGCCCACCCCCACGACGTCCAGTTTATCAAGGACTCGCCCAACTACCAGACCGGCGAAAACGGGGATTGAGAAGAAGGAAGCCAAGACGCAGGACAAGGAGCGCAGAAGATGGCCAGAGTGGAGAAGATCGAACCCACGTCGAGGAACACCAATCCGGGGAATCACAAACCCATTACGTTGCTCTATCGAACTTTCGCACACCGCGATCGAACCTATGTCTACTTGGCGAATTCCGCCAGCAACGAGCCGGAAAGCCAGCACATGAGGCAGGTGATTCTGCTTGATCAGAACACTGGGCCGCAGTTACTGAAGATCCTTATGGATGCGTATGGTCCACAGCCGTAGGTGGGATTCATGGCAGGTCTCGTCGCTCGAAGCGGAACCATAAGGCAGCTGCACGCGAAGTTGCTGGCGGGAGGCGCCACGCCGTCGGAATCGGTTGGAGATAGAAGCGCCAGTGCCCGCGCGTTCTGGCAGTCTGTCGCAAACGAACACGGTATCGAACCGAGCAAGACAGTGTCCACCGACTCGGAGCGCGAGGCTCTCTTCGCTTCTGCCTGTAAGGAGTACCTGCGTGTCGGGGGATGTGCCGTTTCCAGCCTCGCGAACAACTCGGACGGCGTTGGTCGTTTCGAGAACCTTCCCTTTTCGTGCCACTTCCTGATTCCCGCCCCTTGCGGCCTGAAGCGCGATTCGGCCGATACCGTTCCAAGGGTTCCGATCCTCTTCTGCTCGAAGCTTCCGGAAGCCAGCGACATCGCGAACCAACTCCTGATGGACTGGGCAACGCAGTCCGCAGCCCGGGATCAGCACTACTCGGTACTCACGGCGGACTGTTCCGCATATCGAATTCTTCGCTCTGCCTACGGATCAAGCAGACTGGCTCGCGTTTTTCATGTGGCGCTGGAGGAGTGGAGACTCTTTCTCTTGGAGTCCGGATCGACAGAGGCGCTGGGAGTCATCGACGACCTGGTTGCAGGTGGGATTCTCTTCGACGTCTCTTCGCTGCTGAACGGAGAATTCATGCGATCAGCATCCGGGTGGTAGACGTAGGAACTTCTTGCCACAAGCTCTTCTGAGCCCCTCTGCGTCTCTGCGTTAGAATCCTTCTTTGGATCATCACTGGGAGTGGCGCAACCCTGCGGAATGCCATCGCCCCGGGTGTCGGCGGCGTGCGGTCGTTCGCTGACCGCCCGCGAAAGCACCCACCGCCATCGTGCCGCCCCTGAACTCCAAACCCTGCATCGTGGCCTGGGGCGTCGTCGCCCCCATCGGACGCTCCCGCGCGGAGTTCACCGCTGCGTTGCGCCAGGGCCGCTCGGTCGTTCGAGACCACGACGGGTTTCTCGCCGCCGCCGTGGAGGGATTCCCCCAGCAGCCCGGCGTCGATCGCGCCATCCAGTTCCTCGACGCCTGCACCGACCAGCTTCATCCCGCTCTCGACGCGCTCCTCGAAATCGTCCCGCCCGAGCGCCGCGCCGCCGCCGCCGCCACCAGCAAGGGCGCCCTCCTCCTCTATCTCCGCGAACCCCATCGCGCGGTCCGTCACTTTCCCGACCTCTCACCCTGCAAACCCTTGTGGCATCTGGCCCGGCGCTATCGGTGCGCCGGACCGACGGGGTCGTATTCCGGGGCCTGCGCCACCGGCTTGGGGAACATCCTGCGGGCCGCCGAGTTCATCCAGGACGGCCTTGCGGACATGGCCATCGCCGGCAGCACCGAAGCCACGCTGCACCCCTTCTACCTCTCCAGTTTCCGCAATCTGGGAGCTCTCGCCAGCGACCGCTCCATTCCCTTCGACCGGTGCCACAATGGCTTCGTCCCCGGAGAGGGCGCCGCCTTCTTCCTGCTCGCATCGGAGGAGGCCGCCGCCCGGGCGGGGCTGCGGCCCATCGCCCGCATCGCCGGTTTTGCGTTCGGCGCCGACGCGTATCATTCCGTCGGGATCGACACCAGCGGCGAGAGCATCGCGCGGGTCGGCGGGCTTGCGATGGAGCGCGCGGAATGGGGGAAAAGTCAAGTTGATCTGCTTGTCGCGCACGCCACGGCCACCGCCGCCAACGACCAGGCCGAGGCCGCCGCCATTCGTACCCTCTTCGGCAGCCATGCCCACCGGCTGCCGGTTCACGCCTTCAAGGCGGGCGCCGGGCACTTGATGGGCGCGGCGGGGTCCGTCGAGCTGGCCGCCGGGCTGGCCGCCATCGAGGGCGGCTTCCTTCCCGCGACGCCAGGATTCGTCTCGGCGGCCCCGGAATGCACCGGGCTGCGGATTTCCGGCGAGTCGGAACCCGCTTCGGTCCGGCGTGTGCTCAAATGGTCTTTCGGTTTCGGCGGACAACTCGTTGCAGCCGCCGTCGAAGCCGTGAACAATTCCCGTCCGCAGGATGTCTGAGGGGATGAGACACTGCGGACCGAAATCGCACCATCCCCGGAAACGATGACCATGAACCGACGCATCACCCCACTGGCGCTCGCGGGCTTTCTCGCCATCGGAGCGACCGCCGCCGCCCAGCGCACTGTCTACGTGACGCCCTCCGAGGCGGAAATCCGTTCGGGGACGGGCCTTGGCGGGCCTGTCGTCGCCACCGTTCCGAAAGGCACGCCGCTGACGGTTCTCCAGGAATCGCCGCTGCGGCTGCGGGTTCGGGCCGCTGGCGGAGCCGAGGGATGGATCACCGCCCGCCAGGTCCAGAACAGTTCGCCCGACAGCGGGCGCGGACTCGGCGGTCTGGTTCGCGACGATCGCGATGTGACGGAAATGCGCACTGCGGCCACCAACCGCGGTCTCGTTGGCGAGGAAGCCCGCGAGATGGCCGCAGCCGAGGGCGTGTCTCAGGAGGCCGTCGATCAAGCCGACGCGACCGACGACCTGGCCGAGTCCATCACCGACGCCGAGATCGACGCTTTCGCCAAAGAGGGAGGGCTCACGCTGTGATTCGCGTTCTTGCCTTGTTCCTCTCGCTCTCCCTCCTTGCCGCCTGCGGTGGCGGAGGTTCCGGCGGTTCCAGCGGTTCCGGCGGCGGGAAACTCTCCTCCCGCAATATCGGCACCCTGGCCACCATCGCCGCGTATGCCGCCACCGAAGACGAAGCGGAGGCGCGCCGCATCGGCCAGGCGGCCGGCGAGCTCGCCGGCGCCACGAGCCCCATCTCGCCGGAAGTCGAGCAGAAGCTCGGCGAAGGCGTCGCCGTGAAGACCTACGCGCAGATGGGTCCGCGCTACGCCGACGAATCGCTCCAGCGCTACGTCAACCTGGTCGGCCGCGCCGTCGCGCGCCAGAGTGCGCGCCCCGATCTGCTCTACTCCTTCGCCGTCATCGAAAACGATTCGCCCAACGCGTTCGCCGCGCCCGGCGGCTATGTCTTCGTGACGACCGGCGCGCTGAAGGCGATGAATTCCGAAGCGGAACTCGCGGGCGTTCTCGCCCACGAGATCGCCCACGTCACCGAACGGCACATGTTGCAGATCTACCGCCGCACCCAGCTCTTCAACGCGGGGCTGATGACGGCCGAAGCCATCGAGGCCGACAACGCGAAGTACCGCCAGGGCGTGGACGTCGCGACCGACACGCTCTTCAACAAGGGTCTCGGTTCGAAGTTCGAGTTCGAGGCGGACAAGGTCGGTCTGGAGTACGCCGCGCTGGCGGGCTACGATCCGCAGGGACTGATCGACTTTCTCGGACGCCTCGGCGCGCAGTCGAAGCCGGCGGCCGGCGGCTGGCTGGGCGGCACGCACCCGGGCACCGCCCAGCGCGTCTCGCAGGCGCGTGCGCACTCGGCGGCCGTTCTCGGCGGCGTCGGAGGGCAGACGCTGACCGACCGGTTCGCCCGCAACACGGCGTCGCTGCGAAACTGAAGCGCCGCGAGAGCGCAGAAGCGCACTCGCATTGACCGCCCGCGCCGCGTCGCGATCATGGACCGCACGACGTTTCGCGCCGCGAGGGCCGATTGACCCCGACTCCACCCACACCCGCAGCGACCCCGCCCAAGCGCCGCCGATGGACGCGGCGCCTGCTGCTGGCGTGCGCCTGCGCCGCCGTACTGGTCGTTCTTCTCGTTCTGCTCGCGCCCACGATCGCGACGAGCCGCTTCGCCGAGTCGCGTCTCTCCGCGGAACTGACGCGCAGGCTCGGCATGGACGTCGAGGTTTCGGGCGTCGACCTCGGCTGGCGAACGCCCCTTCGCGTCGAGCGCATCGCCATCGGAGCGGACGGCGCGTCCCGGGAACGACCGCTTGCCGTCGTATCCAGCGCGACCGCCCCGCTCGATCTTCGCGGACTGCTGCGCGGACTGCCGCTTTCGCTCGAAGGCCTCGCCATCGACTCGCTTGAAGTCAACGCCGTCCGGAACGCGGAAGGCGCGTGGAACTTCCAGCCGCTGATCGACTTCGCCAACGCGCTCGAACCCTCGGCGGAGGAACCGGCGCAGGCGCCCACAGCGCCGTCTCCGCTTCCCGTCGCGGCGTTGAAGATCGACGTCGCGCGCATCGACATTCGCTGCATCGACGAAGCGGCCGGTGTCGTCGCGGGCTGGGAGAACGGCTCGTTCGCCGCGTTGTGGCCCGGCGGCGCGAATCCCCTGAGTGCCGACATCGCGGGCGACATTCGGTTCGGCGACGCCCGTCTTCCCTGGGACGTTCGCGCGAAGATCGAGCACTGGATCGGCGCCGACGCCATCGTGACTCCCGGCGACATCGTCGCGACGATCGCCAGCGACGGCATGATGAACGCCGGCCAGATCGCCGACGGCGGTTTCTTTCTGCACGCGGACCCGGCAGGGGAGAGCACCGTGCGCGTTTCGGTTCCGCTGCAAGCCGTCGCGCCGTTGCTGGCGCAGGCGGACCTGCCCGTCGCGCTGTTCGATGCGGCCGGGGAAATCGAGCTGACCGTCGTTGCGACGAAGAGGGACGACGGCGTTCTCGACGCGAGTCTCGCGCTCTCCGCCGGCGGATTCGGCGACGCGAACCTGCGCATGGCAGACCGCGTGGTGTATCTCGCGCCCGTCGATCTGGCGATCGGTGCGACCGGAACGGCCCCCGCCGGCATGGACGGGCCGGTTTCCATCGAGCTCGATCTTGCACAGCGCGGCGCGCTCGACTTGCACGCGACCGCGACCGGAACGGCGTCGGCGCCGCCTTCGGCGTTCGCTCTCGAGGTCGAATCCGACTTCGCGGAACTGACGCGCTTCGCCGCGCGACTGCTCCACGATACCGACGCGACGCTCGCGACCGGCGACATGACGCTTTCCGTTCGCGGATCGACGGCGGACGACACGGTGCGTTCCGACGTCGCGTTCGACATCCGGCCCGGCGAGCTTCTCGCGCTGCACCCCTTTGCGGAGATGCCTGCGGCCGTTCCTTCCGTTCCCCTCGATCTGACTCCGTTCTCTCTGGCCGGGGCCGCGAGCGTGACCGCCGGTCTGGCGGAGGGCTCTCTCGCGATCGAAACGTCGTCCTTGAAAACGCCGCTGGCGGAGCGTCTCGCCGTGCGTGCGTCGGCGAGCGGGTTGCGGGGCGAGTTGGAGTGGCAGGCACGCGTCGATGGCGATTTCGACCTCGCGACCCTCTTCGAGACGGCGCGGCCGTTCGCCGTAACCCCGCGCATCGCCTCGGCCACCGGCACGGCTGCGCTCGACGTCGACGTTTCGGGAGCGCAGCGTGCCGTCGAAACGCGCGGTTCGCTCGATCTTCACGACCTGGTTCTCGCACTCTCGGAACCCGCCGCGGAATATGCCGAGCCGGAAACAACTCTCGCCTGGGACTTGTCGTACGAGGGAGAGAGCGGTGCGCTCTCGATCGCCAAGGCAGGCTTTGCCAATTCCATGCTGACCGCAGACGCCACCGGAACCGCCGGTCCATCCATCGACCTGAAGTGGTCGGCGGGGATCGACGTCGACCGTACGGCGGAAGTCGCGGCGCTCTTCGCAAGCCTGCCCGGCGAGGCGGCGGGTGCCGTCGAGCTGTCCGGTTCCATCGCGGGCGCGCCCGGTGCGGAACTGCGCGGCGAAGTGTCGCTGGAAACGACGCGCGACTTCGCGTGGCGCCAGGAGGGTCTTCTCGCCTTCGAGACCCCTCTCGCGGTGAACGGCCGGTTCTCCGCCGATCTCTCGCGCGCGCCTGTTCGCAGTGCGCGAATCGACATCGACGAAGCCGGCGCCGGCGAGCTGATGACTCTTGCCGCGCCGCTGACCGCGTCCTTCGCGGAGAACGGCGACATCGGATTCTCCGCCGCGATCGCCGCCAACATCGCCGCAGTGCTCGGCATCGTCGATCCCGCCCTCTGGGAAAGCGCGGGGTTGCAGCTTCTGACGGAAGGCGAAACGACGTGGAAGATCGACGCGACGGCGAACTACGACGCCGCGACGTCGGCGTTCGCGAAGCCCGTCGTCGCGAACATCGCGATCGAGTCCGTTCTTCCCGCGCTCGAATTCGCGCAGGGCAACCTTGCCGGAGGGCTCGAGGAAATCTCCGACGTCCACGCCATCCGCATCGAAGTCGATCCGGCGAACCCCCAGGCCGCCACCGTTCGCGACGACTGGAAGCTCTCGGTCGGCTATCTCGCGCTTCCCTTCGGTGCGGAACTCGCCGGCCTTTCCGCGACGACCGCTCTCGACCGCCATTCCGACGGTGGCGTCTCCATCGCCTTCGCCCCCTGGACCCTCGACGAGGGCTTCGTCATCGGAGACACGTTGGGAGTGTTCGTTCCGCCGCTTTCGCTCACCGGTTCCATCCGATCGAACGCCGCGTTCGATCGCTTCGCCATCGACGGCCTGGCGTTCGCGCTCGAGGACATCGCCCGGTTCGAGACGACATCGACTCTCGACCGCACCGGCAACGTCTTCGAAACCGATTCGGCCATCGTCGTGGAGGAGCTCTCGTCGCTCGTCGATCTCGTCACCTTCGGGGACGAAGCGTCCTTCGTCGTTCCCGGCGTCTCGGGAGGGATCGACGTTCGCGCCAAACTCTCCGGCACGATGCCCGCAGCGGCTTCGCCTCCGGGCGCGCCGGTCGATGCGCGCGGAACGGCGACGGTCGAGTTCGATTCCCTTGGCCTCGACTGGAACGGCGTCTCCGTGAAGGAACTCGACAGCGTGCTCTCCTTCTCGACGAACGAAGCGGGCGACGCGTTCGAGGCGCGACTTTCCGGCTCCGCGCAAAGCGTCTCGACGGATGCGCTGGCGGGCAGTCCGCCGCGCGACCTTTCCTGGGATGCGGGATTCGGGTTCGGCGCCGACGGCGTCGCGTCGGTCGATCTGCGCGAGTTCGCCATCGGCGGCTACGGCACCGCCGTCGCCGGCGCGGCGACCGTGCGAAACGTTCCCGCCGCACTCGCTCCCCAGGAGGGCACCGCGCTCTCGCGGTGGCTGCGAACCGCATCCATCGATGCGAACATGCGTTTCGCCCAGGACCTCGCCGGGGTCTCCGGCATCGTCGACGGGTTCTCCTCCGGCGGCGCCGCGAACATGAACGCGACGCTGCGCTCCATTCCCGGCAACCGCTTCGAGCTCTCCGCGCTCGTCGATATGCAGGACGCATCCTTCGACCGTTCCGGCGCGATGCGCATCGAGGGTGTCGACGGCGCATGGGAGTTCACCAAGACCATTCTGCTTTCCGACGAATCGCGCGCCGCCGTCTCGCTCCCGCCGGGGCGGTTCACCGCGCGCCACATCGTTCTTGGCCAGCCGCCTCTCGAAACGCACATGTCCGGCGCGACGCTGACGCTTCAGGGCTTCGAAGAGGGCCTTCGCATGGATGCCGTCGTGCGCGACCTTCTCGGCGGAGCCGCCACCGCCACCGGACAGCTCGTGTCGCGCGACGGCGATCCCTCCATCGTCGCGCGGATTCAGACCACCGGCGTCGACATGCGGCGCTTCGGCGGCGAGCGCGACATCGAGGACGACCGCGAGGCCGAAATCAACGTCGTCGGCGATCTGCGCTGGCGTCTGCGCGCCGTGGACGGCGACCGCATTCTCGAAGACCTCGCCGTCTCCTTCGCGACGACCCGCATCGGCCGCATCGCCATGGCGCGCATGCTCGAAAGTCTCGATCCCGAAGGCGACACGCCCAGCATCCAGAACGCCCTCGCGGCGCTTCGTCTCGGCAAGCCCGTCGGCGCCGAGGGACAGATGAACACGTCGCTCGTTTCTCTCGGCGGCGAACTGGAGCTTCCCTTCGGCTTCCGCGTCGGTCTTCCCATCGTCGACCGCCAGCCCGTTTCTGATCTCGTCGAGGTCTACGACCTGCGCGAGGCCGGCGGCGCCATGAGTGCGCTGCGCCGGATGCTCTCCCTCCTGCTCTCGAAGGACCTCGCCGAATTCGAATCCAATCTCAACGCTCCGGAGGCCGGCTCATGAACCGCTTCGCCCCGCTCCTGGCCGCGACGCTGCTCGCCGCGTCCTGCTCCAGTCTGATCGACGTGAACCTCTTCGTCGTCGGCGAGCAGACCGCGCTCGAAAAGCAGGTGCTCGGCACCTATTCCGCTCTCGGCGAGGACCTGCTCGTCTACAGCAGCGTGCGCGGAGTCAATCCCGACGGAGCCATCGTTTCACCTCCTCCCGCGACCGAGAGCCAGCGCGCAGCATTCGCCGCCATGCGCAACCGCGACTACAACCGCGACGACGTGCAGCAGCTTCTCGCCTCGGGTCTCTTCGGCGAAGGCGCGGACGGAATGCTGGTTTCCCGCGATGGCGCAAGGGGCGCGGCGCCCATCTCCGACGCGGAGATTCTTCAGGTCGTCGCGGAGGAAAACGCCGATCGGGAAACGGTTCTCTCCCGTCTTCTCGAAACGTCCGGCGCCGCCGCGGAGCGCAGGGCCGACGTCGTCGCGATCTTCGCCGGGATCAACCGCGACGCCGCGCCCGACGGAGCATGGATCCAGACCCGCGACGGGGGATGGACGCGCAAGTGAGAAGCCCGCGCCGTTCCCCCGCCCGGATTCGCAGCGCGATGGCCGCGTCGCTTCTCGCCGCGTGCGCGTCGGCCCAGACCGTGCCGCCCAACGTCACGTTGTGGGCGCCCCAGCCGGGCAACGATTTCGCGCCGGTGTTCTCGCCCGACGGCAGGTGGCTCGTCTTCGTGTCGGAATCCGACGGCGACACCGACCTCGGCATCCTGCGTTCCGACCGGCCTCCCGTCGATCCGCCGGTGGCGCTCTTTCCCAGTGCGGCGGAAGACGACCAGCCGGCGTTCTCGCCCGACGGCAAGTGGCTCGCATGGCGTTCCACGCGCGAAGACGTCTTCGGCGACATCTGGGTGACGCGTTTTCCCGGCGGCGAACCCTTTACGGTTTCGACGCGCGGACCCATCGACCGCGATCCGCAGTGGACGCGTTCGCCCGACGGCGTCCGGCTGCAATGGACCGCCGCCGATCACGATGGCGGCGAGCGCGTTCTCTCCGTCCGCGCCGGCGCGTGGAAGACCGTCGACGAGGTTTCCGGCGCGACCGGCGACACCGGCCCGAAGCCGGTTCTGCAGTACGAGGACGACACCAATGGCGACGGCGAAGCGAGCGCCCGCAGTGGCGACGCGCCGTCGGTCTGGATGCCGCCGACGGACGGAGGCGCCTGGCGCCAGCTGACGCCGCCGCTCCCCGGTCTCGGCGGCCCCGTGTTCCACGAGGGCAAGCTCGTCTTCAGCGCGCGCTTTCGCCAGGACCTGGACATCGCCATCGTCGACGAACCCTTCGCCGTAGCCACCGTCTCCGTCGCGCAGAGTGCGCTGGCGCTCGCGAGGGAGGCGCGCGCGTTGCGTCCGCTTCGCCCTTTCGATGCGGTCTCCATCGCGCGCCAGGGGTTTCTGCTCGAAGCGGATTCCGCCGCCGGTCTGGAATGCGCCCTCTTCGCGATCGACGTTCTGCGCGACGCGACCCGTCCCGAGCAGGCATTGCGCATGGTTCGGAACATCGAACGCATCGTCGCCGAAGACGCCGTCGCGAGCGCGCGTCTGGCCGTTCGGCGCCTCGCCCTCGAACCCCTGGTGGAGGAGCGCCGCGGCCTGGTGTCGGCGGAGCTCGACGACGCGCGCATGGCGTCCGTCGCGGGCCTTCGCGAAATCGCCGCGCGTTCCGAACCCGGCGCGGAACTCCGTGCGCTCGCGCTGCGGGAGGCCGCGCGGCTCCAGGCCTCGCGGAACGACGTCGCGGCGGGGCTGCTTCTGCTGGACGAGGCCCTCGCCATCGGAGGGATCGACGATGCGACGGCCGCGCAGATTCGGCTTCAGTCCGCGCGCATGACGCGGCGTCTCGGCACGGACCAGGCCGCCGGCGCGTACGACCGCATTCTCGCGTCGCCCGGGAACGACTCCGTGTCGGAGGACGCCGCTCTCGAACGCGTCGCCTTGGCCATCGGCGGCGTTCGCGACGCCGAAGCGCGCGCCATCGCCGTTCGCCGTCTCGTCGCCGCCGCCCCCGAAATCGAAGTCCTGAGGGCTGCCGCGAGCCTGGAGGAGGGCGCAACCTTCGCCGCCGCCGCGCGCACCGCCGAAGCGCGCGAGGCGCTTCGCGACGCCATCGCGCTCGACGAAGCCGCGCCGCGCATCGCCGCCCTCGCCTCGTTCGAACTGGCGCGCTCCTTCGCCTCGGAGGGCCTCTATCTCGACGCCGTCCGCACGTATCGCACCGTCGGGGAAAGGCTTCGCAACGCGTACTTCGACGCCGCGCCGCGTTTCGTGAGCGAGGCGCGCGAGGGCTTCATCCGCGAGTTTCTCGCGCGCGGCGACGAGGAGCTTCGCCTCGGCGATCCGCAACTCGCCTCCGCCACGTTCCGCCAGCTCCTCGACGAGGAACCGCGTCTCGTAGAGGCGTGGCGCGGTCTGATCGAGGCGGAGCACCGCGCGGGGCGCCTCGACGGCAAGGCCGTCGGAGTCTATCGCCGCGACGCGCGCCGCAGGAACGACGACGCGCTTGCCTGGTATCTCTCCGGACTCGCGCAGACCTACGCCGATCCCGCGTCGAAGCGCGCAGCCGGGGACATCCGCCGCGCCGTCGCTCTCGACGGTTCCGTTCCCTACTTTCACCAGACGCTCGGCTTCATTCACGAGGCCGTCGCGCGGAAGACCGGCAGCCGCCAGGAGATCGCATCGGCGTGGGACCGCTATCAGCGGGCGCTCTCGCTTCTCGATCCCGCGTCCCGCCCGCGCGACTATGCGCGCCTGCTCGTCAACGCCGGCAACGCCGCCTTCGGTCTCGGTCTGAATCCCCGCGCGGCGGAGATGTACCAGCGCCGCCTGGACCAGGGCATTCCCTTCGACGATCCGCGCACCGAATTCCTCATGGCGCGCCAGCACGCCATCGCGCTCTTTCGCAGCTTTCGCGCGAACGCCGCGGCGGCGCGGTTCGACGCCGCGCGCGAATCGCTCGACGAACTTCGCCGGCTGGATCTCGTCGATGGCGACACCGCGTTCGAAATCGAAACGGAGCTGCTGGACCGCCGCGCTCTGGCGCTGCTCGATGCCGGCCGGTTCGCGTCCGGCGCGAAAGAGTTCGGCATCGTCGCGGAGCGAAGCTCCGGGCGGTCGATGAACCGCGCGCGCTCTCTTCGCAACCGCGGCATCGCGCTCTACCGCCTCGCGCAGGAGGGCGGACCGGATTTCGAGGAAACCCGCCTCGCCGCCGTGCGTTCCCTGGAGGAGGCGCTCGCTCTCGTCGAGAGCCGCGACCTCGAAATCCCGAAAGCGGACGAGCCCGGTGGAATCTTCGGATTCAGTTTCGGCATCAGCTCCGACCAGCTCGGCGGCGCGGCGCTGAATCTGACGCCGCAGGACGAGCGCCGTCTCGTGCTCGCCGCACTGGCGCGTCTCGAAGTCCTGGGCGGCGATCGCGAACGCGCCATCGGGCGCATCCGCGACCAGCTGGCCGCGGCGCCCGCAGGCCGCGAAGGCACCGAGGCCTATCACAGCACCGTGGAACTCGTCGCTCTCGACCAGCTCGCCGACCAGCAGCGCCTCGCCGGAATGCACCGCGAAGCCGCGCGCACGCTTCTCGGGGCTCTCGACGGAACGCGCGTCATGGTCGACGAGATTCCCGTCATCAACGCCGCCGGCATGACGAATGTTCTCGTCCGGCTTGCCGAACTCGCGCTCGCCGGCGGAGACGATGTCCTGATCGCCGCGGAACTGCGCGACTCGTGGCTGGCGCCGGACGAGGGCGGATCGGAACCGCTTCGCGTTCTCGACGCGATGCTGCGCGACGCGTCGTCGCTGCGCGATCCTGCCGGCGAGTACGTCTTCGGCGGGACCGAACGTCGCGCCTGGCTGCAACTGGCGCGTGCGCTTCTCGCCGAGCGCCTCGCCCTGGCGGACGAGCCCGGCTCCGGTCTCGACGCCCATCGCGCGGAGCTTCTCGCGAACGCCGTGATCGCCGCCGCCGGCGATCCGTCCGCAACGGTGGAATCGCGGCGCCTTGCCGTTCTTGCCCACGGCCTGTTGCTGCGCACCGGCGCGCGCTTCGCCCCCGAGACGCTGGTGGAGCGCCGCGCGCGCGCCGCCACGTTCGCCGATTCCGCCGGTCGCGGCGACATGCGCTGGTGGCTTTCCGCGCAAGAGGCGTACGCCGCCGGGCCGGAACTCGCGCGCGCGGCCGCGTTCAAGACTCTCGACGAAATCGAACGCCTGCCTCCCGCGATGTGGAACGACGCGGCTCCGGTTCCGTGGCCGCTGCTCGACCGTTGCCGCCGCCTTGCGATCGACGCGGCCTTCGACACGGAAGCCGATCCGTGGCCGCGCGTCTTCGGCCTGGTGCAGCGCTGGCAGACCGCCGAACTGCGCCTCGCTTCCGCCGGCGCGTCGCCGCTTCGCGCGCGCAACGCCGACGAGCAGACCTGGCTCGACGAAGCCCTGCGTCTTCGCGCCCGCGCCCGCGCGGCAACCAACGCCCTGCGCGCTTCCGCGCCGGGGCCGGACCACGCGTCCGCACGCGAACGGTACAACGTGGCCATCGCGGAGTGGACGAAACACATCGACGGCGGCATGGAGGGTCACATGCTCGCCGCGAGGTTCTTCTCCGCACGCGTCTTCGACGTCGAGAACCCCGCGGCGGCGATGACGGAACTCGCCGTTCTTCCCGTCGACCCCGCCGTCGTTCTGACGACGCACCGGGGCAGCGCCGCATGGACGGCAGAAGGGTTCCGCGAACTCGATTCCGCCGCGCGCGCCGACCTCGCCGAGAGCCACTCGCTCTGGTTTCTCTTCGGCGATCCGCTGCCCGAAGGTCCGCTTCCGGAAACCGCGATCGGCGTTCTGTCGCTCGATCTCACGGCGCTGGCGATGTCCGCGCCGACGCTCGACACCGGCGCGGCGGTCGAGCAGTGGCCCGGCGGCGACGAGGCCGCGCTGCCCGGCGAAACGGAGAAGCTTCGTCTCGTCGCGCCGGTGCGCGCGCGCGGAGTCTCGCCCGAGAACTGGCTCGTCGGTTCCACCGGCAAGTCCTTCGGCAGAGTCTTCGCCGCCGCGTCGCCGGACTCCCTGTTCGCCGCACGAACGACCGGCACCGACGAGCACGCCACCCGTTTGCTTGCGGCGGCGTGCGCGGCGGCGGGGGTGACAGAGGTCCGCATCGACGGCCGCACATGGTCGTCCGCCCTCTTTCCGCCTTCCGCAATGCCCCAGGCCGCGCAGGACGCGCTCGACGCCGCGGTTGGCGACATTCGCGCCCAGCTCGTCGGTTCCGAAACGCCCACCTCCGCCGTCGCCATCGCCCAGCGAATCGCGTTCTTGCGGCGCGCGCTCGACAAGCCGGCGCCGGAAGTCGCCGAGGCCGGCCTTCTCGTCGCTCAGACGCTTGGCGACCTGGGCCGCTACGCCGAAGCCGCCGAAGCCGCCGGCGAAGTCGTCGCCCTCTGGCGCGGCGAAGGCGGCGACGAGGAACTGGCGCGCGCGCTGCGCATTCGCGGATCGTATTGCAACGACGCCCGCCTTTTCGCCGAAAGCGTCGCCGCGTTCGAGGAGGCTCGCGACATCTACCAGGGTCTCGGTCTCGCCGAGGACGCCGCCACGATGCGCGAGCGCCTTGGCGTGTCCTTCGAGAACGCCGGCCGCATTCGCGAAGCTCTCGACGTCTATCGCGAAATCCTCGCCGACGCCTCCGGCGACCCCGCCGCCGAAGCGGAACAGCTTCGCCGGATCGGTCGCCTCCATCTCCACCGCTTCATCGACTATCCCCAGGCCGAGGACTCCTTCCGCGCCGCCCTCGCCAAGGCCGAAGAAGCGGGCAGCGAAACGCTCGTCATCGAGTCGACGCTCGACATCGCGCGCTGCCGCGAACGGCTCGGCGACTACGACGAAGCTCTTCGCCTGGTCGCAGCCATGAAGACGCGCGCCATCGAGAACGCGGACCCCCTGCTCGAATGCGACGCCCTTCTGCTGGAATGCTTCGTCCACTGGGCGCGCGCGGACTACTTCGACGCCTTCAACGCCCAGCGCGCCGCGCTTCGCATCGTGGAGGAAACCGGCGACAAGCCCTTCGCCATCATCGCCCACAACTATGCGGGGCTCATCCACTGGTCGCTCAACGACACCGGCCGCGCGCTCCAGGAATACGACGCGGCTCTCGCCATCGCCCGCGAGGGGCTCTTCGATCAGGAAGTCGCCTCGACGCTCAACAACCGCGCGCTCGTTCACCGCAGCAGGAGCGACTTCGACGACGCCCTCGCGGACCTCGACGAAGCCCTCGCCATCGACCGCGCGACCGGCAACCGCTGGGGAGAGGCCTATGCGCTGCGCAACACCGGCATCACGCTGACCCAGCGCGGCGACTGGGAGGACGCGCTCGAGCCCCTCTATCTGGCGGTGAACATCGCC
>JAJFLJ010000102.1 GCA_021772755.1 Candidatus Sumerlaeota bacterium
CGTTCACACGCTTCCTGCCGCCGGACCGCTGGCGTGGGTTGCAGCGGACCACGCGACGGAAGTTCTCGCCGTTCGCGCCCTTGCGCCCGATGGCGCGTCCGTTTCCGGATCGACGATCGTCGAAGGCGGTCTCGATGGACGCACCGCGACGTTCGTCCAGCGCGACGCTCTGCCCGTCGGCATCGAGTACGAAGACCGCCTGGCGCCGTGGTCCGGCCCCTTCGGCGCGAACAACTGGAACACGCTGCCGGCCACCACCGCGTTCTTTCCCTTCGCCGCGTTCGGCGACGGCACCGGTGCCCCCACAGCCGCCATGCTCTCCCACAACGCCGCGCATCTCGCCGCCGACTGGTCCCGCGACATGACCGGTGGCCGCCATCGCCACGACCGCATCGACCGGCTTGCGCTGGCGTTTCGCGTGCGCGGGCGCCTCGGCTGGGGGGCAAACACCATCCTGCGCGCCACCGTCGCGCGCGGCGGGCAGACCGCGACGCGCGACATCACGCGCCAGGTCCTTCTCTTTCCCCAGGGCACCTTCGATGGAACCGCCGCCGTTCCGAAGGGCTTCGTTCGCTCCGAGCCCGTTTCCGGCATGACGGCGCGCACGCTGCGGTTCGACGAGTTCGACGACGCCGGCGGCGCGTGGACGAACGGAGCCGCGGCGATCGGCGGAAACTTCGCGGCGCACTCCTCGCGCACCGAACCCGACCCGCCCACCGGCGCTCCGCTTCGTGTCCGTCTCCGTCGCAACAAGACAGGCGCCGCGGCCGTTGCCCGCATCGGCCTCTACGCCCGCGTGCGAACGTCGGTCCCCGCCGCCGCCAGCCTTCGCATCTTCATACCGGGCCGCATCGACCGCGAGTACACCTCCGCGGCGGGCACCGCGTGGCAGACGGTGGGGGAGACGATCGACGTGCCCGGTCTTCCGGCGGAGGACCTTCTCCACGAACACACGCGCTTCGAGGTCCGCCTTCTGGACGCGGCGACGATCGACGTCGCCGAAGTCTGGCTCGACGTTCTTCCCGAGGCGCCGGCTTCCGCGCTGCCGAAGGCCTCCACCAACCTGCTTCCGGTGACGGGCCAGCTCTCGCTCTCGCCGCTTCCCGCGCGCTTCGAACTCGACTGCACCGCGCTCCTTCAGAGCGAACCGGGCTGGAACGTCTTCGACGGTCTGTCGGCGGCGTTCGATCTCCTCGGCGCCAGCGATGGCAACGTCGTCGAACTCGATTCCGTGCACTGGATCGCGACGGTCACGCCCGCGCGCCGCGTCGAAACCACCAGTCGCCTCTTCACCGACCAGCGCGGCCGACTCTCCGAAGCGGACGGCCTCTGCAATCCCGCCGCCGTCGTCGCGGCGCTGCTGACGGACGCGGACTTCGCGGGGCTTGGCCCGTCCATCGTCGATGGCGATTCGCTCGACGCGATGGTCGCGCTCCTCGACGGCGATCCGCGCCGGTTCCGCGCGTGGTTCGCCGGAGGCGTGGCGCTCGACACCGTGCTTCGCGACGCGCTCGGCGAAGCCTGCATGGCTCTCGCACCCGCCGGTCACCGGTGGTGCGCGGCGGAGATTGCGCCGCGGTCCGCTTCGCCCGCGCGGACGATCGACGGGTCCACCGCGCTGGAGTATCCCGGCGCGCTCGAATCCCTCGCCGCAGGACTTCGCGAACGCACGATCGCCTTTCGCCGGCGCGACACCGGAGCCATCGCCGCGGAGCGCGCGCGGTTCGAGGGCGAAGGCCGCACCGAGTGGCCCGTGCGCTGGCTGGCTGCCGGCTTCGCGGATGTCGCGCGAATCGCGTTCGACCAATTCGGTCGCGCTCAGGAGGACGTCGAACTTCCCGTTCGCGCCGACTGGCTGACGACGCCCGCCGGTGCACACGTCGCTCTCGACCTTCCCGGCTGCGAACTCGGCGACCGAACCGCGATGGTCGGGGGACTGCGGTACGACGAAGGATTCGTTCAGATTCGGCTCCGGCTCGACGCGAAACCGCGCGTCTGCTGGGCGGAGTCCGGCGCTCTGCTTCGTTCCTGGCCGCTGCCCGCCGCGTGGGAACTCCTGATCGGCGGCTCCGTCGTCGCGCGCATGGATGCGTCCGGCGCGTTCGCCATCGCCGGAATCGTTCGCGAAGGCATCGCCGTCGCGCCTGTCGCGCCGGGCCCCGCGTGGGACGCGGCAAACCAGCGCGTCGTGTTCGCGACGAACGACCTGACCGCCGCATTCGCCATCGGCTCCGGCGGCGACCTGCTGGTGCCCGGCGAAGTCGTCGAACACGCCGCCGTTTCCGGCGATGCCCCCGCGTGCGCATGGGAATCGTCCGGCGGAACGCTGCGCATCGGCACGCCGGAGCTCGGCGCGTTCGCCCTGTTCAATGGCGCGACGGGCGACTTCGCACTGAAAGGCCCCGTCGCGGAACAGACCACCCACTGACCCGAACCACCCCGAGGAGACACCCATGACGAAGTTCCGCATTCCCGTATTCGCGCCCGCTCTTCTGGTCGCCGCGCGCTGCGCCGCACTGGAAACCACCGCCGTCGAACTGCGCGAAGGCCCCACTCCCGACGGCGCCGTCACCATCGCGCGCGAAAGCGGCGAACTGCTCTTCGACGACGCGACCACCGAGGCTCCCGTATCGCTGCAGGACCTGCTCTCCGCCGTCTCCGCCCACGGTACGCTGACGGGCCTCGGCGGCGACGACCATCCGCAGTACCAGGACGGCGCGCGCCATGCTGCGGCCCACGACGAGACGTTCAACGACGCTCTCGCCATTTCCCCCGACACCAACGGCAACGCGACCGTCGGAGAGCACGCCGCCGACTCCGTTATCCATCTCTCGCGAACCGGAGTCGAATCCGTCGCCGGCGACTGGTTCTTCGGCGGCGAGCCCGAATTCGGCGGCGGAACCGTGTGGTTCTCCGCTCCGGAACCCGACGGAGCGGTGACGCTGCGTCTGCGCGATTCCTCCGGCGACGGGATGCTCGTCTGGAACCCCGCCACCGACGAGCTGTCCTTCAACCGCATTCTCGCGCCCGACGACGTTCGCGCGGAATCCGTCGATGCGGAGTTCCTCAACGTCACCGATCTGCTCTCCGGAACCATCGGCGCGTTTCGCACCGGCCGCATCGAGGGCTTCGCGCAGATCGAGGGCATCGCCTGGGGCGACCTGCTTTCGCGCTCGGCGGACGAGGACGTTTCCGGCGCATGGGACTTTCTCGCGCCCCTTCGCGCCAACACCAGCGCGTCGGGCGCCGGCGCGACGGGGCTCTACGGCGAAGCCGACGGCGCGGCGTCCGGGTTCGCCGCCGTCGGAGCCGCAGGCGTGGCCGGAACGTCCGACTCCGGCGCCAAGCGCATCGGAGTGCTCGGCGCGCTGAACTCCGCGTGGCTCTCGAATCCCGCGCTGCTTCCCGCCGGTGCGCACGCCGGGGCGTTTCTCGGCGACGTGCATGTCGACGGCGCTGCGACCGCGCGAACGGTTGCCGTGCGCGCCATCGCCGGAGAGACCATCGGCGCGGGCCAGGTCGTCACGTGGGATTCCGGAGGAACCGTCGTCGTGGCGGGCGATGGCTCGACGGCAACGGCCCCCTTCGCCGGCGTGGCGCTCGACGACGCCGTCAGCACCGAAGAGCTGCGAGTCGCCGTGTCCGGATTCGCCTCCGTCGTCACCGACAACGCCATCGCCGCGGGGAGCGTCGTCACCTGGTCCGGCGACGCGCTGGCCGCCCACGCGCCGGGCGACAACGCCGCGCTGGGCGTTGCGGTGGAAGGATATGCGGGCGGCTCCACCACGACGGTCGAGGTTCACATCATGGCGGGAATGTTCGGGCTGTAGGGCGGTAACCGGTTTCTCCGTCGCGTCGCATGTCGGATGTGCATACACTTGCGAGTGCGAAGGGGATCGCAGTCGTTTGTTGGACCGTTCCACTTGACTCATCCTTTGGCGACCGTAACGTCGTCCAACTTCCAACTCATCAGGAGAATTGCACATGAGAAAGCTCGTCTTGCTTGCAGGTGCCTGTCTACTTGGCAGCGCCGGGGCCTACGCCCAGGAAACCATGATCGACGATTTCAGCGGCGGTGTTACCGCCGTCAGCCACCCGTTCCCCGGTGTCGCCGGCACCTGGTACGACATCCAGGCGAACACGTTCGGCACGCCCTCGGCTCAGAGCGGTGCCATGCGCGTCGACGACGGCGGATTCGGAAACGGAGTCTACGCCATCTACAACTCGGTCGTGCCGAGCACCAACAACTTCACGCTCGCCGCCGACATCTCGATCGTCGAAGAGACCGGCAACACCGAGGCCGTCGATCAGATCGAACTCGGATGCGTCGTCAACGGAGCCCACCGCGTGTCGGACGGAACGTCCGGCGACGGCTCGACGCTTGCCGCCATCACCACGTTCGGCAGCTACTCGGGTCTGACGACCGGCGACGACACCGCCAATCCTCCGCAGATGGTCGAAACGGGTCTGTTCGCCGCGACGATCGGCGACGACATTCTCGTGGCCGTCGGAACGGATGTCCAGACGACGGCCCACTCCGTCGGGTCCGCGGACTGGGACGACCCGGCTGGCGGCGACGTCAACTACCTGCTGGTGGACAACGTTCGTCTGCGCCTCAACGGTCTTCCCGTCGAGTTGGACATGTACTCGGTCGACTAGGCAGCACTGCGGTACCCGAAACGAAGCATACGAGGCGCCGGTTCTACGACCGGCGCCTCGCCTTTAAGTTTCCCCGTCACTCCGAAGCGGCCACCGACGATTCCCGCGCGAGACTCTCGAACCGGCTCTTTCCAAGGTGCCGCCTGGCGCGCTGGCGCAGCGCGGGTTCCGGCGGCAGAACCTTTCTGCGCTCCACGACCTTCAGCACTTCGTATCCCTGGCTGGTGGCGATGGGGCCGGCGAGTTCGCCCTCCTCCATGCCGATCACGACGAACTCGACTCGGTCGTAGAGCTTTCGGCGGTCCGTGAATTCCTCTTCGCGAACGAACCCGAACCCGCGTTCCGTGGCGATGTCCTCCGGGTTCCCGCCTTCCGACCAGCGGGCGAGTATCTCCTCGCCGGCGAGGCGGGCGGCTCTCGCGGAAACGGGATCGCCGGGCTGCGCAACGGGAACGAGAATCCGCTCCAGGCGAAACTCGGCGGAGAACGCGTAGGACTCGCGGTTCTCCGCGAGTTCGCGGTCGATGTCCGCTTCGGAGACCGACTCGATCATGAACTGCCGGAGCGCGACTCCCGAGACGCGGTGGTCGATCCAGCGGAGCGCCTTCGCCAGGTCGCCGTCCTCTTCGCCGGCGGGAAGGGAGCGCAGCCAGAGGTCCTCGGCGATGCGCTCGATATGGGCGTCCCAGTTCGTGTCGCCGGGGGATCTGGTTTCGAAGTGCGTGTCGGGAATGTTGGCGAACGCCAGCACGTCCCCGGCGGTAACGACCGTATCGCCGACGCGAAGGACGGCTTCGCCGGAGCGCGCGACGGGATCGTCGAGAAGAGCGGCCAGGTCGATGGTCAGGCCCGAGGCCTGAATCCATGCCCGCGTTTCCGCGGCGATGTGCGTGTCCAGGGCCTGGCGGAGCAGCCTGCGCTCCGCGTCTTTCCGGTTCACGAGCGGCGTGGATTCCGTCGCGGGCGTGCGAGCGACGATCCTGATCATGTTCACACCGGTCGGAGAGCCGAAGACACCGCTCCATTCGCCGGGTTCGAGCTCTTCGAGCAAGTCGCGAAGCGTTCCGCGCGTCTTTTCCACGGCGATGTTGGAGACGTGTCCGCGCCAGTCCGCCTGCGTCTCGTTGTACCTGGCGGCCACGACGGAGAAGGGCGTGCCGCTCTCCACCTCCTGGGCGGCGTCGAGAAGGAGCTGGCGCTCGCGGGCGATGCTCTCCTCGGTCATTTCGGGAGCGATGCGGCGGAAGAGGTGGTTGAAGGTGACGAGTTCGGGCCGGGGCGTGGTGCTGCCGGCCTGTTCCATCAGCTGGCGAACGGCGTCTTCGGAGGGATCGAAGGAGGGTTCGAAGACGAGCGCGGAATAGAGTTCGCGCCGGACGCGGGCGGATTCCCGGGCGCGATGGCCGGGAAAGGCATCGTCGGGCGACACGCCGGACTTCTCCGCTTCCTGCGCGAGATACGCGTCGAGCGCGATCGTCCGTTCCACGGTCCTGTCGTCGGCCCCCGCCATTCTTTCGCCCAGACAGTTCGTTCCGGGAAAGAGAAGGCGGTAGAGTTCGGCGTCGGCGATGGCGGGCGCGGCGGAGGTCGCGGCGACGAACGCGGCGAGCAGCAGGAGCAGTCGGGATTTCACGGTCGTTCTCCGTACCGGTGAGCTTGTGCCATCTGGTCGGGAGCCCGGGGTGCGGTCAAGCCGCGTGGCGCGCAGGCGCTACCGCACGGCCTGGCGGATGTCCTCGAGGAGATCGTCGGCGTTTTCGATGCCGACGCTGAAGCGCACGGTGCCCTGGGTGATGCCGCGCTCGGCGAGTTCGGCGGCGGTGAGGCTTTCGTGGCTCATGCGCGGAGGGAAGTTGACCATGGATTCGACGCCGCCCAGGCCTTCGGCGAGAGCGAAGATGCGGAGCCGTTCGAGCAGACGCTCGACGGCGGGAAAGCCGTCGCGCATTTCGACGGTGACGACGCCGCCGAAGGCGCGCATCTGGCGCTTCGCGATCGCGTGGTGCGGGTGGTCCGTCAGCCCGGGATAGACGACGCGGGAGAACTCGGTCATGGCGCGCAGGGCTTCGGCGAGGGCGAGGGCGTTGTCGCAGTGGCGCTGCATGCGGACGGCGAGGGTCTTGACGCCGCGCTGGGTCAGCCACGCGTCGAAGGGGGATGGAATGGCGCCGGCGCATTTCTGCATGCGCTTGACGGGTTCGAGGGCTTCGGCGGTGCGGGCGACGACGAGACCGCCGATGACGTCGCTGTGGCCGGCGATGTACTTCGAGGTGCTGTGGACGACGTAGTCGGCGCCGAGTTCGAGGGGGCGCTGGAGATAGGGCGTCGCGAAGGTGTTGTCGACGACGGATCGGCAGCCGTCGCGTTCGCGGACGACGGCGGAGATGGCGGCGATGTCGCTGACGTTGAGCAGCGGATTGGTGGGGGATTCGATCCAGGCCAGGCGGGGGCGGGCGACACGCGAGAGCGCGTCGCGATAGCCCTCCGGAGTGGCGTCGCGGGTGTAGGCGATTTCGACGCCCCATGGGCGAAAGAGCGTTTCGAGGATGCGATGGGTGCCGCCGTAGAGATCGAGTCCGGCGACGACGCCGTCGCCAGGCCGCAGCGTCTGGAGCAGGGCGGTGATGGCGGCCATGCCGGAGCCGAAGGCGCAGCAGCCAACGCCGCCTTCGAGCGCGGCGAGGCATTCCTCGAGATTCGCGCGCGTCGGGTTTCCGGCGCGCGAGTAGACCCAGCCTTTGTTGCTGCCGAGAGCGGGCTGGGCGTAGGTGCTGGTCATGTGGATCGGGGGCGTGATGCCGCCGGTGGAGGGATCGGGCTCCTGGCCGGCGTGAATTGCGGTGGTTTCGAAGGAAGAAGTCATGGGCGTGTGGTGGGGGGTGAGTGGTGGGTGGTGAGGGGTGAGTGGTGAGGAGGCTATTGGCTGTCAGCTATATGGCGGTGAGTGTCGGAGGTTGGTGGGGGTGTGTGGCGAGTGGTGAGGATGGCTGTCAGCTACTGGCTACTGGCTGTTTGGGAGCGAAAACGGGGGTTGTTGGTGCCTGACAGCGAATAGTCGATAACCGAAAGCTCCCGGACTCGCTCGATGATTGGAACTCTGGAGGCGTGCTGGCGGCGGGGAAAGGGGGAATGCATTGGACCCTGCGGAAACCGGGGGAATTGTGCCCCTGGGGCGTGGCGTCATTCGGCGAGGAGTTCGTCGGTGGCGGTGACGGCGAGGTCGGTTTCGTAGAGGGCGAATTCCATGGCTTCGCGGCGCTTGCCTTCGATGTCGTCGAGATCGAGCACGCCGTACTGGTGGTCGAGAGCGCGAACGGCGGCGCGGACGTCGCGGTCTTCGACGTCGGCGGAACCGCGGTCGGCGGCGAGAGCCTTGGCGGTCCAGACCGTCATGGGGTACATGAGGAAGAGCTGCCATGCGCCTTCGAGGAGGGGAAGCTCGCGGCCGGTGCGCATGAGGTAGCGTTTGCCGGCGATCTTGACGGTAAAGTACTTTTCGAGAAAGGCGGTGTCGCCGTCGCGAAAGATGGAGGCGCCGGTGCGCGCGATGGTTTCGAAGTCGGCGTTCAGTTCCCCGCCGCGAACGGCGGGACGGCCTTCGTTGCGCACGAAGCGTTCGCCCTGCTCCAGGAGTCGTCCGCGCGCGGCGCGCTGGTCGGCGCTCGGCATCAGGTGGAAGGTGGAGGGGCGAAGGCTGAGGGAGAGGTAGAGCCAAGTGTAGAACGCGGCGCGCTGTGTCTTGTCCATGCGCGGTTCGCGGGGAAGCTTTTCGAGCTGGCGGGGAATGCCTTCGGCGATGGCGTCGCGAAACATCTTCGCGGTGGGCGCGGCGGGGTCTCCGGTGGTGGCGAGACGGAGGAACTGCAGGCACGCGCGAACGCGTTCGGAGAAGGGGAGCGTGCGGTCCTTGAGAAACGCGAGGAGGTGGAACTCGAATTCCCAGACGAGGTTGCCGTCGATGGCGACGCCGGTCTTGAGGAAGTGGCGCCGCGTGTCCTGGGGTTCGCCATCGCCGAATGCCAGACGCACCCACTCGGGGACGAGGCGTTCGACGTTCTCGCCGCGGTCGGTGCTGACGGCGTTGCAGGAAAAGGCGACGTCGACGCCGACGCGGTCGCCGAAGCGGTGGAAGGCGAAGGGGTACATGCGGCACATGACGGGTTTGGCTTCCTCGCCGAAGTGTTCGTGAATGCGGCACTGTCCGCGTTCGCCGAGAAAGACGCAGGCGCCGTCGTCGCGGCGGGCGAGCTGGCGGGCCTTGATGGCGGGATTGGCGGAAGGCATGGAGACCTTGGTTTCGGCGAGGTCGGGCGCGGCGGTTTCCCAGTCGCAGGCGGCGATGCGTTCCTCCTCGCCGGGGCCGAGGAGTACGTCGAAGCGACGGCAGCAGTCGCCGCACATCGTGCAGGAATAGTGAACGTCGGCGGGGATGTCGTAGGTGACGGGCAACGCGGGGCTCCTTCGCCAGGGAAAACGGTGAGAGAAGGAGGGGCGGACGTCAAGGAGGGTGGCTCGGGCGTACGCCCGTGACGCTGTCGAACAGCGACGCTGTTCGTTGATCGTTGGCAGTTGTTCGTTGTTCGTTCGACGGGCGGGCGTTGGTCTTGCGCAACGAGAGGGTGGCTCGGGCGTCCCGCCCGAGCGAATGCCGGTCATTCGCTGGCGCCCGGCGTTGGCCAGCTGGCTTCGGTTTGGGCGTATCCCCGTGACGCTGTCGAACAGCGACCTGTTCGTTGATCGTTGGTAGTTGATCGTTGGCAGTTGTTCGTTCGACGGGCGGGCGTTGGTCTTGTGCAGCGAGAGGGTGGCTCGTGCGTTCGGCTCTCCTACATTCCGAACCCTCCGCTGAGTCCCTGCGCGCGGCGCAGCAGCGTGATCTGGCCGCAGTGATACATCGTGTGGCCGGGGAGTGCGGCAAGGAACCGTCCGACTGTGGGGAATACGGCGGCGACGGGAATCTCGGGCGGGGTGGAGGTTTCCAGCACTGCGGGATCGAGGGCCGCGACGGCGTCGGCAACGCGTTCGGTCTGTTCGGAGAGGGCGGCGCGAAGTTCGGACAGCGGCGGATACGCGGAAGGGTCGTCGAGAACCTTCGCTCCGAGGTCGAAGAGCTCCGAAAACCGGGCGGGGAGAGTGCGTGGAGTGCCGACGGCGCGAGCCGCCATGACGCCGGTCGCGACGGCGAGGTGTCCGGTGAGCCAGAGGATGCTGGACGTGCCGTGGGGAAGGCGGAACGCGGCCTGTGCGGGGGTCAGGTCCTCGCCGATCATCGAGAGGGCCTGGCGACCGGTGCTGCGAAGGCCTTCGGCGAGCATTGTGCAGGGCGAAACGGGAGGCATGGGAGGGGTTCCTTCGCTGAATTGGCGTACGTATGGGGGCCAGGCCGCGACGCGCCAACGGAAATCCATTCCGGGCGGAGCGACTGTTGGGCAGCCCGCCCTTCGGAGCGGGCGCTTTCGGGTTGCGACATCTCGCCGGGGGCGGGTCATTTTCAATAAATCGAAGAATGGGCGGTTTTCGATGCGTGCGAATCTTCTGAGATACGGAATCACTGGACTTCTTGCGGGAGCGGCGGTGGCCGCCGGGGCCGAGACCATCACGTGGACGAACGGCGGAGGGAACAACCTCTGGACGAATCCGGCGAACTGGGACCTGAACCGTCTGCCGCAGCCGGGGGACGATGTGGTCTTCGACGCGACCTCGACGGACAACGTGCAGATGTTCTCCGTCACCGCCGACATCAGCAGCCTGACGGTGGAGCCCGGCTATACGGGCACGCTCGGGTTCGCGGGGAACACGATTCGCATCCGCGAGCTGTTCCATCTGAACGGGGGAGCGTACTCGGGGGGGAATTCCACATACACCTGCGACCGCGATTTCCTGGTGACGGGGGGGACCCAGTCCGGTTCGGGCGATCGTTTCAATTTCCAGGGCGTGGAGAACTGCACGGTGGACTTCGGCGCGTCGGACTGGCTGACGAGCACGGTGAATTTCCAGCCCGACGAAGACGTCACCATCGACGTCGACGGCACGTTCCGGCTCTCGAGTTTCGACATGACCGCGGAGCCGGGTTCGATGGTGAGACTGGCGGGAACGGCGACGGCGGTCGAGCAGTCCTTCAACCAGTCCATCAGCAGCGGGACGCTGGTGATCGCGGACGGGGGCGTTCTGGATCTTCGCAAGTCGTCGACGTGGGATCTCTACGGAACGGCCCTGGCGATCCAGCAGGGCACGGGCCGCATTCGGCGCGACGCGCGCGGGGTGGCGTTCACGGACGACGTCGGCGGGGTGATTCCGCCGGCCGGTCCTTTCGACACGCTGTATCTGGAACTCTTCGACGACGACGCGAATACGGACGGGTCGCAGTTGGACACGCTGACGGTGGTGGTGACGAGCGAGGTCACGGGGGATTCGGAGACGATCATCCTGACGGAGGGCTTTCCCCCGGGCCAGTTTCGCACGATCAGTCCGCTGACGGTGGCGGCCGGCGCGGCGTCCCCGGAGGACGGCACCGTCCAGCGCAACGGCGACGAGGACCTGATCGTGACGTACGCCGATCCGGAGGACCCGGACGACACGCTGACGGCGCGGCTCATGCGGCCGCTGCTGGTGTGGGACGGCGGCGGGGCGGACAACGACTGGGACACGGCGGAAAACTGGAATCCCGACACCCCGCCGACGCAGTACGACGACGTGCTGTTCGACGGCACGAGCTCCAAGGACTGCACGATCTTTCGCCGGGCGACGTTCTTTCGCGACATGACGATCGACGCGGCCTACGGGGGGACGGTGGCTCTCGGAGGCCTTCAGTTCAACGAGCGACACGAGTTCCGCAACTTCACGCAGCACGGCGGAACGGCGACGACGGGAACGTTCGCGACGCTGCTGCTGGAGGGCAGCTTCGTCCGCACCGGGGGAACGACGGGGTTCACCACGGCGTTTGTGGGAGTGACGGGTCCCGGGACGACGGAGTTCGACGCGGGGCCGGATCCGATCACGGTGCGCCAGCTGCAGACGGGGACGTCGAGCGCGGTGGAGACCCATGTGCGGGGAACGGTGAACTCCACGCTGACGTTCAGCGCCCTCGGCAACGGAACCACGCGCATCCACGACTCGGTGACGATGTTGCCGGGGAGCAGCGGCGTGCAGTCCTCGACCAACGGCACGCTCGTGATCGAAGACGGCGCGGTTCTCGACGCGCGCGAGATCAACAACCTGAACCTGGGCGGCACGCTGGTGCAGCAGGGCACGGGCGTTCTGCGGCGAAACGCGAAGTCGATCCAGTTCACCGACGCGGCAGGCGTTCCCGTCGGGGCCGTCGCCCAGGGCGCGGGGGTGTACGTGACGCTGGAGGACGAGGACGAGAACGAGACGACGTCGCCGGATACGGTGACAGTGGTGGTGACGAGCGAGACCACGGGGGACAGCGAGACGATCACGCTGACGGAGACGGGGCCGAAGACCGAGACGTTCCGCAACGCGGCGGCGCTGCCGACGGCCGGCGGAGCGGCGGTCGCGGAGGACGGGGTGCTTCAGTACGACGGCGCGGAGGACCTCTTCGTCCACTACACCGACGACGAGGACGCCGACGACACGATCATGACGAATCTGCTGACGGAACCGGTGGTCTGGGACGGCGGGGGCGCGGACAACCTCTGGACGACGCCGGAGAACTGGAGCGGCGACGCTCTGCCCATCGCGACGGACCGGGTGTTCTTCGACGGCACCTCGTCGAAGGACTGCGATCTCGGTTTCGTGGTCGAGGTCGGATCGCTGACGATCGCCGAGGAGTACACGGGAACGATCGGGGTGGCGTCCGGGACGTTGATCACCACCCGCGTGTCGTTCGTTCAGGATGGCGGCACCATCGCCGGCCCCGGCACGCCCGGTTTCGTCGCCGGCGGGGACTTCATTCTGAGCGGCGGAACGTTCGACGTGACGAGCGGACGTCTCGAACTTCGGGCATCCGGCCCCGCGCTGATCGATTTCGGGCCGGAGGCGCGGACCTTCTTTCAGATCAGCGCGACCGACGGAACGAACGGGGTCACGACGATTCGCGGGGACGTCCTGGTGCAGGGCGTCTCGCAGTTCTTCGCGGTCGGCGGAACGTACACGTTCGAGGGGGACTTCGTGGTCGGGATCCTGACGGCGGACTTCTCCACCAGTGGCAGCACCACGTTCGTCGTGGCGGACGGGGGACTGCTGGACTTGCGGAGCGCGCCGATCGTCCGCCTGTCGGGCACGCTGACCGAGCAGGGCAGCGGCCTCGTTCGGCGGAACGCATCGGGTCTGGCGGTCGTCGATGCGGAGGGCGATCCGGTGGACGCGATGCACAACACCGATCTGTATCTGACGATCACGGACGAGGACGAAAACACCGATGGCAGCCAGATGAACGTGGTCTCTGTGGTGGTCGAGAACGACGACAACGGGGACGTGGAGACCTTCGAGCTGACGGAGACGAGCAATTTCAGGGGCGTCTTCATGAGTGCCACGCCCTTCCGCATCCAGCACGGGACGGTCGTTTCGGAGAACGGTATCGTGGAGGCCGGGGCGCGCGGAACGCTGACGATCCGGTACGAAGACGACGAGGACCTCCTGGACACGCTGGAAATCCAGGCGCCGATCGTTCCGGAGGGCATGATGGGGTGGGCGGTGGAGTAGGAACCGTTCGCCTTGCCGCCCGGGGCCGGATGTGGTCCGGTTTCGGGCGCGGGCCGGGGGCCCGACACCGGGAGCCCGACGCCGGGCAAGGCGGCAACGATGACGATCGCGGAAACACCCACCGGCACGGACCAGGAGCGCGTTCAGGACATTCTCGACCGCACGGTGGCCGGAGAGCGCCTCTCCGACGGGGACGCGCTGCTGCTGTTCGAGCGGGCGCAGCTTCCCGAGCTGAGCGTCGCGGCGACGAGGATGCGCCAGCGCCTGAATCCCGGGCGGCTCGTGACGTATATCATCGACCGGAACATCAACTACACGAATGCGTGCCTGGCGGACTGCGATTTCTGCGCGTTCTACCGCAAGTGGAACGACGAGGAGGCGTACGTCCTCTCGAAGGAGGAGCTCGCGCAGAAGATCCGCGAGACGATGGACCTGGGGGGGCGCCAGATTCTTCTTCAGGGGGGGATGCATCCGCGGCTGAAGCTGGATTTCTACACGGACATGCTCTCGTGGATGAAGCGGGAGTTCGGCATCCATCTGCACGCGTTCAGCGCGCCGGAGATCCACGCGTTCGCGAAGATCAACAAGCTGTCGCACGGCGAGGTGCTCGGGGCGCTGAAGGAGGCGGGGCTGGATTCGCTGCCGGGGGGCGGTGCGGAGATCCTGGTCGACCGCGTGCGGAACGAGATCACGCGCGGCAAGGTGGATACGGAGAATTGGCTGGAGGTGCACCGCGTGTGGCACGGCCTGGGGGGCAAGAGCAGCGCGACGATGATGTTCGGCCACGTCGAGACGCTGGCGGAACGCGTCGAGACGTTCCGGCGCTATCGCGAGCTTCAGGACGAGACGGGGGGATTCACGGCGTTCATCGACTGGACGTTCCAGCCGGAGAACACGCGTCTTGGCGAAACGCGCGGTCTGCGGGAAGTCGGTTCGTGGGACTACCTGCGGACGACGGCGATCGCGCGGCTCTATCTGGACAGCGTTCCGCACCTGCAATCGTCGTGGGTGACGCAGGGCGGGCGCATCGGACAGGTGAGTCTCTCGTTCGGGTGCGACGACATGGGGTCGATCATGATCGAGGAAAACGTGGTGAAGGCGGCGGGGGCGAACTTCCGCATGACGGAGCAGGCGCTGCGGGACCTCGTTTCGGAGGCCGGCTACGAACCGCGCCGCCGGAACTTCTTCTACGAACTTCAGCCGGAACCGGCGGACTGAGCGGGGAGGCGGGCGGATGAAGGGAATGCCGTCGGTATGCTGTCTTGCGATCGCTGCCGCAGTGCTCCTGGCGGGATTCCCGTCGTGGGCGGTCCCGCTGAAGTATCACGAAATCGCACCGGTCGGAAAGACTCTGACGGTGTCGCTGGACTACGACGCGAAGACCTCCGACCTTAAGGTGTCCGGCGCGATCGCGGACTACGGCTTGCTGACGTTCGAATTGCTCGACTTCGGAAAGGTTCCCCCCGCGCTCGCGCAAACGCAGATGAACCGAGTGCCGGACGTGTGGGTGATGCACGGAGGCACTCTCGGCACGTATCGCTGGTCCGCTCTGGAGAAGGGGTTCGCGATCTATCCTGGAACGTATATCCTGAAAGTGAAGGGTGGGGCGTTTTCGGGCGACGCGGTCGTCGTCTTCGACGTTCCGGGGAATCGCCCGGATGAAACGACGGTCTGGACATCGCGCATGAAAGCGACTCACGCTCTTGGAGCGAAGAAGTTCTCCAGCTGGTCCGAAGCCGTTCGCGCCTTCGAAAAGGGAACTCGCACCTTCGAGATCGAGGAGTCGACGATGGGGATGCCGGGCGGGGGCGCCGTATCCGTGAAGACCGCCGTCAACCGCTACGCGCTTTCGCCGACGTACTTCCGCTATTGGACGCTTCGTTCGGTGGACGGTCGTCCCTACGAAATGGTCGACGTTCGGACGAAGGCCTTTCGTCCGCTTCCCGATCCGCAGGACGGGATGGTTCCTTCCGTGCGGCAGGAGGAGCGTCTGCGAACCTGGAATTCGGAGAAGCTGAAATCGGTCTGGGCCGGGCACTACGACGGTTGCGTCAGAGACAATGCTGTTCTCCAGCTCTTCGGAAAATGGGACCGGTCGGACGAACGAAAGTACGTCTGGCAGCGCGAGGGAGTCGATCACATCGTCATGTTCGGTGGAGACGGCAAGCCGTTCTCCAAGGTCGCGGTGCCGAAGAAGTAGCGTTCCGATTCGCGGTTGGGCCGCGCTAGCGTTCGCAGCCGGCGAGTTCGAGTTCGCGCTTCAATTCCTCCGACTTGTTTCCTTCGCGGGCGAGGTCCTCGATCGCGGCGAGTCGTTGCGGCTGGTTCGTCGCGCAGTCGAGAGCGGCGAAGGCGGCGAGCAGCTCCACCGGTGCTTCCGGGCCGAGCGCGCTCGCGTCGTATGCCACGAGAACGGATGCCGCGCCTTCGCTGTCGCCGGTGCGAACGAGCGAGAGCGCGAGCATCCACGAGGCGCGGTGATGGCCGGGTTCGCGCCGAAGGGTTTCCATGAACCCGTCGATCGCGCCCGCCGGGTCGTCGAGATGGTAGTAGCGCACGATGCCGAGATTGTAGGCCGGCGTGGCGTCTTCGGGGATGACGTTCGTGGCGGACTCGAACGCGTCGGCGGCTTCGTCGAAGCGCTCGAG
>JAJFLJ010000103.1 GCA_021772755.1 Candidatus Sumerlaeota bacterium
CGCGTGACGGTCGACGATCAGGGCTCTGGTGTCCCGTCAGGGACACGACAACACCAGCCCCGGCCGAAGTCCGGGGGAACCGTCCGACCCCGACCGGGGTCGGGAATCATCGATGGAACCCGCAACCCCGGACTTCGTCCGGGGCTATGAATGTGGCGTCCCTGCCGGGACGAATGCTCCGGAAGAAGCATCCGCCATGTCGGGCCGGAGACGGACGGCGATTAGGACCGCAGCCGTCGCCGGTCCGCCAGGAAACCGGCGGCAAGCAATACAAGCCCCGCCAGCGTCAGCAGCGCGCCCGTGCGAAACGACGCCGGAGCGTAGACCAGCCGCACGCTCTGCGTTCCGCCGGGCACCAGCAGTCCCGTGATCGTGCCGTTCACCGACAAGACGAGGGACGATTCGGACCCGGCGATCCGCCAGCCGGAGGACCACGGGACGGCGACGGAGACGAACGTCTCGGCGGAGGGCGGCGGTTCGAGCGAGACCTCGATGGTGCGTGCATCGACGTAGCGCGCACCGACGGCCGGCGGTGCGGTGGCCGTCGTCATGTCGATTCCGGCGGTATTGAAGGCCATGTCGCGGGGGCTCGTCGAAACGGCGGCGAAGAGCGCCTCCTCCTCCGTGCCCACGGAAACGACGCGCTGCGGAATCCAGGCCAGAGGGCGTTCGTCGGTGAAGCGGTAGACCGGCCACCGCGTGTGGGGCACGACGAGTTCCACGCGGCCGGCGAGCCGTTCCCGGTCCATCGAAACGCCGGGGATCACGCGCCCCGGTTCGAAGAGGTCCCACCGTCCGACGAGGTAGCGGACGTTCAGCATTTCGAGCACGGACGAGTTCGGGTCGGTGAAGAACGCGCCGTGGGAGGGATAGAAGCTGCCGGTGGCGGCGCACGCCACGTTGCGTGCGCGGTCGTAGGACGCCGGAACCAGCGGGTCGTATCCGTTCACCGCCATCGTGTCGTGCAGGCAGGAGAGATTCGCGACCATGGAACGGCCGAAGTCGAACCGCCGCGAGTCGTAGGAATAGCGCAGCGTGGGATCGACGACGAGAAAGCGGTCGGTGCCGATGGCTTCGACGGTGCGCGCGTCGGGCCGCAGGCGGTCCTCCTTCGTCCACACGCGGTCGATGCGCGGCAGCATCCAGAGCGTGCCGCAGGAGAGGAGCAGCAGCGCCGCGGGCCCGGCGATGCGCGGCAGGCGGCGAAGGCGCATTCGTGCCAGCAGGTCGGCGGCTCCGATCCCCGCGATGGCCGGACCGGCGACGGACCAGAGGATCAGCGAACGGCGCGGCGCGTGAAAGCCGTCGTAGAGCGGAACGATCCTGGCCCACACGGGGGCGAGGCTTCCAAGCGCCAGCAGAAACCCGATGGCGCCGATAGCGAGCAGCACGATCGCGGAACGGCGGCGTCTTCTCCGCAGAAACGCGAAGGGAACCAGCAGCAGGGCGCCGATGCCGATGGCGTTGACGGAGTCGGTGTCCTCGATGAAGGAGCCGGTAAACCCGATCAGCGAGCGCCACACGAAGCCACCGTTCAGACCGCCCTCGGCAAGACGGGCGACGTCGAGGGAGGAACGCGTCGTTCCGGCGGCGAAGTCCAGCATGGGCACGATCTGGATTCCGGCGACGAGCACGCCCGTCACCGCTGCCGTCAGCCCCTGTGAAAGCGTTTCGGCGACAGCGCGCGGAACACCGGTGCGGCCCGCGACGGCAAACCGCCGGCCGATCCATACGAGGGGAAGCGCAATGGCGGTAAAGAAGACGATCTGGGGCGAACCGGCGAGAAGCTGCATCGCGAAGAACGCGGCGACCAGAAGCGCGCCGCGCCCCGGCAGAAATCCGCGTTCGTGGATGGCGCGCTCCGCGGCCCAGAACATCCACGGTATCCACACCACCGCCAGCACGTGCGGCAGCAGCGCGATGCGGCTGACCAGCATGCTGCCGAACTGGAACGCGAAGGCGGCGAACAGCGCCGCCGCCGTGCTGCCCGTCAGTCGGCGAACCCACGCGAACATGCCGAGACCGCCGACGATGTAGTGAAGAATCGCGAAGAATCCGTAGGCGAACGTCGATGGCCAGGCGTAGAAGATCAGCTGGGGCGGGTACCAGACGGTGAGCTGGGGGTTGGCGGCCAGGGGCGTTCCGGAGAACACGTTGGGAAGCCAGAGAGGCAGCGTGCCGGCGCGTATCTGGCGCGCGGCCGCCATGCGCATCGGGTAGCCGTGGGCGATGGTGTCCATGAAGTCGGGCAGGCAGCCGGCGAACACCGGCCACCACCAGAGAAGCGGCAAAACGGCGAGCAGCCCGCAGGCGAACGCGGTCTTGCGGCGGGGCTTCACGTCGCGACCGCCTCCGCCATGCGCCGCGCGGCGTCGTACGGATCGCCCGCGCCGAAGAAGGGTCCGATGGCGGCAACTCCGCACGCCCCCGCCGCGATGCAGGACTTCGCGTTCTCCGCGGTGATGCCTCCGAGCGCGACGAGCGGCAGCGCGGCGGCCTTCGCCATGCGCGTGAGTCCCTCGATTCCGATCGGCGGCGAGGTGAATTCCTTCGACGTCGGATAGAACACGGGCGACATCGTGCAGTAGTCGAACGATGCGGCTTCCGCCGCGCGCATCTCGTCGACGTCGTGGGCGGAGAAACCCAGGAGAAACGGCTTCCGCGCGATCGTCCGCGCGGCCGCCGGCGGAATGGAGGCAACGCCCAGGTGCGCGCCGTGGGCTCCGGCGGCGATGGCGACCTCCAGCGAGTGGTTCACGATCAGCAGCGCGCCGCGGGATTCGCAGACGGGCACGAGACGGCGCGCGGCGAGGTACAGCTCGCGCGGCGACAGGTCCTTCTCCCGCAGCATGACGGCGGTCGCGCCGCCCTCCACGATTCGGGCGACGGTCTCCTCCAGCGGAACGCCGCAGAGAAGGCGGTTCGTGATCGCGGTGATCTTCAGCCGGTCGATGCTCATCGTGATTCCGCCGTGTCGAGTAGGATGGCCATCGCCAGAGTCGTTCTGCGGTCGACGGTGCGGTGCGGGTCGGCGCGCAGATCGAGCACGTACTGGTCGGTGATGGTGAACTTACGGTTGTAGTGGCCGAAGGTGGTTCCGTCGGGGAGTTCGAAGTCGAAGTTGGTCCTCAGCGCGCCGTAGAGCGGCCCCAGATAGCGGCGGAGAAGCGAGCGCACCAGGGAGTCCTCCTGGACCTCGAAGAGCGGCTGGCCGTCGGGCGTTTCCACGCGCCAGTGGCGGCGGACGATCGCGTGGACCGTGCTGCGGCGGAACCGCGCGACCTGGTTGCCCATGCAGTCCCAGAGCGAATACTCGCGCCAGAAGCCGAGTTTGTTGTCCTGGGTGATGGTCAGTATGCGCCACGACTCGCTCTCGTCGGCGAACACGTCGATGTCGCGGTAGGGCGCGAGAAGCGCACCGGCGATGCCGAGCGCGAAGTTCGAACAGAACAGCACGACGAGACCGAGGGGGATGCTGCCGCCGCCGAACATGTAGCGGAACACCCCGACGAGGATCAGGATGTGGACGGCGGTAATGGAGAGCGACACGGCCATCGCAACCGCCAGGCGGGGGGGCCGCACGACGTGGAAGAGCGGCATGCCGCGTTCGTCGGTCACCTGGTACTTCTGGACGAAGGGGCGGATGCGCTGGCGAACGTGCAGAACGTCGTATGAAAGGAGCCCCCGCATCCAGTGCATCCACTGGTCGTCGGGCGGCTCGGCCGGGGCGGTGGCTTCGGACACGGTCACGATGGCAGGACTCCGGCGCCGGTCAGCGCGCTTCTGTAGAGAGCGTCGGTGTCGGCGACGAGCTGGTCGAGGCTGAAGACGAGTCCGCGCTCGCGGCACGCCCCGGCCCGCGCGCGCAACGCGCCGGGGTCGCCGATGGCCTCGCCGATCTGGCGGACCATCGCGGCGTGATCGGCGGAGGCGTGAATCCAGCCGACGCGGCCGGAGTCGATGGCTTCGCGGTTGCCGCCCACATCGGCCGCGATGACGGGCTTGCCGCAGGCCAGCGCCTCGACGACGGCGTTGGAGAAGCCTTCCTTGGCGCTGGAGAGCAGCACGGCGTCGGCGGCGTTGTAGAGCGCCGGCATGTCGTCGCGCCTGCCCAGCAGGCGCACGCTGTCGCCCGCTCCGGCGGTGTCGATGGCGGCGCGCAGCTCGGCCTCCATCCCTCCCCCGCCGGCGTAGAGCAGCGTGGCGTTCGCCTTCGTCGCGTCGCGCGCTTCAAGGAATGCCTTCAGCACGCCGAGGGGGTGCTTGTTCGCGTGGAGCCGCGCGGGAACCAGGACGGCGATGTCGGCATCGGAGAGCCCCAGTTCCGCGCGGGTGGCGGCGCGCAGGTTCTCGTCGGGTCGGAAGAGATTCGTGTCGCAGCCGTTGTAGAGAACGGGCGCGGACTCCGGCACGAGACGCAGCGTGTCGCAGACGTTCTTCTGCACGGCCTTCGAGACGCAGAGGGTTCCGGTTCTCCATCGCGCGAGACGCCGGTCCATCGCGGCCTGGCGGGAACTCTCCCAGGTATCGACGTTGTGCACCTGCGAGAAGACGACGGGGACCTTCGCGAAGTGCGCGGCGATGGTTCCGGGCACGCTCGACCGGTACATGTGGGCATGGACGAGTTTCGCGTCGAGTTCCTTCAGTCTGCGCGAAAGGCGTCGAATGCCGAAGGGATCGAGGCGGGACTTCAGCGCGATCAGTTCCACGGGAACGCCCTTCTCCTTCAGTTCCGCGGCAAGCGGCCCCTCCTCGCGCAAGAGGATCAGCCGCACCGGCCAGCCCTTCTCGCGCAGGCGCGGAAGAATGGAGACGAGACGCCGCTCGATTCCGCCCACCGGCAGCCACGTGATCATGCGAACGATCGTCGGAAGTTCCGTCATGGCTGGATTCGCACTTCTTCCGGGTCGCCTGAGGTGAACAGTTCGAGGCCCCAGACGCGAACGATCCGCAGGTTCTCGACGCGAGGCAATGTGTACCAGGTCAATGTCAGCATCATCCCAGTCGTCTCATCGTCCAGAGGCTCGACGGTCCACTCCAACTGCACGTCGGGATCGGTTTCGCTCCAAAGCAGCGTCTCGGGCAGCACACCCGCAATCCGGTTCCGAAGATCGGCGGGAAGAAGTCGCCACGGACCGTAATAGCCGAGTCCCGGTTCGGGACCGGGCAAGCCCTCCGGAATCTCGATGTCGTCACCGGCGACGTACTCCGACCGGTTAGCGATGGCGTCGTCGAGCGCACGAACGGCGGAGCGATCGTTGGAAATCAGGACACGACCGCCGCGAATCCGCGTTTCGATGCCGGCTCCGTCGTCGAGCACTCCGCCTTCGCCACCCAGAAGTCTTTCGACGGGTTCGTGAAACGCCTTCTGCGGACGGCGGATTTTCGTGCAGAAGACCCATGACACCGCTCCCGATTCCGGCTTCCGTTCATAAACCAGAAGCACCGCTTCGGGATGGAGCAGATCGACCAGGCTTTCGAGGCGTTCGGCGATGGCTTCGGCATCCTCTCCGCCATCGAGATAGCGCGAGGCGAGGCCGGGAAGCTCGGCGGTGGGGATCGTCCAGTACGCGTCGGCACCGGCGACTTCCGCGATGCGACTGGAGAGGTCGGGGGGATATCTGATGCTCATGCGCTGAAGAACGAAGAGCAGCGCGAAGAGCGAGGCCGTCAGGAAGATGCCGAAGAGCCAGAGCGCCAGGCGCCGGCGGGAGCGCGCCTGGCGAAGGCGGTAGTCCGGATTGTCGGTGGTCACTCTCATGGCTGAGGGGGAGGAAGCACGGGAAGGGAGGCGGACACAAAAGAAACCGGCCATCTCGCGAGAGATGGCCGGAATCGATCATGCGTTTTCGTGCGGGATTACGAGGGACGATTAGTCTCTCACGCGCCACACGTCACCCTGCGACACCGTACCGTTGGTGGGGTCGTAGGTGTAGGCACCGAGGCCTGCGCCACCGCCGTTGCGACCGGCGACGAGCGTGTTGCTGGGCTGGGCCTGGCGGCTGTCGTAGACGGTCTCGACGACACCGTCACGCGTCGGCAGGATGGTGTTCGTACCGACGTTCCAGCCGAGATCGCCACCGACGGCCTGGTCGGCGTCCGGGCCGAAGGAGCCCAGAATGAAGCCGGAGCGGTCGTTGAAGTAACGGGTGGTCAGGCCACGCGTGTCGGCGAAGGGATCGGCGAAGTAGCTGGTGATGTACGCGATGGGCGTGGTCACCGTGCTCAGGAACGAGTTGTCGCGAAGACGGAACGTACGCATGGCGTTCGTGCCGAGGGGCGTGATCGCGTCCGCGCTCACACCGGCTCCGCCGGTTCCGCCGTACATCGCGGGGTAGAGGTTGTTGTCGAGGTAGTAGACCTCGACGGCCGTGGCCATCGAGCGATGGTCGGCTTTGACTCTCGAGACCTTGGAGCGCACCTGCGCCTCAAGGAAGTTCGGGACCGCGATGGCCGCCAGGATGGCGATAATGGCCACAACGATCAGCAGTTCGATAAGGGTGAAACCCTTGAGCTTCCGCATTGTCGTGTAGTTCCCCTTTCTAAGGATGGAAAGATGTGAGATAAACGGGAGTTTGCGTATTGTCGACCCGGGCTTCTGGCGTTCCAGCAAAGTCACCCCCATGAATAAGCGGGGAACGCTTTTCAGCCGATCCATGTAAGAATCTGCACAACCGTGGCAAGACCTGCAAGGCCGAGCAGAAATTTACCCCATCTACGCAGTGTACTCCTTAGAATCGTGTCCCACAGAGACTGGTCAAGCAAGGAAACGACCAATGCGACGAGAAACGTCAAATATAATGCGGTCGTAACAAAGACGAAACCCGGGCTCATGGCTGCGCCCCCGATTCGGCGGTTTCGGGAGCCGGGGCCGGGCCCCCCGCAACCGGGGCGGTCTCTTCCTGGGCGCTGCCGGTCAGCAGGTCGTAGAGCCGAACGGTGGCGAAGTAATTCAGCCCCCCGGATACCAGAAAATGGACGGCTCCGAGGTCCGCCCAGGCCGTTCCGGGGTCGCGGGCCAGAAGGCCCAGCAGGGGAAGCTTGGTGTCCGCCGCCGCCAACACCAGGGCGCAGAGTCCTCCGTTGCACGCCTGAACGATGAAGGTCAGGGTGGCGACGATGTTAAAGCCGGGGGTCCTGGGCAGAAACGGCGGAACATAGAGGTAGCCGTCGAAGGCCAGGCCGGCGAAGAAGATGGCGTTGACGAGCACGAAGAGTGCGATACCGCGCTTGCGGTCGCCGACCGCCACGAATCCCGCTCCCGGAACGATCCAGTTAAGAAGGCAGTGGGCGAAGGCCGCGCCTGGTCCCTTGCGGGGAAAGTCGGCCGGTGCGTGAAAAAGAGGTCGGGAAGCCAAGGCGTATGAGAGGAGCCGGAATGCAGCGAATTGGAAGAGTCCAACAACGGGGACACGTCAGGGGGGGAACCTTGCCCCTGGGTGGTCAACGTCAAAGCCCGGGGAGGGCGGTTTCGGCGCTGCTGGTCTGCGCCCTGGGCGCGGTCGAGGGAGCGAGCGGGGAGCCCCTGCGCGTCGATACGCCGGCGCCCGTCCTGCGAATCGCCGAAGCCCACGGACACGTCGTGGCCTGCATGGGGCTGAACGGCGTGGCGTTCGTCGATCCCGCTGCGGCGGAGGCGGATGTTCGCGAAGCCTGGCCGACACTGGCCGCCGAGTCGCAGCCCAACGGCCGGGTGCTGCTTTCGGGCCGGGACAGCATCATGCGGGTCGTCGATCTCGCCGACGGAGGCGCGGCGGCGGAGACCGCGTTCGAGTGGCCGGTGGAGGGACTGCCGAACGACTCGTCGACGCTTGGGGATCTGACGGCGCTGGCCTGCGGCGGCGCCGGCGTTTCCCTCTGGGAGTGGCGCGCGCAGGACTCGCCTCCCCATCTGATCGCGCGCTACCCCTTCATCGGGTTCGCGAAGCAGGTCGTCTTTCACGCCGAAGGCGTTCTGCTGGTCGCCGACGCCCATGAAGTCGGTCTGGTGGCGCTGGACGTCGGCGACCCCTACCGGCCGCACAAGCTGGGCACCTTCCCGATGCGAGGGTTCTGCGATGCGGTGGAGAGCGACGGGGAGACGATTCTCGCCGTGAACCGGTACAGCGGCGTGATCGTTCTCGAGCCGCAGAAGGGCTTCGCGGGTTTCGACGCCCGCCAGGCGATCGCTCCGCTGGTGGGCTCGGCGGAGTACAAGCCGGGGACCGTCAGCCTGGCGGGCGGGCGGTTGCTGCTGCCGGAAATGGCGTCGGGCCTCCGGATTCTGGACCGGAGGGCGGAGGGCTTCGAGCGGTCGGACATGAACACGTCGCCGAAGATCGCGATGGACGCGGTCGCGCTGGGCGACGGGCGAATCGCGGTGGCCGACTTCGCGAACGCGGTGGTTATTCTGCCGGTTGCGGAGGAGGTGGCCCCCCCGCGCCCGGTTTTCCCTCGGCGGAATTGACGTAGCGGCGGATGGTCGGATAGGCGAACGCGATGTCCTGGTGCTCCGCGAACGCGTCGAGAACGTCCTCCCAGATGGCTTCGCGGGCGCCGCGTCTGCGGCGTGGTTCGGTGAGATAGCGGATCGTCAGTTCGACGCCGTTTTCCCTGACCGCCGTGTAGACGATGGGCGTGAGCTTGCGGTAGTAGATGAGATAGCGGTCGGCGGCCTCGCGGACCCGTTCGCCGGCCTCGGCGCTGACGTCGTTCTTGAGGGCGATGCGGCGCAGGATGTCCTTCGCCTTCTTCCAGTCGCTCTCGAAGGTGATCGGCACGGCGAGTTCGTCCCAGATGTACTGGAAGCCCTTGCTGTAGTTGGCGACGGTGAGCGAGAAGATGCGGCCGTTGGGAACGTGGATGACGCGGCCGGTGCTCTGGTCGGCGTCCACCCAGTTGCCGATCTCCATCATGGTGAACATGAAGATGCGAAGGTCGATGACGTCGCCGCGGTCGGTTCCGATCTCGATGCGGTCGCCGACCTCGAAGGGCCTGCGCCAAAGCAGGAAGATCCAGCCGGCGAAATTCATGACGGGCGTCTGAAGCGCGATCGCGAGACCGGCGCTGAGAAGCCCCAGGAACGTCGAGAGGGAGTGGAAGCCCTCGAACCAGATGCGTCCGATCAGAAGAACGCCGATCACGACGGCCACGTATGTGGACGACTTGCGCCACTGGTAGCGGACGCGCACGTCGTCGTATCTTCCGCCGACGATTCGCAGGACGATGCGACGAAGCAGCCAGAGGCCGAGCACGACCAGCAGGGAGGCGAGCAGCCGGTGCTGGTGCACGGTGCCGATTCCGAGCAGGTCCCGGATCAGGTCGTTTACTTTGGAGGTCATGGTCTAAGGTAGCTGCGGAGCCACCCGTTGGAAACGAAAAAAGCCGGTGGACGGGCCACCGGCTTCGATTCTTCGCGGTCCGGGCGCGGCGCTCAGTAGTTGCGGGCGCTGCGGGTCACCGTGTAGGAGCTGCCGTAGGTCGGCGTGTCGGACGCCAGCCCGTAGGCTGCGGTGCGGTTGGAGTCGGCGGCGAGGAACTCGTCCTGGTAGATGGGAAGGCGTTCGCCCCAGACGCTGGGCAGGACGAACTCGGGATACATGATGGGTTCGTAGCTGCGTGGAATGGGGAAGGGGAAGGAGACGACCTCGTAGAATCCGGCCATGGTGCGGGCGATGCCCCAGCCGAAGCCCTTGATGAGGCCGACGATGGTGCCGGTGAAGGGCTCGGTGTTGCGCCATTCGCGGGCGACGTTCTTGGGAATCTCGACCCAGCCGAGCAGGACGTTGGAAACGCCGCGGCCGAGCTTGTGGAACATCTTCTGGATGTCGGTGTTCTGGCGGTAGACGTCCTCGTCGACCTGGGCCTGGGCGGCGGTGGGAATCAGGGCCATCGAGGCGAGAAGCCCGAGTACGCAGAAGACGCGAAGGATGCTGGTTTGGCGAAGCATGAAAGGGGTGCCCTCCGAAGGCGGTCTGGAATGGTCAGGTCAGGATTCGACTTCTTCGATAAAGGGAAATTCGGTGCGCTGGATCGTCTGCCAGTTGTTGCCGTAGAGATCGACGGGGAAGGTGACGACATCGACGGCCCCCAGCACGAAGCGGCGGCCCGTGTACCAAAGGCCCTTGCCGGCGCCGACGAAGGTCCCGGTGAACGGGTCGGTGTTCTGGATCTCGCGGTTCACCTCGATGGGAATCTCGCACCAGGAGAACAGCACGTTCCCCATTCCGGACCAGAGCTTGTAGGTGATCTTCGATGGATAGTTGGTGCGGTAGAGCGGTCCCCGGGCCTCGGCTTCCTGCGGCGCCAGAACCATGCATCCAAGAAGGGCCGCGGCGATCACGAGAAACCGGACGGGCGCGGGTCTGTTCGTCATGGATAATCCTCTCCAGCCCCTTGGCTGTGGGCAGTTCGATAGTGGCAGACTCCTGCCACTCCTCGGGCGCGCACGGACCTGGCGCAACCCGAAAATCACTGAGAGCAAAGCGCTTCGGCGGCGCGGAGAAAGGTCTCCATTTCATCGTCGGTGCCGATGGAGACCCGGAGGCCGTTGCGAAGCCCGGGCGTATCGAACCAGCGGACCAGAATGTTGTGATCGCGGAACTTAGGAAAAAGCGCGGGGGCGTCCTCCCGCAGGGCGAAGAGGAAGTTCCCGGCGCTGGGAGGAACCTGGAAGCCCAGACCCCTCAGCCGTACGGCGGTCCGCTCGCGGGATGCAACGATTCGCGCCACCACCGCGTCGGTGTACGCCTGATCCTCCCACGCCGCCTGGGCCGCAGCCTGGGCCGTGGCGTTCAGATTGTAGGAGTCCTTCACCTTGTTCAACACGGCGACGATTTCCGCCGACCCGACGGCGAACCCCACGCGCATCCCCGCCAGGCTGTGGCTCTTGGAGAAACTCCGCGTGACGAGCACGTTCGGCAGCCCCTCCCGCACCAGCTCCAGCGCCGATTTCCCGCCATAGGCGATGTAGGCCTCGTCGGAAACGACGAGGGTCTGCGGGCGCCGGAGCGCGAACCGCCGAACCGCATCGAGGTCCAGCGGGAGACCGAAGGGCGGATTCGGCGTCGTCAGATAGGCCAGCGCGAGATCCGCAGGCGCCGCTTCCAGCGCCTCCTCCTGAGTGGGTCCGTCGAGAGACCAGGGAAAGCGCACCTCGGTGGCGGCGGCCTTCTGCACGAAGACGGGATAGAGGGAGTACGTCGGCCAAAGACAGCCGACCCGTTCGCCGGGGGACACGTAGGCTTCCGCAGCCATCTTCAGCACTTCGTCGGACCCGTTGCCGACGACGACCTGCGAGGGCCCGACGGCGAGGGTGCGGGCGATGCTTTCGCGCAGCGCCCCGCAAACCGGGTCGGGGTAGCGCGCGATGCGGCGCTCTCCCAGCGCGGCGAGCGCTTCCAGCACCTTCGGCGAAGGCGGGTAGTTGTTCTCGTTGGTGTTGAGCTTGACCAGACGCGCGTCCTTCGGCTGCTCGCCGGGAACGTACGCGTGCATGGCGGCCACTTCGGGGCGCGGTGTCGGACCGGTCATCGGTTGGCGTTCCTCACTTCAGCCTCAGCCGGATGGAGTTGGCGTGCGCTTCGAGGCCTTCGGCCTCGGCGAGCGTTTCCGCTGCGGGGCCGACGGCCCGCAGCCCCTTGGCGCCGCACTCGATCAGCTGCGTCATCTTCAGAAAGTCCTGCACCGAGAGCGGCGAGAAGAATCGCGCGGTGCCGCCGGTGGGCAGAACGTGGTTCGGACCGGCGATGTAGTCGCCGATGGCCTCGGCGGCGTGGTGGCCGATGAAGATCGAGCCCGCGTTGCGCACGCGGGCGGCGAACGCGCGGGGGCTGGCGGTCATGACCTCCAGATGCTCGGGGGCCTTCATCTCGACGAGTTCCAGCGCGGCGGCCTCGTCTCGGACGTGAATGGCGGCGCCGAGCTTCGCGAGCGACTTCTCGAGAATCGCCTGGCGGCGCGCTCCATCGACCTGGCGGCGCACTTCGGCGGCCAGGCCTCGGCCGTCGCGACGGCCGACGAGAATCGCGACGGACTGCGCGACCTCGTCGTGCTCGGCCTGGGCCAGCATGTCCGCGGCGATCAGCTCCGTCGATGCCGTGCGGTCGGCCACGATGAGCACTTCGCTCGGCCCCGCCACCATGTCGATGCGGATGGTGCCGTAGAGCAGGCGCTTGGCTTCGGCCACGAAACGGTTTCCGGGGCCGACCACCATGTCCACGCGCGGAATGGATTCGGTGCCGTAGGCGAGAGCGGCGACGGCCTGGGCTCCGCCGACCTGGTAGACCTCCTCGATGCCCAGCAGGTGCAGCGCACCGAACGTCGCCACCGTATTCAGCCCCTGGCGCGGGGGCGGCGTGACCGCGACGATACGTTCGACGCCGGCGACCTGCGCGGGGATCGCGTTCATCAACAGCGAGCTGGGATAAGCGGCCGTTCCGCCCGGGACGTAGAGACCGGCGCTTTGCAGCGGCGCCCACCGCTGGCCCAGCCGGAATCCCTCGCTATCGCGGACCGTCCAGGAGTCGCGCTTCTGGTGGCGGTGGAACTCGAAGATGCGCTTCTTCGCGAGGCGCAGCGAACGGCGCAGATCGGCGGGGAGGGATTTCCACGCCGCAGCCAGGACGGCGGGATCGAGGCGCAGCTGCGAGGGCTTGAGCTTCGCGCCGTCGAACTTCCTGGTGTACTCGATGAGAGCCTTGTCGCCGCGCCGGCGCACGCCGTCGAGAATGCCGCGTACGACGTCCTGGGTGGCGCGATCCTCGGTCGGACGGTGGGCCAGCAGGCTCTCGATGCGTTGTCTGTCGCGGGGCCAGGTGAGAACGGAAATCATGAACGAAAACGGGTCCTTTCGGGAAGCGCGCGGAGTTCTCCGCGCGACCGGGCCCGGCGGCAACGGGAAGATTCCGCAAGCTCCGCTCCCAAGTCTGCCGTTGCAGCCGATTCGCGCTTCCGCGACGGTGGGCGCACGAGAGGTGACGCGATGGATACCGCCGAGAAGATCGCACGACTCGAGGACATGCTGAAGGACGATCCGCAGGACGATCTGACGCATTTCCTGCTGGGCCGCGAATACATGGAGGCCGACCGCCACACCGACGCGGCGCGGGTGCTGCAGCGCTGCGTCGAGATCAATCCCCGGTACACGGCGGCATACCGTTTTCTGGGGGACGCGCACCGGTTCGCTCAGGACCCGGAGGCGGCGCGCGCGGCCTACGAGACGGGCATCGCGGTGGCGCAGGACACCGGCGACCTCCAGGCCGGCAGGGAGATGGAGGCTCTCGCCAGGAAGGTGAAGGCGTAGAACGCCGTCCGGCAAACATCCCTTGAGCCCGCGCGGCGCCCCCCCCCCAATGCCCGCACTCCAGCGGGAGGGACCGCCGCCATGAACGCAACGATCAGCACCTACGAGATGAAGATGGTTCATCCCTTCGGGATTTCCCGGGGAACGAGCCATTCCAGCACGGCGTTCTACATCGAGCTGGAGGGCGGCGGCACGGGCGAAGGCGTCTGCGTCGGCTACAAGGGGCAGAAGATCGAGGACGCGCTTCCGCTGCTGAAGAAGATGGCCGAGGGCCTGACGGACGACAATCTGCTGGACCTGGACTATCATGCGAAGCGCGCGAAGGAAATCGCCCCGAACCATTCGGCGGCGCGCACGGCGTTCGATATCGCGCTGCACGACCGCATCGGCCGGCAGCTGGGGCTGCCGGTCTACAAGCTGGCGGGCTATGGCCGCGCGGAAGACGCGACCTCCTCGTTCACGATCTCGCTGGAAACCGACGAGAAGATGGTCGCGAAGACGCACGAGGCGGCGGGCTTTCCCCACCTGAAGATCAAGCTCGGGCGCGACGACTGGGAGGTGGACGCGGCGACGATCCGCAAGATTCGCGAGGCGGCGCCGGACAAGATCGTGCGCGTGGACGCGAATGCGGGGTGGTCCCTGGACACGGCCCGCAAGATGGTGAAGGTCTGCGCGGACCTGGGGATCGAGTTCGTGGAGGCACCGCTCGCCATCGGCAACGTGGAGGAAACCGGCATTCTGCGCAAGGAGTCGCCGCTGCCGATCATCGCGGACGAGGACGTGCAGGACGGCGCGTCGCTGATGGCGCTGCTGGGCAACGTCGACGGAATCAACATCAAGCTGATGAAGTGCGGCGGCATCTGGGAGGCGCGCCAGATGGTGGGCTTCGCCCGCAGCGTGGGCTGGCAGGTGATGTACGGCTGCATGATCGAGAGCAGCATCAGCATCGCGGCGGCGGCGCACCTAGCGGCGACGGCGGAGTCGCTGGACCTGGATTCCGAGCTGCTGGTGGCGAACAATCCCTGCGGCCCGCGGCCGATCCTGGGCAACGACGGAAGAATCCGGGTCCCCGAAACTCCGGGCCTGGGCGTGGAACTGAAGAAGGACCGCTGATGGCGGCCATCGAGTGGGTCCTCTGCGACCTGGGAAAGACGCTGATCGATTTCGACCACGACGCCGTCGGCAGGCGGCTGATCGACCTGCTGAAGAGCGACCCCTCGCGAACCCCGTCCGGCAGGACGCCGGACCTGGCGGCGCTCTACGAGTTCATGTTCGACGCGCCCGACGGCGGCGCGTCGCGCAACATCCGCATCGACCGCGGCGAGACGGACCTGGCGGATCTGGCGCGCGATCTGCGCTCCGCCTTCGACATCCACGTCACCGCCGCCGAACTGAAACCGATCTGGTCGGAGATCTTCACGACCGTCCACGACGACGTGATCGCGGCGATGAAGCGCGCCCGCGACCGCGGATACCGCGTGGCGATCTGCTCCAGCACGAACGCGCCGCACTGGGAATACGTCGTCGCGAACTACCCCCGCATCTTCGGATTCTGGGACGACTGCTTTCTTTCCTACCGCATGGGGTACGCGAAGACGGACCCGGAGTTCTTTCCGCTGATCGCGAAGACGACCGGCTGCGCGCCGGAAGCGCACCTGTTCCTCGACGACGTTCAGGACAACATCGACTCGGCCCGCGCGGCGGGTATGCAGGCGATCCTCTTCGAGGGCACGCTCCCGAACCACGAGGCGTGGAGCGGGTAGGCTGCGCGTTGAGCCTTTCCCGGCACTGAAGTGCCGGGCTAACATCAGCCGAGCCCTTCGGGCTCTGGTTTCCGCAAGGCGAAGACCCCTTGCGAGACGGGTGCCTCGCCCCGCCGATCGAACGTGAAACGAGTTCGTTGCCCCGTCCCGTCGATCAGGCGCGCAACGCTCCGTGTCCGCCAAGCGCACGACGCGAAACGAGTTCGCCGCTCCGGCCCCCGAACGTACAACGCACGACTCGCAAATTGCCCCGGAGGGGCAGCGCTCCGGAGGAGCGCCAGCAGGTAGCCCGGGGCGGGAGTCCCGGCAGGGAGGACCTGGCCCCGGGTTGGCCGTGGCAAGAAGACCCCGGGCTGGCGCGTAGCCCCGCCGCAAGGCGGGCGGTCTTCGCGGGTTCGGCGTCGAGCGCAGCGAGATGCGAACCGTCACGCGAAGAACGTGACAGCCCGGCAGCCATCGCCTCGGGCCTAACTCCCCGGCCCGAGTCGCGCGATGGCTTCCCCGTCTTCCGCGTCGATCCACTCCGCTTCACTGACGCCGCGAAACCAGGTGAGCTGGCGCTTGGCGAAGGCCCGCGTCGCGCGCTTGATCTCCGCGACGGTTTCGTCGAGCCCCGCTTCGCCGCGAAGGTGCCGAAAGAGTTCGCGATAGCCGAGCGCCTTGCACGCCTGGCTCTCTTCCGGCAGCCCGCGGAGCATCAGGGCGCGGGCTTCCTCGATCCATCCCGCGCCGATCATGCGGTCGACGCGTTCGTCGATGCGGCGCATGATTTCCGCGCGGGGGCGGTGGATCACGACGTAGCGCACGGGGCGCGCGGTGCGGGTGGCGGCGTCGCGGGCGTGATGTTCCGACATGGGGACGCCGGTGGTTTCGTAGACTTCGATCGCGCGGACGACGCGGACGGCGTCGTTGGGACCGATCTCGGCCTCGCGGACGGGATCGACGGCGCGAAGGCGCTCGCGCAGGGCGTCGAGCCCGCTCTCCCGCAGTTCCGCCTCGATCCGCGCGCGAACGGCGGGGTCGCCCGGAGCGCCCTCGAAGATTCCGTGGACGAGATGGCGCAGGAAGAGCCCCGTGCCGCCGCACACGATCACCGGCCGGCCGGCGGCGGCTTCGCGGTCGAGAATCCCGCCGGCCTCGCGCACGAAGGTCCCCACGTTGTAGGGCTCGCCGGGCTCGACGTGCCCGACGAGGAAGTGCGGCACGGCGACGCGCTCCTCCGCAGTGGGCTGGGCCGTGCCGATTTCCATGCCGCGATAGACCTGCATGCTGTCGGCGGAGAGGATGCCCGCGCCGGTTCGGCGCGCGATGCCGAACGCGACGGCGCTCTTGCCGACGGCCGTCGGCCCGGCCACGATGAGGAGTCTTTCCGTCGTTTCCGCCATTGCCACTCCTGCGCGCGGCGAATCAATGCTGGTCCATCACAAGGGGCAAGCGCCGCCTGCCCGTTTCGGGGACGAACCATGCTCCACTCGCTGCACGGAACGCTGCTGGAATTCGAGGACGACTACGCCGTGGTGGACGCCGGAGGCATCCGCTTCGCCGTGGAGATTCCCGGCAGCACGGCGCAGCAGCTGCCGCCCGCGGGGGGGACGGCGACGCTGCTGACGCGTCTCTCCTTCAATCCCAACGAGGGGTCGTTCCTGCTCTTCGGCTTCGGCACGGAGATGGAGCGCGACTGCTTCGACGTGCTCTGCACGATCAGCGGCATCGGCCCGCGCAAGGCGCTGGGGATTCTCTCGCAGATCGAGGTCGGCGCGTTCGCCCACGCCATCGTCACGCAGGACCATGCGTACGTTTCGAAGATCAAGGGCGTGGGGAAGAAGACGGCGGAGCGGCTGATCGTGGAGCTGCGGGAGAAGATGGTGCCCTTCGCGCGGAAGTCGCCGGAAGCGGCCGTCACGTTCGCGAAGGACCGCGAGAACGTCGCCGACGCCGTGCAGGGCATGATCGCGCTGGGGTGCAAGCCCGCCGTGGCGGAGAAGGCCGTGCGCGCGGCGGTGGAACAGCTCGGCGAGGACGCGAAGACGGAGGACCTGCTGCGCGAAGGACTGAAATGGCGGTGACGCGCCCGCGGCTGCGCACGACCCCGACGGTGGGACGATGCCGTTCTTCGAAGGCGTGAAGGACCGCACTGTCCACAATCGCCCTTTCGGGTTGTCCGCCAGGGCCAGGGCAATCATTCTGCGCGCAATACTCCAATCTTCCAGCCATCCCATGAGTGGGATGCAACGGGCGGCGACATCATGGGCAGCAGACGTTCCTCGCGACCTACCATCATGCTGGCTGCGGTCATAACCGTCGTCTCTGTGGCGAACGCGAACGCCCAGATCGGCTACGAGCTGCTCAAGGACATCAACACGGGCACGACCGGCTCCAATCCGTTCCATCTGACCGATGTCAACGGCATCCTCTTCTTCGAGGCTTTCGACGGAACGCCGGAAGAGAGTTCCGCTCTCTACAAGTCCGACGGTTCCGAACCTGGCACCGAGCTTGTCGCGGACTTCAACGACTCGCCTTTCAGGACGATCAACATCGGGGACAGCATCGTCGTCGACGACCTCCTGTACTTCTCGGCTGCGCACGACAACAGCGGGAACAAGCTGTTCGTATCCGACGGCACGGAAGCGGGAACCCGGCTCGTCTTCGAGACCGACGGGTTCGAGGGACCGTTCGCGTTTCAGCGATTCGGCGACGAGATCTTCTTCTTTCAGGATTCCGACGTGTTCGGCACCGAACCTCACATCACGGACGGGACGACCGAGGGAACCCGGCTCGTTCTGGACATCGACGGAACGTCGTTCGATTCGGTTCCCGACGGCGCGGAGTCGGTCGTCCACGACGGGCACGTCTACTTCCCGGCCTGGGACATCGTTCACGGCATCGAACTCTGGAGAACCGACGGAACGCCGGAGGGGACGGAATTCGTCGCGGAGATGCGCCCCGGCAATCCCGACTCCCGGCCGCAGGACTTTCTCGTCTTCGGCGATTCCCTCTATTTTACCGCGCTCGTCGGTCTCACGGAGCGCCAGCTCTTCAAGACGGACGGAACGGAGGAAGGCACGGAGCAGGTTTCGATGCTCCCGGACGTCAACTCCCAGGACCCTGTGGCCGCCCGTCTCATGGAGTTCGACGGCGAGATGTACTTCGTCGTCTCGCAATCCCAACTCTGGAAGTCCGATGGCACAACGGAGGGAACGAGTCTCGTGGCCGACTTCTCCACATCGTCCAAGGGATCGTTGTCCCCGGGACGGCCCGTCGATCTGACCGGCCTCGGCGACAGACTCTGGTTCACGGTCATCACCGATGAGGAAGGTCGGGAACTCTGGAGTACCGACGGAACTCCCGCCGGGACCGAGATCTTCGCGGATCTCTATCCGGGGCCTGTCGATTCCGAGCCGACGGAGCTGACGGTGTTCGGCAATGAACTGTACTTCGCCGCGGAGAACCCGGAGTTCGGCATCGAAGTCTGGAAGACGGATGGAACCCCCGGTTCCGTGACGCTCCTGAAGGACATCGCAACGGGGCGGAACAAGGGGAGTCGCCCGACGGAGCTCACCGTCTCGGGAGACTATCTCTTCTTCGCGCACAACGACGGAATCTCCTCCACGGAACTCTGGAGGACCGACGGCACGACGGAAGGCACGGTGCTGGTGCGCGACATCCAGACCCTGCCCGGCAGCTCCGCTCCGGAGTACTTCACGCGATTCGACGACCGGGTCTTCTTCGCCGCCTTCACCGGCGAGCACGGGGTCGAACTCTGGGCCTCCGACGGGACGGCGCAGGGAACGCAGCAGGTCCTGGATCTGTATCCGGGAATAACGAGCTCGTTCCCCACCGACCTCAACGTCCTTGGGGACGAACTCTTCTTCGGCGCAGACAGTCCCGATACGGGCTATGAACTGTGGAAGACGGACGGCACCGCGGAGAACACCGTACTGGTCAAGGACATCAATCCCGGTCCGGCGAACAGCGGATTCCAATCGCCAGCCATCTTCAACGGCGAGTACTATTTCTCCACCCACGCCGCCCTCAACAAGACGGATGGAACCGAGGAGGGAACCGTCGAGGTCTTCGTGCCGAACTCGAGTTCGGCATTCGTTACGGACCTGACCGTCTCCGGCGGAAAGCTGTATTTCGTCGCAAGGGAGACCGATACCGGCAGAGAGCTGTACGTCTCCGATGGAACGACGGAAGGGACCATGCTGATCACCGACCTGAGTCAGGATTCGAATTCCTCCATCGGCCCCCAGGAACTCACGGATGTGGACGGCAGGCTGTTCTTCACTCACAGTCTGCCGCCGGGATCGCCCCGCGATCGCGAGCTCTTCGTCAGCGATGGCACACCGGAAGGAACGATGCAGGTGACCAACATCAATCCTTCTTCGGGCAACCGTGGTCCCGAGAACGTCACGGCGTTCCAGGGAATGGCGGTATTTTCCTACAATACCGGAGCCAACGGAGACGGACTCTACAAGTCAGACGGGACATTGGAGGGCCTGGAGCAGATATTCAATCCCGGACCGGGTGGAAACGACGGGTACGACATCGAGGAGATCGTGCCCTGCAACGAATCGATCTTCCTCGTGAAGGTCGCGCGGCCCGACTCTATCGCGGTCTACTATCAGTCCGACGGCACGACGGAAGGAACCGTCCCGCTCGCAGTGCCCCCCTACGAGATCCCATCGAGACGGAAAGGGCTGGTCGACCTGTCGGAAGTTCGCGTGCTCCGTACCGACGAGCGAATTCCGCACACGTTTCTCGGCGATACCGCCGACCGGCCGCCGTTTCTCTACTCTTTCGGTGCGGTCCTGCCTTCGAAACTTCCGATGCCGACGCCCGACTACGATTTCATCGGCCTCGGCTATGACGACGGCGATGGCAACACGTCGCAGGTGATCGCGGAACTGTTCCCCGGAACCTTCGTCGGGCAACTCACTCCCGCAAGCGCGCTCCTCTCCGGCGGCACCGCCGGAACGGGAGGCGAACTCTATCTTCTCGAAATCGGGATCGACGAGCCGATCGAAACGAGCGTGTGGTCGATTCCCTGAGAAGCGTCCGCGATGGCACGGGCGCGTCAGTCCTTTTCGGCGTCGTCCTCTCCGAAGAGGGCCGCGGCGTATTGCTCGGGGTCGAAGTCGCGAAGGTCGTCGACGGCTTCGCCGACGCCGATGAGCGTGATCGGAATCCGAAACATGTCCAGGACGCTGAGCAGAACGCCGCCGCGCGCGGTACCGTCGAGTTTCGTCATGATCAGCCCGCCGATCTTCACCGCCGAGGAGAAGATCCTGACCTGCTGAATGGCGTTCTGGCCGGTGGTGGCGTCGAGCACGAGCAGCGTTTCGTGGGGGGCGCCGGGAATCTGGCGCTTCACGACGCGTTCGATCTTTCCGAGCTCGTCCATCAGGCTGCTCTTGGTGTGCAGGCGGCCGGCGGTGTCGACGAAGACGACCTGCACGCCGCGGGCCTTCGCCTGGGCCATGGCATCGTAGCAGAGCGCGGCGGCGTCGGACTCGTGGGCGCCCCGGACGAATTCGCACCCCGTGCGCCTGGCCCAGATTTCCAGCTGCTCCACGGCCGCCGCGCGAAACGTGTCGCCCGCCACCAGCATCGTCTTCAGCCCCGCGTCGGTGCACCGCTTCGCCATCTTCGCGACGGTCGTCGTCTTGCCGACGCCGTTCACGCCGACCACCATCACGACGTAGGGCCCGCTCTCGCGCGTCTTCGGCGCGAACCCGGGGGCGGAATTCACCAAGATGTCCTCGATGGCTTCGCGGAAGACCTCGAAGAGCACCTCCCCGCCCTCCTTGCGGTCGCGGCGCTTGATCGACGCCTTCATGCGCTCGATGATGCGCTGGGTGGTTTCAACGGCGACGTCGCTCTGGATCAGGGCGGCTTCGAGTTCCTCGATGGTTTCCTCGTCGAGCTTTCCGGAAAGGCCGAAGACCGCGCGCAGGTTCCCGATCAGTCCCTGGCGGGTGGCGGCCAGGCGGTCCCGCAGGCGGCGGAACCAGGACTTCTTCGCGCGGAACTCCGCGGCGGGCTCGGGCTGCGGCTCCTCCGCAGGCGCTTCGGCCGCGGAATCGTCCTTCTTCTTCTTGCCGAAGATACGCCCGAAGACGCCGCGCTTCGGCTCTTCGGCTTCCGCAGCGGCTTCTGCGGCTTCCGCAGCGGCTTCTGCGACTTCCGCCTCCTCCGCCTCGTCGGCGAGAGGCTCCTGCGGGACTTCCGTGTTCGTCGCGGCGAACAGGCGGCTGAAGAAGCCGGGCTTCCGGCGCGCGGGCTGCGCGGCATCGGAATCGCCGGGTTCCGGCTCGGGCTGGTTGGGGTCGGGCGTCTGCTGGTCGTTCATGGCGGCCTTCCGGGCGAAATGCCGCGCGGGTCTAGTGGTGGAGCGGTGGCGGGTCAATCCACGGAGGTGTTTAGTTCTCGAATCGCCCGCGCGGGGTTGCCGGCCAGAACGCAGTGGCCTGCGGGAAAGCTCTTCGTCACGACGGCCCCGGCTCCCACGACCGTACCGGGGCCGAGATGCACGCCGGGCAGCACGACGGCGTTCATGCCGATCCAGCAGTCGGCGTCGAGACGAATGGGCGGCGCCTTCTCGAACCGCGCGTTGTCGTCGGCACGGTGGTTGGCGCTGATCAGCCCGACGCCAGGACCCAGGTTCACGCGGTCGCCCACGACGATGCCGTTGAACGCGTTGAGGTAGCAGTGGGGCGAATCGCCCGGAAAGGTCTCGCGACCAAGGCGGACGCGGCGCGGGTGACGCACCGTCGTGGTAAAATGGACCGGCCAGGGCACGGCCGAGTTGATGCCGACGAGCCGGCCAAGGCGGTAGAGCGTGCAGAAGCGGGTGCTCACGCCTTCGGGGACCCGAAGGAGCGAGCGAACCAGGGTGGCGGCGAATCCGTGGCGAGAGGTCATTTGCGTTTGCCGCGCTTCTTTCCCTTGGCCCGCTTCGGCGCCGATCGCTCGGGCTTCGGCGCGTCGGCGACGCCCTTGTCTTCCAGCGCGATGTAGGAGGGAAGCGGAAAGGAGCGGATCAGGTCCTCGTAGTCGATGCGCTGGGCGATGAAGTTGCGTGCGATCTCGATGCGGCACTCCCCCGCCGAATCGACGACGCGCACCTGGCGCAGCCCAACGTCCACCAGACTGCGGCCGATGAGTTCGCCGTACGTCGCCGCGTCCATCAGCATCACGCCGATGGGCCGGAGGAACCGCCCGCCGGTTTCCTCGACCCGTCCGGCCAGAAAGAGTTCCGCGTCGAGTCCGCTGCGGCCGGCCTGCTCGAGGAACCGCGCGAGGCACTCCTCCACGCCTTCCGGCGCGTTGGCGGAAATGGCGATGCGCTTCGCGATCCAGTCGAACTCGAAGTCGGGCTCGAAACGCGCCTGGTTCTCGTGGCCGCAGACCTTCGTCAGCGCGCGAAAGACCTCTTCCGCTCCGGCGGCGGCTCTCAGGACGAAAGTGTGCTGCTGCGATGCCATGAGGCGCCTTCTACCGGATGATCATGAGGTCCGATTCGACGGGCGGATCGGGGCCGAGAATCCGAATGCCCACCGGCATCGAGACGAAGGACTGGCCGCCGGGATCGGCCACGCGGGCGGTCACCGTGTAGATGCCCGGCGCGTCCCACTGGTGAACCGTGAGTTTGTCGGTCGTCGGCCCGGTGTCAAACGATCCGTCGCCGTCGAAGTCCCATTCCACCGTCAGATCGAAGACGCTGCCGTCGGGATCGAAGGAGTTCCAGGCGGTGAGCGTCACCTCCTGGCCGGCGAGGGCGCGCCCCGGATTGATGTTCACGGAAGGGCGCGGCGCGAGATTCACCCCGCCGGGCAGCGCCTCGACGGCGAAGCTTCTGCCGGTGCGGTTGCCCTGGGTGTCGAAGACGCTGATCTCCAGCTGGTTGGTCATGGTCGTTTCGAAGTGGGGCGTCCTGAACGTGCCGCCGACCGACGGCTCGCCATCGAACCGAAGATGGGCGACGGTCTCGCCGAAGTTGCGCAGCAGCGCGAGCGAGATCCCCGAGGCGTCGGAGGCGGTGAAGCCGACGTGCAACGTGCCGTCTGCGGAAACGGCGACGGTCGGGCCCGGAAGGACGGTCAGCGCCGGCGCGGTGTCCTCCGTGTATTCCGTTTCCGGATTGAAGTAGCGCGACGAGTTCAGTTGCAGCGCGGAGGCGTACGTCAGGCGGACGTAGTCGGCTGGGAATTCCTCCGTGTAGAGATGGCCGCGGGTGCCGCGAAACCCGTTCCCCATCATGTTGCCGTTGAAATTGGAGTCGTTGCGGAAATCGTGGGCCAGACCGAAGCCGTGGGAGAGTTCGTGCAGAAAGATGCCGCGGCGGACGGAGGCGCTGGCGGAGATCGTCGTCCCGTCGAACCAGGCGAACGTCACGTCCTGGATGGCGGGATAGGGGCCGAGGGCGGGAATGACGAGACCGTCGTACTCGCGGGTGTCCAGCAGGTCGCTCCGCGAGAGAAACGCCAGCGCGTCGCTGCCCACCATGCCGGTGCCGGGGCTGCTTCCCGACCCGAAATTGGCACCGCCGCCGTAGCCGCCGATCAGCGTGCTGTCGGGATTCATCTCGTGCGCCTCGAAGGCGGAGAGAACGACTTCGCCCCGCAAATCGTGGGGAACGCCGGCCTGGGCCGCTTCGATCCGACAGCGCCCCCAAGGGTCCGCACGAAGCCACGCTGCGGTCTGGTCCGAAGTCAGAAGATGGACGACGGGCGATCCGTCGGGATGCGATTCGATCTCGAAGGTCTTCCGCCCGAAGCCGTTGAGTTCCATCTCGCCGGCGTACCACTCCTGGATCCACAACACCGTTTCTGCCAGGTTGTCGAGCGCGTCGGACTGCGGCGCTCTGTCGACGGGCACCAGGTAATAGCAGCGCATGGTGTGACGGTCGGGAATGGGGCCGGGCGCGACCTTCGGCAGCGGCAGACTCGGTTCCATCCGCGCGGAACTCCAGCCGGTTCCCGGAGAACGCATCCATTCCTCCGACGAGAATTCCGGCACCCCGGCGCGAGCCTGGCCCAGCGCGAGTCCTCCCGCGACCGCGACAGCGGCGATACGAATCGAGTACGTATGTCTCATGGTCTCTCCCCGTTTCACTCCGGGAGAGATCAATTCGAACGCGGCAAGAGGATCAATCGGAGATCGCGGCCGCGTCGGCGTCGGCTTCGGACGTGGATTCGCCCTCCGCGCTCCAGCGCGTCGCGCGCTCGAACAGGTCGGCAAGCCACGGCGCATACGCATCGGCGACGAAGCCCGGCGAGTCGATCAGGACGCTCGCCTCGTTGTTCATCTCCATGGCCTCGAAGCTCCAGTTCGTCGAGCCGACCACGACCTGTTCGCCGTCGATCACGAGCATCTTCGCGTGAATCTGCTCGGTGGGGTCGTCCATGTAGACCTCGACGCCCCCGGCGGCGAGCTTCTCCGCCATGCGCAGCGTCGCGCCCTTCCACACCTTCACGAAATCCCCGTCGACGGTGTGGTCCATCATCACGCGCACCCGCACGCCCCGCGCGGCGGCGGCGATGAGTTCGTCCGCCAGCAGATCGGTCTCGGGCGGCTTGCCCGCCGGACGGCCGGGAATCTCCGCGGCACGCGGATGGGAATCGCCGTAGCTGTTGGCGTAGCTCTGCACGACGTCGATGGAGGTCTCGGCCCCGCGCAGCGCCGGCACGAGGCTGTAGTAGTACCAGCGGTTGTCGAGAAACTCGAGGTCGCGAATGGACCAGCCCTCGTAGCCGAGGTCCTCGCGAAGCCTGTAGATCGAGTCGGCGATCTGGTTGTAGACCGGATATCCGGCGGTCTCGAACGGTTCGGCGTCGGCCATCCGCCGCGCGAAATAGTGCTCGTAGTGGCGGCCGGCGTCCTGGGACCAGAGGATCGCGGCGACCTCCTTGTTCTTGTCGAGCGCGTAGAAGCTCCAGTTCGTCGATGCGACGACGACCACGTCGCGGTCCACGAGGAGAAGCTTCTGGTGGCTCTGGATCTCGTCGGGATCGAGGTACACGGAAACGCCGGCTGCGGCCAGCTTCGCGGCGACGAACTGGTTCTTCTCGTCGTGGTCGCCGCGAAACGCGGAGCGGTCGATGACGACGACGACTTCGACGCCGCGGCGGGCTGCGGCCGCCAGGGCATCGACCAGGTTGTTCGACGAGCTGCCAGGGTACTCCTCGTACCATGTCACCTGGTAGAGACACGCGCGAACGGAGTGCTCGGCCTCGTCGATGAGCTTGAGCACGGCGGGATAGTACTCGCGGTCGTTGATGGCGGTCACGGATCCGTCGATGGCCCGGGCGGTGCGGGGAAGGGCGAGGAGGGCGAGAGCCGCAAGAAGCGGAAGAAGGCGGAATGTGCGAATCACGGTGGGAGGTCCTGTCGAAGGAGTCGGAACGAAACGCGACTTTGGAAGGCGGGAGCGGAGGACTCCAGTGAAAAGGCGCGTTGGGGGCGGGGTTCCCCGCGCCGCCTCCCCCCTGCGGCGACACGCTTTCCCCGGGCGTGGCTCTTTCGGACACACCTGGCTGCGGCGCGGCGGCGTCTTCATCCTCGCAACCCAAGCATTATCAGTGCTTCAGGAGTCGATTCGGGAATGGCATTCGGATTGCCTTCTCATCATCCCGGAAAAAATCCATTTCTCCAGATCGTACAAGGAGCAAGACACCATGAAGCTCAAGCCACTCCATGACCGGGTCGTGATCGAGCGCCTGGACGAAGACGAGCAGAAGTCGGCGGGCGGGATCATCATCCCGGACACCGCGAAGGAGAAGCCGCAGCGCGGCAAGGTCGTCGCCGTGGGCGATGGCGCGTTCAACGACAAGGGCGACCGCAACAAGCTCGACGTCAACGTGGGCGACCAGGTGCTGTTCGGCAAGTACTCCGGCAACGACGTGAAGATCGACGGAACCGAGTATCTTATCATGCGCGAGAACGAGATTCTGGCCGTCATCGGCTAGGGAATTCCCGTTCGACCGGCGTAACCCGGAAACAATCCCCCCCCAACTTTCGAATCCCCAACGGAGGACAATTCGATGGCCAAGCAAATGCTCTACGGCGGCGACGCCCGCCAGGCTGTGCTTCGCGGCGTTGACAAGCTCGCGGAAGCGGTGAAGGTGACTCTCGGCCCGAAGGGCCGCAACGTGGTGCTGGACAAGAAGTTCGGCAGCCCGACGATCACCAAGGACGGCGTGACCGTCGCCAAGGAAGTGGAACTCAAGGACCCGTACGAGAACATGGGCGCCCAGATGGTGCGCGAAGTCGCGAGCAAGACGAGCGACGTGGCCGGCGACGGCACGACGACGGCGACCATCCTGGCGCAGTCGATCTACCGCGAGGGCGTGAAGCTGGTCAGCGCCGGCAACAACCCGATGGCGATCAAGCGCGGTGCGGACAAAGCCGTTCAGGCGATCGTGGCCGAGCTGAAGACGCTCAGCGTCGAGACCCGCGATCACAAGAAGATTGCCCAGGTCGCGACGATTTCCGCCAATGGC
>JAJFLJ010000104.1 GCA_021772755.1 Candidatus Sumerlaeota bacterium
CCCGAGGAAGAGCCCAGATCGAGCGGGTTCAATGTGCCGATCAGTGAGTGCTGTAGCTGATTGCGCAGCAGCCGCTCGGCCTCGAGTTCGGTCTCGGCCGTGAATCCCTCAGCCCAGGCTGCGGCCATGAAGACCGCGGGCAGGGGCAGACCGAAGGTCCTCTCCGACGCCTCCATCAGGCCAGCCTGTGTATCGGTATCCAAGTCCTCCCATGCGGGCACCTCGTCGTCGGATTCGTGGCCTGCTTTGGAAATCGGGACAGGATGGGCGGAACGAAATGCTTCGGACAAGGGAAACATGCGAGCCGCTGCCTACCCGCCCCGCTCCACCGCGTCTTCGCCGTACTTGCCGCGCAGCGCATCCACCGCCTTCCACAGGCGCTCGCGGCGCTCGTCCCTCTCGGCCGAGAGCATGTCCATCTGCCCCTCGCCGCCGCCCACCAGGCCCGACGCCGCGACGCCGATTAGCCGCAGCGGGCGCCGCGGGTCGCGCTTCTCGGCCAGCAGGCCGCGGGCTTCGTCGCGCAGAACCGAGGGGTCGTTCGTCGGATTCTCCAGCGTGCGCGAAGCGCCGTGTGTCTCGAAGTCCGCGTAGCGGAACTTGATGCCCACCGTGAATGCCGTCAGGTCCTGGGCGCGCAGGCGCGACGCGACCTTGTCGCTCAGCGCCGCGATGCGCCGGCTCAGTTCCCCGGAATCGGAGATGTCCTCCGCGAACGTCGTCTCGTGGCTGACCTGTTTGGGCGGACCGGTGTCCGGCTCCACCGCGTTGTCGTCGATGCCGCTGGCCCGGTCCCACAACGACGCGCCGTGATCGCCGAACAGCCGCCGGCACTCCACGCGACCGACGCGCTGGATGTCGCCGAGCGTGCGAATCCCCAACTCCCGCAGGCGCGTCTGCGTCTTCGCCCCGATGCCCGGAAGCCTCCCCGCATCGAGAGGCGCGAGAAACCCCCGCTCCCCGCCGGGCCGGACCCAGAGCAGCCCGTCGGGCTTCGCATGGGCCGACGCAATCTTCGAAACCGTCCGGCTCGACGACGCACCCACGGTGCACGGCAGACCGGTGTCCTCGCGCAGGCGCGTCTTGATCGACCGGGCCGAAGCCTCCGGATCGCCCCACAGACGCTCGGTCCCCGACATGTCGAGATACGCCTCGTCCTGGCTCGCCATCTGCACCAGAGGCGTGAAGGTCCGCAGAACGTCGCCAATCCGCCGCGAGTACTCCGAATACACCCCGAACCCGCTGCCGACGAAGACCAGCTGCGGGCAAAGCCGGTACGCCTGGGAGCACGGCATCGCCGAGCGCACCCCGAACGCGCGGGCTTCGTAGCTGGCCGAAGCCACCACCCCCCGGCTGTTCGGCGGCCCGCCCACCACCACCGGCTTGCCGACCAGGTCGGGGTTCAGCAACCGCTCCACGGATACGTAGAACGAGTCCATATCGACATGAAAGACGAGGCGCTGCCGGTGCATTGGGGTCTTCTTCTCCGCAAGGAGAAGGAAAGGCGAAGGCGACGCGGAATCGCAAGGGAAAGCGTCGCGTGCGAAGTTCCGGAGAGTCGTGCCCAAGGGTTTTGGGCACGTTCCTTTGGTGGAGAGGCTGAAGGAGTTGGCTCAGTTCATTGGCAAGGAGGTCTGTCGGGGAAGGAGGAAAAGGAACGGGCGCCCGTTCGGGCTTGCGGTGGTCCAGTCCAGGGTTGCCGGACTGTGGTGTCTGGCCAGACGCGGGAAGTGGATCACGGGTCGTTTCGGGTTTCAGGAATGGGCGGAAGAAACGGACGGTTTGGGAAAAAAGACGAAACTGGGGCGCGGGATGCGGACGCCCCGTCTTGAAGACCAGTTGCCCTGAGAGTCTGCGGTTCCGGGTGGGTTCGTACTTGCGGTCTACGGTGCAAGGCCGGTTCCCGGGCCGAAGAACGCGATGTCGCCGTTGCTCACGGTTCCATTGGTGGGGTCGTACTCCATGACGCCGTCGCCCGTTATATGTCCGGGAAGTCCGGGTGCGCCGCCGCCTGAAGGCCCAGCGTCATGGTCGCTATCGGGTCCATGGCCAAGGAAATACCACTGGACGCCTTTGTTGACGTTTCCCCGATGGGCGAAGTGAAGCGCGTCGAATTCCTCGGTGCCTGCCTCTGTTGCGAACTGCTCGGCATAGTAGCGCGTTGCGTAGTGATAGGGAAGGTAGGTTTCGCTCGTTTCGTCCAGGTTCCTGAAGAAATCGTCGGCGAGCGAGGTGAGGTAGGCGATCGGAGTGGTGATGCGGACGGGGTATTTCGTTTCGAAGAAAGTGCGGGGCGTGTCCGAGGATGTCAGAGAACCCCCCTGGACGTCGTCAGGCATGGGGTAGCGGTTGTTGTCCACTCGATAGGCTTCGAGAGCGGTTGCGTGCCCACGCATTTCGGCCTTGATACGGCTGACCTTGGCGCGGGTCTGGGCTTCGAGAAAGTTGGGTACGGCGATCGCCGCCAGAATGGCGATGATCGCGACGACGACGAGGAGTTCGATCAGGGTGAAGGCCCTGGCCTTGTGGCATGCTTGCATTTCTCTTCTCTCCTGGGCCGGCTGGCGAGCGTAGTCTATACAACTATTTGTAGCAAAGGCTACAATTGCATGTGCGCGTGGCTCAAGAGGTTTTTAGCCTAGGCTAAAAAAAGGGGTCCAGGACGCCTCTCGCCGCGACCGACAGTCTCACGCCTTGCCGTTGCTCGTCTTCGGCAGTCCCCCGACGCCTCCCCGTCCGCCACCGTCAACTGGTCGCCGAGGTTAGAAGCCATCTCATAAACATCTGGATGCTGTTATCGGTGCCTTGGGACCCTCTTCCATCTCCGGGAAGAGAGGGTCAACCAGCATGGATTTGTCCGACAAGCAGTGGGGGATCATCGAACCGTTGCTGCCTGAACTTCCCCGCCGTGCGGACGGCCGCGGCCGCCCGTGGCGTTCCAGCCGCGACGTGCTGAACGGGATTCTCTGGGTGTTGCGAACGGGGGCTCCCTGGAAGGACCTCCCCGACCGGTATCCTCCGTACCAGACGTGCCACCGTCGGTTCCAGAGGTGGTCGGAGAAGGGAGCCCTCGACGCCGTCCTGCGTGCGCTGGCGCGAGACCTGGAGGAGCGGGGGAAGATCGACCTGGGCGAGGGGTTCATCGACGGTTCGTTCTCGTCGGCAAAAAAGGGGGCGATCGTATCGGCCCTACGAAACGCGG
>JAJFLJ010000105.1 GCA_021772755.1 Candidatus Sumerlaeota bacterium
GCTCGAATACCCAACTTGGGTCGTATTTTGACCGCAACTCCCGGACACGCAAGGCTTTTCTGCCCCAAGACGAGACCTCTCAGACCTCTCGCAGGATCGCCACCGCCGCCTTCGAAACCTCTGCCGAGTACCCCGTCACGGGCAACTCCAGCCGACCGTACCGCTCCCCGACCGCCACCTGCATCACCATCCCCAGCAGCAGCTGGGCCTTGAGGGCGGCGTCCTGGCGCGGAATGTCCCTCCTCCCGACCGCTTCCTCGATGAACCGGGTCAGAACCGACACGGGGCTCAGAACGTCCGAGCGCACCCCGTCGAGGAGTCGATGCTGGACGAGAAGAACGAACCGAAACCCAAGCGGATCAGCATCGTACGCCGACAGAAAGGCGTGAACCATTCGGGCGATCCGCGTCTCCAGCGGCGTGGTTTCCGCCCGAAACGCCTCCAGCAGCCTGCCGAACCCCTCGAAGTACTCCTCGAAGAGAGCCCTCGCCAGGTCGTCCTTGCTTTTGTGGTGGCGATAGAGCGCCCCCTCCGTCACACCCGCGCGCTCGGCGATCATCCGGATCGTGGTACCGTCGATCCCATACTCGGCAAAGAGCTCGAGAGCGGCTCGCTCGATGTCTTTTTTCTTCCTTGGGGGCCTGGCCATCGGAGGTCTTCCTTCATTGGAAGTGTTTACTTACCGGCCAGCCTCCCCGCCACGCAAGCCCAGAGCACCCCCCGGCCCGCCAGTCCGCCCCCCGTCTGCCCCGACTCTTGCTACAGCACATCGCCGGCAGCGAACTCCCGAGCGCCCGAATCCCACAAGGTATCCCACACATGCTCCACTCAACGAGACTGGCCGTACTGGTCATTGCGATGGTCTGCGCGGCGGGCGTCTCGACGGCCCATGCCTACGAAGGCGTCGTCGTGTTCCATCAACCGGGGGCGAACGCTCTCGAAGACGACTTCGCCAGCGTGCATCTGCCTGCCATTCAGGAGGCTGCTGCGGGACTTGGCTTCGAGACGCGCGTGATCGACGCGCGGGAGAGCGCACCGGAGGAGGTCGGCATCACACCGCTCGTCGTGTTCCAGAACCACCGGGGCCGTTCCATCTTCCAGGGGCGCTATGCCGACAGCGGCAAGGTTCGCCACTTCCTCCTGACCTCGCGCCATGTGGCGCAGGGCGAAGCCCACAGGGAACTCTCCGATGCGCCGGTCTGGCCGGACGGGCGCGCTCTTCAAGTCGCGCAAATCAAGATCACGCCGCTGGAGGGAACCGCTCCGCCGGACTTCGACGAGTCGTCCTTCGTGGCAACCGCCCGCGATTCCGCCCTCGCGGGTCTCGACAACTACTCCACCCGCGACTCGGTCGTTATCGGACGCGCCGACCGCACGTTCTACTTCGACTTCCATCCGTGGCGCGACGCGGACGGAACGCTGTACGTTTCCAGCGCCATCTTCTCCCAGTTCAACTGCCACGAACCCGTCTGGAAGGACTACCAGGGAAGCGTCAGCGCACCTTGGGGAAACTGGCCGGAGGCATTCGGGAAAGCCGCCGCCAACCTTCAACGAGAGGTCGTTCGCCTGCGCGGCGAATCGGAAGTCGGCGACGGCTACACGCCCGTTCCGGCAGGAACGCCTCTCGTTTCATGGGCGGACTTGAACCTGCGACTGCCTGCGGCGCCCGAGGGCGCCGACATCTCCGCCGGAGGAACGGTCGAACCGAAGCATTGGACCATCGACGACTCCGTGTTCGAGTCCGATCCTCCCGTGCAGTTCCACTTCATGGCGCCGCTGGACAACTACCAGGGCATCGCGCGGCAAGCCGCCGCGACGCTGACCCTGGACGCGAACGGCTCGCTGGCCGAAGCCTCCGGTTCCGTCGAAGTGTCCGTCGCCTCGATCACACTGGGCGAGAGCGGCCTCGACTCGATGGTCGTCGGCACGCTGCTCGATGCATCCACCTTCCCGAAAGCGACCTTCGTTCTCGAGAGCCTCGGCGCGCCGGACGCTCCGCTCGAATTCGGCACCTCCGTCATCGCGGAAGGCACGGGTTCCTTCACGATGAGAGACCTCGGCGTTCCCCTCACCGTGCGGACGGAGATTCTTCCAATCTTCGACGAAGCGGGCGAACCGCGCCTCGACACGACGACGTCCTTCTCGATCCGCCTCATGGAAACCTGGAACATCGAAGGCCCGCCCGGACCGGCGCCCGCCAACGACACGCTCGAGTTCCTCGTCCGCCTCACGCTGAAACCCGCCGAAGGCTAGCCGCCCGGCAGACCGCTGCACGTCGGGTACTGTTCGAGGCTGCCGATCGTGTACGAGCCCCCGCAGGGGCAGACCGGAAGGCCGCCCATCTCGGCCACGAGGGCGGTCCGCGACACGGCGCCCGTGGCGAACCCCGACTTCTGCGCGACGCGCTTCTTCGCGGAGTCGATCCGCAAGAGCGCGGCGCGACACGCCTGAACGCAGTCCGCGTCGGTATGGCGCGACGACCCGCCGACGACCGCGCCCTGCGCCGCACCCGTGACCCCGGACACCGCGTTTCGCGCGCGCCGCTGCGTCCCGCCAGGATCGATCAGCCCCATCCGGATCGCCAGCAGCACGCCCCCGATCACGATCACCATCCCGAGGACCTTCTTCAGCGTCGCCATGAGGGCTGTCCTTTCAAACCGGCCTTGACCACTGCGCGGGGGGCTCGAACCGTCACGCCGCCCCGATGAGCCGCTATGCCCCATCCAGGCGACCGATCCCCCGCAATCCAAGCAGAAAGACACGAATCATGGCGAAATACGACAAGCTCACTCCGCCCGCGAGCGGCTCGAAGATCACCGTCGATGCGAACGGCGTCCTCACCGTCCCCGACGACCCGATCATTCCCCGCATCGAAGGCGACGGCATCGGGCCCGACATCTCGAAGGCCATGACCCGCGTCGTCGATGCCGCCGTGAAGAAGACCTTCGGCGGGAAGAAGAAGATCGTCTGGTTCGACGTCTATGCCGGCGACAAGGCCAACGACGTCTACGGACCGAACACCTGGCTGCCGGAGGACACCCTCACCGCCATCAAGGAATACCACGTCGCCATCAAGGGCCCGCTGACCACGCCCATCGGCGGCGGCATTCGCAGCATCAACGTCGCGCTCCGCCAGATTCTCGACCTCTACGCCTGCGTGCGCCCGGTGCGCTGGTTCAACGGAGTCCCCGCGCCCGTCCGCGAGCCCGAGAAGCTCGACGTCGTCATCTTCCGCGAGAACACCGAGGACATCTACAAGGGCATCGAGTTCGAGCAGGGCACCCCGGAAGCCGCGAAGTTCATCTCTCTTCTGAAGAGCGAGTTCGGCAAGGAGGTGAACGAGGACAGCGGAATCGGCATCAAGCCCATCTCCGTCTCCGGCAGCAAGCGCCTCGTCCGCATGGCCATCCAGTACGCCATCGACAAGAAGCGCCCCACCGTGACCCTCGTTCACAAGGGCAACATCATGAAGTTCACCGAAGGCGCCTTCGCCAAGTGGGGCTACGAGGTGGCGAAGGACGAGTTCCGCGACAGCATCGTGACCTGGGACGAGGTGCAGAAGAACCACGGCGGCAAGACGCCGGCGGGCAAGGTCCTGATTCAGGATGTCATCGCCGACGCCATGTTCCAGCAGCTTCTCCTCCGCCCCGACGAGTACGGCGTGCTGGCCACGATGAACCTGAACGGCGACTACCTCAGCGACGCCTGCGCCGCGCAGGTCGGCGGCCTCGGCCTCGCGCCCGGCGCCAACATCGGCCGCGACTACGCCCTCTTCGAGGCCACCCACGGCACCGCGCCCAAGTACGCCGGCAAGGACATGATCAACCCCGGCTCGCTCATCCTCAGCGCCGTCATGATGCTCGAGCACCTGGGCTGGGACGAAGCCGCCCGCAAGATCGTCGATGCGATGGAAGCCACCATCGGCGCGAAGACGGTCACCTACGACCTGGAGCGCCAGATGGAGGGCGCCACCAAGGTCGCCACCTCCGAGTTCGCCACGAAGATGATCGAGAAGATGTAGCGCAGGCTTCTCTTCGAATCGCCGCGAACACCGAGCCCCGCGCCACCCGGCGCGGGGCTCTTGCTTTCGGCGCCTGTCCGCCTATTCGAATCCCAGCTGCCGCGCGGTGTCCCTCACGACGCGGCCTTTCATGCGGGACTCGGCTCCCCGCGCGACGGCGACACGAACCGATGCCATGACACACGCGGCGACCGTTCCCGCCGCAAGGGCCGCTCCCGTTCCACTGAGATCCCTGGCCATCCCCACCGGAGCCATGTACGCGAGGAACATGACGGCGGGAAGCATCGCGACGATGCCTGCCGTCATGAACGCCCCCCTGGCCTTCGTCTTCGGATCGATCTGGCAGACTCCCGCGAGAATCGAGGCGTGCAGATGGACGCCGCACGCGAAGTTGAACGAAGCGCCCAGCAGAAACGCCGCACCGATCGCGAGTCCTGCGGACGTTCCGACTGCGGGATACCCGCCGAAACCCATCATCCTGAACAGCAGATGCAGCGTATAGGGCGGGGGATTCATCGAGCCCTCCACCCGAAGCGCCGCCAGAAGCCCCGCCCCCGGCAACAGCGCCAGCAGGAACGCCGAAAACGCCAGCAGCAACACCGGACCGCGCAATGCGGCGAGGTATTCCTCCTCGCGCATCGGCGATGCCAGAAGCTCCGGCAGCAACGGATCGGTGTCGAAGGAACGGCGGATCGCCGCTCCGATGGCGGGCGCGCCGAATCCCACCAGAACCCAGGCGAGATAGGTCAGCTCCGCGACTTTCGAAAGGAAGACGGACCCGCCGGTCGCCAAACCCGCGATCCATGCCGCCAGCAACACGAAGGGCAGAACCGCGAGCCACTTCAGGCGCGACGTGAATCTGCGTCGCGAGGCCCGCGGGCCGAACCCGGCCATCCGGGCCGCGAACCGGTTTTCCGCCGCGTCCTCCGGTTCGCGATCGGAACGGGAAGACGGCATGAAGGCTTTCCGAACGATCGCAAGCAGGCCGTACCGGGGCGGCTTCACGGAAGTCGCCTACGCCTCTTCGTCCTCGTACTCCCCATCGTCTTCGTATTCGCCGCCATCGTCGTCCTCTTCGTCGCCGAGGAGGTCTTCGACGGAAACGCCTTCCGCCAGCGCGGTCTCCAGCTTGTCGAGCTGGTCCAGCGCCGCTTCCGGATCGACGACGATCTCGCGCGGCTTGCTGCCCTTGAACTCGCCGACGATGCCCATCTCCTCCAGCATGTCCATCAGCCGCCCGGCGCGCGCGAAGCCCACCTTCAGACGGCGCTGGAGCAGCGAGACGCTCGCCTTGCGCGATTCCAGAATCAGTCGTGCCGCCGCCCGAACGAGAGCTTCGTCGATCTCGTCGTCGCCCGACCGCGCCGAGCCGCCCTCGTGCGGAACGAACATCCCGGCGGTCACCTTGCCCATCACCCGGTTGGTGCCGCGAACCATGCGGTCCTGCGCGTCCAGATCGCTCATGTCCTGAACGCCCATCATTCGCGCCAGTTCCTTCTGCTCCTTCTCGCTGAGCTTCGGCTCGAACTCCTCGACGATGTACTGCACGGGACGCTGCGAACGGCAGTGGTCGGCGATGTGCTCGACCTCCTCGTCGCTGAGGAACGCGCCCTGGATGCGCACCGGCTTGGCCGCTCCCCCGCTGCTCAGCAGCATGTCGCCCTTGCCCAGCAGCGCCTCCGCGCCGTTGCAGTCCAGAATCGTCCGCGAGTCCACCTTCTGCGAGACCTGGAACGCGATGCGGCTCGGGAAGTTCGCCTTGATGATGCCCGTGATGACGTTAACCGAAGGACGCTGCGTCGCCAGGATCAGATGGATGCCGACGGCGCGCGCCATCTGCGCGAGCCGCTGGATCGACTCCTCGACCTCCGCCTTCGCCACGATCATCAGGTCCGCCAGTTCGTCCACCACGATGACGATGTACGGCATCGACGGAATGCTGCGCCCGGCGGTCTTGCGGTTGCTCTCGGGATTCCGCGCCAGGCGGTTGTATCCGTCGATGTTGCGAACGCCGAAATCCACCAGCTGCTCGTAGCGCCGCTCCATCTCCTCGACGGCCCATTCCAGCGCCGACGCCGCCCGCTTCGGCTCGCACACCACCGGCGCGATCAGGTGCGGAATGTCGGCGTACACCGACAACTCGACGCGTTTCGGATCGACCATGATCATCTTCACCTCTTCCGGCGAGCGCCGGTAGAGGAACGAGCAGATGATCGTGTTCAGGCAGACGGACTTGCCGGCGCCCGTCGCCCCCGCGATCAGAAGGTGAGGCATCCGGGCCAGGTCCGCGAAGTGCGGCGAGCCGTCGATCATCTTGCCGATCGCGAACGCCAGCGGGCTCTTGTGCTCCCAGAACGTCTCGCAGGAAATCAGCTCCTTGAGATACACGCCCTGCCGCTTCTTGTTGGGCACCTCGATGCCGACGGTGTTCTTGCCGGGAATCGGCGCCAGAATGCGCACGCTCAGCGCCTTCATTCCCATCGCGATGTCGTGTTCCAGGCCCGTGATGCGGCTGACCTTGATGCCTGCCGCGGGCCGGAACTCGAACCGCGTCACGACCGGCCCCTGGTGGACCTCCACGACCTTGCCCTCGATGCCGAAATCCGTCAGCGTCTGCGAGAGTGTCTGGCTCATCTCCAGCATCTCTTCGCGCGTCATGCGCGCATCGACGATCGGCGGGTCCGCCAGCAGCTGGATGTCCGGCATGCGGTACACGTTGGGCGCCGCCGGTTCGGACGAAGCCTCGTGCGGCAGGTCCAGCGGTTCGCCGTTGGGGCCGTAGGGGCGCGTGTCGAACTCCGCGTTGAAGAGCGGGTCGCCGGTCTCCTCGTCGGGCTGCAACTGCGCGGCGGTGCGGCGGAGCTGGCGCTCTTCGGACTTGTCGAAGACCTCTTCCTGCGTCTCGTCGCGGTTCTTCCCGACGGGCGTTCCCGACTTCGGCCAGCGCGAGGGAAACAGCTTCGCGAGTCCCTCGCCGACGTTCGCGGGATTGCCGTCGGTGATCGGCAGCGACCCCGAGTTGTCCGTGAAGACGATCTCCTCCCCCGCTTCCTCCTCCTCGTCCTCTTCGAATTCCGCCTCTTCCTCGCAGTCCTCCTCGTACTCTTCTTCCTCCGCCAGCTCGATCTCGTCGGAATCGTCGAACGTCTCGATCTCCTCTTCGTCCAGATATTCCTCTTCGTCGAGAACCGCGCCGCGCCGGTCGTGACGCACCTTGATGCGCCCCTGGATGCGGCGCTCCCACTCGTGCACTTCCAGCGCGCGCGCCGCAGCGGCGACGTCGTCGTCGGCCGGTTCGTCCCAGCCCGCGTCGTCCACGCCCTTCAGCAAACCGGCACTCTCTTCCGTCCGGCGCCGGCGGTCTCCCCAGCCGCGAAAGACGCGCACAAGAAGACCGCGACGCGGAGCCGCAGGCGAGTCCGCCAGCGCGACCTTCTTCGCCTGCACCGGCACGGGAGTCTCGTCTTCCGAGCCGATCTCGCCACCGGCGTCGCCATCCACCGCAGTGGATGTCCGGCGGGGAACGGCGGCTTCCAGCATCGTCTTCAGCCCGCGCCCCGTCGTCAGAACCAGGCCCACCATCAGCAGACCGCTCAGGATCATGCCGGCACCGAGATCGCCGAACTGGCCGACGAGCCGCAGCCCGTCCCACTCGACGAAGAAGGAACCCAGCGCACCCGCGCGCCACATCGTCTGCTCGCGCAATTCCTGCTGGTCCGCGCCGGGGATCGCGAGCAATCCGGCCGCGACGCCCACCACGATGAAGATTCCCGCCAGACGCGAAGGAGTCCAGTGGACCATCCTGCCCAGGAACATCGAAACGCCGAACCACCCCAGCGCCAGTGGCAGAACGTAGGACAGCAGATGACCCAGAATGAACGTCATCGCCGTGTGAATCCAGTTACCGAAGACGCCGACCCTCGGATTGCTGTCTCCGCCAAAGAGCAGGCTCAGCAGCATGAAGAGGGCGACCAGCACCAGCAGGGTGCCTCCGACCTCGCGCCCGACCTCGTGGGTGGACGACGAGCGCTTCTGCGCAGGGGCGGTCGGTGGGACCGGAAGTCTGGCGGCAGTTGTACGAGCCGACATATCTAACCTCAGCGATATCAGATTGGAACAGCCTGACCCCCAGAATCTCCAGCCTGCGGGAACAACGGCAAGTAGATATTTCCCCCGGGACCGCCTCCGCCCCGCACCATCTTCCTCTTCCTCTTCATCTTCCTCATCGTCTGAATCCCCTCCGCCCCCTGCGCTTCTTCGCGTCTTCGCGTCTTCACGCCTCTGCGCGAGCACCCACCGTCCCAGCGGCGCTGCCCTCGGGGTCTGGCGGCATTATTGTGCGGGGGCGCTTTGCATCCGGATTGACGAATACCATGCCGCCGGTCCATGATGGCTGTACCCTGAGGGGAATGGGAGAGGGGCCATGACGAGGAAGCGAACGGAGCGGATCGCGATCCTGCTTGGCGGCGTCGTTTGCCATGTCCTGTGCGGATCGTCTCTCTGCGGCGAAGTCGCCGGGATCGAAGAAGCCGGAGAGAAGGCGATTCCTCCGTTCCCAGACTGTGTGGTCGTGGTAGGTTGCCCCGGAGGGGTCGTAACGTACGACTTGGGGCCGTATCTGTACCGCAGGCTTACGCCTTGGGATTTCGGCGTGAGTGCGGCCAAGAGCCCGCACTGCGTAAGCCCTCTCGAGACCTCGCCCGAAGCGTTCTTTCTGACTGCGGAGGACATCGGCGGCCCGCCCGTGGAAATCCTCTTCGAGGCGTCGAGCATAGGCATAAGCGGGTCGGACTCGGACAGCTGCGTGCTGAGGATCAACGTCGTGTCGTCTGTTGCCGAGAACGACGAGTGCGGCTTTATCGTAAGGGGCGTCTTCGAGGCGGTATCGACCGATGGCGGGACGGGATCGGTCTCCGTATCGACGCCTGACTGCGAGTGCGAGTGGACGGCGGTGTCCAACGATTCATGGATCCACATACTGGAGGGCGAAAGCGGCACCGGAAATGGAGAAGTCGTCTATACCGCGGATCCACTAGCAGAGGGCGACTCTAGGGAAGGCAGTATTGTCGTTGCGAACCGCATCGTTCCCATTTGGCAGGTAGATTTTTGCAACAGGACGTTTCCCGGCTACTTTCTGATCTCTCAAGGAGGCTCTCAAGTACCACTCACGATACCTTCTTTGGGAGATTCTTGCCCCTTTCGGGCTGTGGATGACGCCACATGGATGGGAATTTCGAATACATCCATGACAGATCCGGCAATTATTGCGTTGGGCAACTTGGGATGGGCGCGCAGTGCTCGGTTGACCGTGATGGGTGTACAGGATATCGCGCAGACACAGGACGTGTGGATATTCCAACAGGGCATAGATGAAGGGCCTGACCTGCTGGTCTTGTCTCCGGGCGAAGATCTCTGGGCATGCCAGAATACCGGCGGAGTATTCGACGCTCGGGGAAGACTTCGGTCGGTGGGCTATCGGCACGCTCCTTCCGAAGGCTACCAGACGGTTGTCGCGGACCTCGATTCCAACGGCCTTCATGATGTCATAGGCATCGTACCCGGTGGCTACGTCTGGCGCGTTCTCGCCACGGGCGACGGCGGATTCGGCGAGAACGAGCACATCCTCACCACGGATCTCGAGGTCGATTCCTCTGCCGGCAAGGGCGTTCTCTCGGCGGATGTCGACGGCGACGGCTTCGATGAACTGGTCCAGGTCGGACCGGAGGAAATCTTCGTTCTCCGCAACGATGCCGGCACGCTGGCGTCCCAGCCGAACGAAACCTTCGACGGTGTGATGTGGAACTTCGCGACGGGATACGAGGTCCTTGTCGCGGACCTGGACGGCGACGGAAGCCAGGACCTGGCCGCCATCGAACCCAACGGCGACGTGACGCGCATTCCCCTCGACGGCCCGAACGCCGGCGAACGAACCGTCTTCGGCAATATCGGGCGCTCGACGGAGAGTCCGGCGGAAGGTTTCACCTGTAGCGGAGTGCAGATCGTCGCCGCCGATTTCAACGGCGACGGCTTGGACGATCTCTGCGCGATCTTCGAGGGCGGGCTGGAAACGGCGTACTCCAACGGCACGTCGCTCGACGCGCCCATGCTGCACGGGAATCTCGGCTTTCGCTTCGCGCCCTACGACGGCGAAGGATGGT
>JAJFLJ010000106.1 GCA_021772755.1 Candidatus Sumerlaeota bacterium
GGCGACCCCGCCATCAACGTCGGCGGCGTGGACCGCAACGGCGATGTGCGTCCGCAGCCCGTGGCCTCGAATCCCGACGTCGGCGCGTACGAAGTCGATCAGTCGGCTTCCGTCTCCGGCTGGAAGCTCTACGAAGACTGAGTTTCCGGGCAACCAACCGACGGAAACTCATTGCGGTAACTAACGGGGTCCGGACATCTTGTCCGGACCCTTTTTTTGTAGAGCTGATCGATACCATGCAACGAGGTTCCAAATGAAACCGACCGCTACGATCCTTTCGCTGATTCTGCTGCTTCCGGTGTTCGCCACCGCCCAGATTCACGACGTCCTGAACTTCGAGACGATCAAGCCGTGGAACGGCCTGACGGCGGACGCGGTCGCCCCCCACGAGGGCAGGCAGTCGGGCCGGTGGGATAACCACTTGGAGAACAACCGCATAAAGAACCCCGTCATCGCGGGCGACTTCTCCACGTTTACGGGCTTCACGATGTGGATCTGGTCGGGGAGCCCCACGGGTTCGTCGATCGCGGTCTGCCTTCTCAGCGAAAACCCGGGCGAGGAACGCGCGGCGTACTACCGCGATCTTGTCACGATCGACTGGACCGGGTGGAGAAAGATCGAAGTCCCGTTCTCCCGCATGACCCCGCACAACGATCCCGCCGGGTTCGGCAAGATCACGGGAATGCTGATCGCATCGACGGACTACGAGACGAAGAACCAGAGTCCGGCGATGGCGCTGAAGTTCGACGAACTGCGCTTCGTAAAGGTCTTCGGCACGGTGCAGGCGGAGTCGGCCATCCTTCCGGCGGAGGTCGCCAGCGAGCCGGTCGACAGCGTCGTCATCTTCGACTTCGAGAACGTCCGCCCCTTCAGCGGCCTGGAGCAGGAGAGCTCCATCGTCGCCAGCGGAAAGGGCGCGGGGTTGTGGCGCAACACGACCGTCAACGACCGGGTGACCAGCAAATCGATGCCGAGCAACATGGCGGGCTGGGACGGGATCAGCGTGCGGATGCATTCGGAGGTCGCGACATACGCCGATATCGCGGTGGTTCTGCGGTCGGACAACAACTCGACGGAGGGCGCGGACTACTTCCAGGACCGCTTCGTCGTGGACTGGACGGGGTGGAACGACGTGTACATTCCGTTCCGAAGCATGTCGATCAGGCGCCAGCCGCTGGGGTTCGCCAACATCAACGAAGTGATCTTCGCGTCGACGGGCTATGGAATCGACGAAGCCGATCCGCGCACGGTGCTGCGGCTCGACGATCTGAGGCTGGTGCGGGACGGACAGTCGAACACGTTCGGAGGAGGCGATATCGCGGTCGGAAAGATCCGCTGGGGACGGTCCATCCGGGCCGCCGTCAGCCAGGCCGTCCAGGCCGACCACCTCGTTCTCATCTTCGCCTATTCGCAGGAGGGTGTTCTCGCCCGCCAGGTCAACGACGCCGTCTTCCGCGATCAGGAGGTCGAAGCGGTGCTGTCGAACGCGTTCGAGTGCTACCGGTTCGACGCGGCGGTCCAGACCAGCCTGACGTCTTGGTTCAAGATCACGCGTGTTCCCGTCGTGATGATCTACACGGCGGACGGGGACGAACTGGCGCGCTTCGAAGGCGATATCAACCGCAACGACGTTCTGCGGAAGGCGCGGGAACTCGCGAGGAGGTGATGCATGCGGGAGGTCTTGCGTCAGACTCCCGCCCAGGCATCGAACCCGCCATCGACGACGATCGTCGTGCCGGTCACGAAGGACGCGGCGTCGCTGGCGAGAAAGACCGCCGCGCCGCCCAGTTCGTGCGCTTCGCCGAAGCGGCCCATTGGCGTGGCAGCGACGATGGAGCGGCCGCGCTCGGAGAGCGAACCGTCCTCCTTCGTCAGCAGGAAGCGGTTCTGCTCGGTGAGAAAGAACCCCGGCAGCAGCCCGTTGACGCGAACCGGCACCTTCAGGTCTCTGGCGAAGTGAACCGCCATCCACTGCGTCGCGTTGGCTGCGGCGGCCTTGGCCGCGGCGTAGCCCACGACGCGGGTGATGGGGCGCAGCGCGGCCGCCGACGTGATGTTGACGATCGATGCGGGAATTCCGCGCGCCGCCATCGCCCTGCCCGCCACCATCGCGGGAACCAGGGCGCCGCCGAAGAGATTCAGGTCCACGACGCGGCGAAGCGCATCGATGTCTAGGTCGAAGAAGGTCCGCTCCGGCGCGATGGCGGTGGCTTCCGGCAGGTTGCCGCCGGCGGCGTTGACGAGAATCGTGACCGGTCCCGCAAGCGACTCGGCTTCGGCGAACGCGGTCTCGACGGACGACTTGTCGCACGCATCGACGATGGCGCCGAACGCCTCGTGTCCCCTGGCGCGCAGCTCGGAAACGGCCGCGTCGACCTTCTGGGCACTGCGGCTGCCGACGACCACCCGCGCGCCCGCTTCGCCCATCGCCGAGGCGATGGCGAGTCCGAGCACGCCGGTCCCCCCCGGAACGAAAGCCGTCCGTCCTTCGAGTGCGCGTCCTGTCGTCATCGCCGCGTTCCTTCCTTGTCGGGGAATCCGAAGTATCGCTCGGCGTTTCCGTGACAGACATCGCGCACGAGCGAACCGACGAGCTCGATGTCGCCGGGAATCAGTCCGTTGCGCATGTCGGCGCCGAGCATGTTGCAGAGAATCCTGCGGAAACAGTCGTGTCGGCAACAAGACAAGAACGAGCGGGAATCCGTCACCATCCCGACGAACTGCGAAAGCAGGCCGATGCGGGAAAGCGATTCGAGCTGTTCCTCCATGCCGCTCTTCTGGTCGTTGTACCACCAGGCGGGGCCGAACTGGACGCGTCCGGCCACCGAGCCATCGTTGAAGGACCCCGCGACGGCGGCGAACGCGTCGTTCGCTGCGGGATTGATGGTGTAGAGAATCGTCCGGGGGAGCCGTCCGTCCCGTTCCTGGCGGTCCAGCATCCGGCACAATGCCTGTGCCGAGGGGGGATCGCCCATCGTGTCGAATCCCGTGTCGGGGCCGAGGCGTTCGAACAGGGCGGTGTTCGGATTCCGAACCGGGCCGATGTGATACTGCTGGGTCCAGCCAAGCTCGTGGTAGATTCCCGCCAGTTCGAAGAGCATGTGGGAACGGAACGCGGCGATGTCGTCGGGCGCCGGAATCTCCCCCGCGATGGCCTTCGCGAAGACGCGCTCGAAGCGGGCTTCGGTGCAGGGTTCGCCGTACGGTTCGTCCAGCCCGTGATCTGCGAGACGGCAACCGACGTCGTGGAAGGCAGTCGCGCGGGCGCGCAATCCGCCGACGAGCGCGCTGCCGGTCCGAATGTCGGTGTTCAGTTTCGCGCCGAGCCTTTCCGTCCACGCGCAAAACGCCGGCGGGTCGTGGACGGCGAGCGCCTTGTCGGGGCGGAAGGTCGGATACACGCGAACGGGAAAGGACCCGTCCGCAGCGATCGCGCGGTGATCGTCGAGCCCGTCCGCAGGGTCGTCCGTGGTACAGACGACCTGCACGTCGAAGTGGCGGAGCAGTCCGCGGGCCGAGAACGCGGGCTCGCGCAGCAGACGGTTGCCCTCCTGCCACACGCTCTCCGCCGTTTCCGGTCCGAACAGCAGGTCGCGCATGCCGAAGGGATTCGCCAGCTCCATGTGCGTCCAGTGATAGAGCGGATTGCGAAGCGTCCTGGGAACCGTCCAGGCCCAGCGGTCGAACTTCTCGCGCGCGCCGGCGCTTCCGGTGATGAACTCCTCGGAAACGCCGCAGGCCCGCATGGCGCGCCACTTGTAGTGATCGCCGGCGATCCAGATGTCCGTCATCGTCTCGAAGCGACGGTCGGTCGCGATGTCACCGGGAGACAGGTGACAATGGAAGTCGATGATCGGCAGGGACGCGGCGAACCCGTGATACAGCTCGCGGGCTTCAGGGGACTGAAGGAGGAAATCGTCCGCGATGAACGGGTTTGGCATGGACGGCCTCGCGTGGGCGTGAGTGCGAACTGGGGTCTCGGGACCGAATAGCGCTTGTCCCGGGGGAGGAATCAAGTCTAACTCGGGTTAGTCGGGCCCGGAAGGGCCCGCATGGCAACTTTGGCGCAGAGAATCTCCGAATGCCTTCCTCCTCCATGACCGAAACGAAGCGGGAACAGGCACTCCCGGAGAGCTACGTCTGGTTCGAACGGCAGGCCGAGCTTCTCATCGCTCCGCTCGTCGCCATGATGGAGCCCGGCAAGGCCAGCCTGCCCATCGAGGGGATCGCCAGCGACCACGACGCGCTGGCGGACCGGCTCGAAGCATACACCCGGCCGGGGCTCCTCATTGCGCTCTGGCTGCAGATGTCGCCGCTCCAGGGGGGAGGCTCGCCCGACCGCGAGCGCATCGCCGCCTGGTTCCGCGACGCGCTCGTCATGGGAACGGACCCCGCCCACGGCGAGTATTTCGGCGACCTGCGCAATTTCCATCAGCACGCGGTCGAGATGGCGATCCTCACTGTTTCGCTGGATGTCGCCCGCACCTGGTTGTGGGACCCCCTGACGAAGGAGCAGCAGGACCGCGTCGCGCGATGGCTCGGCCAGATTCGCGGCAACGCGCGTCCCTGGAACAACCACCTCTTCTTCAACGTCCTGGTGCTGGAGTTTCTCCACGACCGCGGCTACGGCGAGGAAGGCGACCGCGGCGCGATCGGATATCTGCTCGGGCAGCTGCAAAGCATGCACCAGGGCGGCGGATGGTTCATCGACGGAATCAACGAGACCTTCGACCACTACAACGCCTATGCGTTCCATACCTACGGGCTGTACTGGGCTCACCGGTTCGGGTCGAACGATGCCGAACGCGCCGCGTGGTGGAAGGCCCGCGCCGCGGAGTTCGTCGCCGACTACAGTCATTTCTACGCCGCCAGCGGCGAGCATCTGCCCTTCGGCCGGTCGATCACCTACCGCTTCAACGGTCTCGGCGTGTTCGGGCTCGCAGCCCTGGCGGGAATTCCGGCGGTTCCGCCAGGACAGGCGAGACGAATCTGCCGGAAGAATCTGGAGTTCTTTCTCTCCAAGCCCTACCGCCAGCACCAGGGCGTTCTCTCGGTCGGCTGGACCGACGAGTTCGAGGCCATCGCCGAACCCTACAGCTGCGCGGGCTCGCCCTACTGGGCCGCCAAGGGCATGATGATGCTGCTTCTTCCTCCGGAGCATCCGTTCTGGAGCGCGGAGGAGGAGCCGTACCCCGCCGAAACCGGGGACTTCGTGCGTGTGTTGCCGGCGCCCGGTTTCATCGTGCGCGGGACCGGCGGCGACGTCGAGATGCTCAACGCCGGAACGCGCTGCTCGACCAGCGCGGCGATTCGCTTCGGCGCGTGGAAGTGGTCGAAGCTCGCGTACCGCACTGGCATGGGGTTCCTGGTCGCCGAGAACCCCGATCTCTATCCCGCCGACTGCGCGCTGACGGCGTGGAAGCCCGACGATCCCGGACGGCGCTTCGGGCGAAATTCCATCGTGCCGACCGCAGTGACGGAGACGCACGTATCCTACACGTATTGCTTCGGCGAGAAGGACATCGACTTCTATCCGCAGATCCACACATACATCTGGTGGAGAGCCGGCTGGCTGCTGACGCTTCACCGCGTCGATGCGCACGACCCCGCCGTGTTCGGCATCGGGTCCTATGCCCTGGGCAGCGACACCCCGGACTTCGACGTGTCGGAGTCCACGCATCCGCACGCATTGATCGGCACGAACGGCAGGCATGTCGCCCTGCAGTCGCTCCTGGGGTTCGAATCGGCGACAGTCGAGACGCGCAGCGGCGCGAACGACAGACGTCTGCATCTCAACCACGCGCACCACGCGATGGCGGTCATGTACACGCCCGCGTTCGAGGGGCCAAAGACGCTGGCGGCTCTCTCGTGGGCGGGCGGAGACTTGGCGAATGGCCAGCCGTGGAAGCTGGAAAGCGCGAAACGGGGCGAATGGCGGCTCTCGCATTCGAAACTCGGAGCATGGACCATCTCGCACCCCTCGCTGCCGGACGCGTGACTGGGCGTCAGTCGAACTGAAGTCCGCCGTTCATATCGACGATTTCACCCGTGATGAATCCCGCCATCGGCGAAACCAGGAATCTCACCGCGTGGGCGATTTCCCCCGGCTCGCAGAATCGCCCGACGGGAATGCTCGCCAGCAGATTCGCGCGCTGCTCCTCGGTCAGCTGCTCCGACACCATCGGCGTCATGACGTAGCACGGCGCGATGCCGTTCGCCGTGATGCCGCAGCCGGCGAACTCGCGCGCGATCGAGAACGTCAGGCTCACCATGCCGCCCTTCGACGCGGTGTAGGCCGTGCCGGCCGTCAGACCGCCCGCCTTCCATGCCCACGAGGCGATGTTGACGATTCTCCCCCACCTCTGGCGCTTCATGTGCGGAACGCACTGCTGCGAGAGGTAGAACGCGCCGTCGAGATTGACGGCCATCACGCGGCGCCATTCCTCGGCGCCGGCCGTTTCCAGCTTGTTGTTGCTCAGGATTCCGGCGTTGTTCACCAGCACATCGACCGGTCCGAACTCGCGCCGCATCCGCTCGCAGCCCTCCGCCACGGCGTCTGCGTTCCCGATGTCCATCGCCAGCGGATACGCACCGGCCGGCATGCGCGCGGCCATTTCGCGAAGCCGGACTTCGTCGAGGTCCGCGAGGACCAGCCGAAGACCGTCCGCAGCGAGGGCATCGCAGATCGCGGTGCCGATTCCGCCCAGCGCGCCGGTCACCAGCGCGGTCTTGCCCGAGAGAGTCGTCGTGTCCGTCATTCCGAGTTCCTTCTGGCGTTCCCGCCGGATCGAAGTCGAAGGCGTTTCACTCCCGCCGCCGGGCTCTTCGTTCTCTCAGCCCGATCGATGCGAAAGCAGCCAGCGAGAGGAAGAACGCGGCCTTGCCGACCCAGTTGCCCAGTCGCGACGCCGGCGTCAGTTGCGGTTCGCGGGGAACGTTCACGGTCGCGAGAAGGGTGGCCTGCTCGCGGCGGGGAAGACGCTCGGAAACGCGGCCGGTGGCCTCGACCACGGCGGTGACGCCCGTGTTCGTGCCGAAGACCATGGGAATCCGCGCTTCGGCGGCGCGCAGGGCGGCGTACTCGAAGTGCATGAGCGAACCGTCGGAGGGATCGAACCAGGCGTTGTTGGTGATGTTGACGAAGAGCGTCGCGCCGCGGCGCGCCTGGCGGGCATGCAGATAGTGGAACATGTCCTCGAAGCAGATGGACGGCCCGAGCCGCACGCGCAAGCGTTCCGTCGCGCGCTCGTCGCCGGTGCCGGCGACGTCGATCCAGACGGGCGCCTGGTCCTCATCGCCCGCCAGGAAGGAACCGATCTGCACGATGTGCTCGACGAGTCCCGGAATGAGGTCGAAATAGGGCACGGTTTCGCCAAAGGGCATCAGGTGGATCTTGTGGTAGTCGGCGCGCACCTTCAGCTCCTCGTCGCCCGGGCGGAAGACGTAGAAACCGCCATACATTTCGGTTTCGTACCACGTGTCGGTCCGCTCGGCCTCCCAGTAGTTCTCGCTGAACGTGCCGTCGGGGCGAACGAAAACGAGGTCGTTGGCGCCGACGACGATCGTCGCGCCGAGGTCCGTGGCCCGCTCCCTGAGCTCCTGCTGCAGCTGCTCGTCGTGGTCGAACTGGTACTGTGTGAATGCGCTCTCGGGCAGCACGATGAGATCGAGGGTTCCCGGTTCGAGCGTGTCGATCATGCGCAGCGCATCGACGGTGAGGTCGTTCTGGAGCGCGCGCATCTCGTCCCAGGTCTGTGCGGAATAGCTCAGGAACTTCGTCTCCTGATCGACGTTGGTCTGAAGCAGCGCCAGCCGCACGGGGATGCCCTGGCGGGCGGTCTTCTCGGTTTCGGCGACCACGCGCAGTCCGAACGCGAAGGCGGCCGCAACGAGCGCAACCGAGACGCCGGCGCGAACGGCCGTTCCCGGATCGAAGACCTTCTTCGACACGGCGGCGGCGATCTCCATCAGCGAGAGATTGACGAAGAAAACCAGGAGGCTGAGCAGACCCACCCCGCCCAGCGAGATCGTCTGCAGCAGTGGAATCGAACCGCGGGCCATGTGCCCCGTCAGCGCGTAGGGACCGCCCAGGGCCCCCCGAGAGCGAAACCACTCCCACCCGATCCACCACAGCCCCGAGAGAACGAACGCGGCGGTGGGCGGCAGGCGCCGACCGAGCCAGACCATGCCCGCCCCGCCAAGCGCCGGATAGAATCCCTGGAAGAGACACACCAGGGGAATGCCCAGCCAAATGGCTGGGTTGAACCGGCTCAACGAACCGAGCCAGAGGTAGAGACTGAGGAAATACAGAAAGCCGAAGCACCACGAGAGCCAGAACGCCACGCGAACCGTCGTTCCCCGAAGGGCATAAAGCCAGGGAACGAGGGCGACGAAAGCCAGCGGCCAGAAATCGACCGGCGGGTGGCACAACCGGGCGAGCAGAACGCTCAGGCCACACAGACCCAGCGAGACCCGGCGCTCGGCGAGCTCGCGCCACGGTGGAACCAGCAGCCGCAAACGAGCGAAGCGGGATGGCTTGGGAGGTCGGTTCCTGGCGGTTGGAGGCATCGTTGGGGCGCTGGGACTGGAATCGGGCACGGACGAGGGTGGGGGCGGGGCCCAGCCGGGGCGAGCGGCGAATGGGGCCGTATTTCACGAATTCCCGATCACCTGTATTTCCTTGACCCCAGTCGCCGCGAATCGGGACGTTCAAGCATTGATCGGGGAAGCCCGAGAAGAGCTTTCGAGCGAGACCGTTCGATCCCCAAGCCCGGACGTCACGATCCAGGACGCCGGCAGCGGGATGCGGAACTCTTTCCCCTTATTCCCACCACATCAGTATCCCGTATCCCCGACCATCAGAAGCGGCTCGAAGGCGGTTTCCCGGCCTTCCTCGGAAATGGTCTCGCGGAGGAATTCGTGCAGTGCTCCGTCGTCCTCCGAATCGCCGCCGGTTTCCGCGAACCGCTTCGCCAGGTACGTCTCAACCAGAAGCGTTTCCCGCTTCGACGCGCGGAAGAACGCCACCTGCGGCGCGTCCCGCTTCGATGAGCGGGCGATCAGGGTGTCGAGCAGCGCATCCTGAACGGGACCGAGCTGCGCCGCGATCCGCAGGAACGTCGATTCCGTCAGCGGCGTCTCCCGGTTCAGCCGCCATCCCGCCGCATCGGCAAGCTCGCCCCGCGTGAAGTCCCGCTCCCCCACCGTCATCAGCAGGTCCTCGTCGAGCGCAAGCGCGCCGGTGTTGAGCAGGTACTGCGTGTAGACCTTGACGAGCGACGCGTCATCGACAAGGGGGTCGAAGACGGTGGCGATGGCGACGTCGCGCTCGCGCATGAGCCACTCGTCGAGCAAGACGGGGAAGACAGCCTCGAACGGCATGCTTCCGCCGGGAATATGGAGCTGGCGCTGGACGACGTGCCAGCCTGCGCCGGACCGAACGGGAGCGGAAAGAGCGCGGTCGTCGAGTTCGCGAAGGGCGTCCAGCACGACCTCCGGAACGTCGTCCGTGCCGGGCATGACGATGCGCGCCGCGGCGGCCTCGTCTCCGGCGACCTCCCGCTGAATGTCCAGAATCGCTTCGCCATCGACGATGCGCTTGTGCAGCGCCCGGATTCGCTCTTCGGCCCCGGGCGCTTCCGGAACGAAGACCTCGCGCACGATAAAACGCTCGGGCATGGCGAAGTCGGTCTCGCGGCGGGCCTCGTATTCCGCGAGGAGCCGGTCCACCGTGGGACGGCTGACGGTATCGAGCACCAGTTCGCGAAAGAGGATGCTCTCGAGAAAATCGCGCGTGGCGAGTTCGACCGCGGCTTCCTGCTCCGCCGGGAGTTCGACGCCGGCCGCACGCGCCTCTTCCGCGAAACGGCCCCATGCCGGCGCTTCGCGCGCGGTTTCGAGGAGTTCCCGCACGCCGAAGAACTGGAAGTCGCCCGTCGCAGCCACAGGCGGGCGCATCGCGAGCAGCGTCTTCAGTTCGCCGACGGAGTACTCCCGGCCGTCCGCGACCGCCGCCGTTTCGCTCTCGTCGAGATTGGCGAGATACTGTTCGAACCCGTGGGCATCGACGCGCCCGGGGAGAAGCAGCGGAAGAAACGCGGCGATCGCGAGAAGGCGTTTCACTGGAAGAGGGCCTCCAGGGCATCGGCGTTTTCGTTCATGATCGTCATGTAGTCGCCTTCGTCGGGAGTGTTCATGGCGGTGCGAAAGACAGCCCACCGAACGCCTTCTTCGGCAAGCCGTGCTTGTGTGCGGTCGTCCGGCGTGTCTTCCCAAATCATGTGCCGCGCCGGTTCGGCGGAAACCCTCGCGGCGAATTCCTCCCACTCCTCATCGGAGGGATACTCGCCTGGCTCCCAGTGGAAGGAGACGATTCGCAGGCCGTAGCGCTCGCCGAAGTAGTCGTACACGGGATGGGAGGCGAGAAGCACCGCGCTCCTGTGGTCCGCCGTGGCGGTCTCGAACCGCGCGTCGAGTGCCGCGAGGTCCGCCGCCAGTGCGTCGAAGTTCCGTGTCAGCTCGTCCTTCTGCCCGGGCAGGCGGAGCGCAAGCGCGTCGAGAACGGCGCGGGCCTGGGCGGTCGCGTGGCGCGGATTCACCCATGTCGTAAAGGCGGTTTCGCCATGGGAGTGCCCCTCACCGCCGCCGTGGGAATGGGTGACTGCGTCCTCCTGGACGATGTACCGGTCGGAAAAGGGCAGCGAGGTGTCGACGATGCGCGATTCGGGAAGGGTCGTGGTCGCCAGCCACTTCTCGTAGGAGGCGCCATTGAGAAGAATGACATCGGCGCCCTGGACCGCGCGGATGTCCCCGTCGCCAGGGGACCAGAACGCGGGGTCGATGTCGGCGGGAATGGGAAAGACGATCTCGACACTCCCGCCGCCGATACGCTCTGCAAAGTAGCGCAGCGGATAGTTGGAAGCGAACACGCGAACGGTTCCGTCGCCGGCCAAGTGCCCGCGGGCGTCCGGCGCGCCGGATGAATCCTCGCCGCCGCACGCGGTAAGCGCCGCCAGGACGAGGAAGATCGCGGTGCGGTGAAGCGCCTCGACAACATTCGCTCTATTCATGGGACGACAGAACCTCCGAGAAGAATCGGGGCGAGCCGCACCGTCGCCGCGACCAGGACTGAGGCGACCGCCAGCCCGCCCATCAGAACGAACAGCAATTCAAGGGCGACGAGACGGGCAACCGTAAGCCGCGCGCAACCGAGATGGAACATGATCTCCAGTTCCGCCTTCCGGAGCCGCAGGGAGAGGGCGATCACCAGAATCAGGAAGAGGACCGTGGATCCCGCGACGAGAAGCACGTTGGCGTCGAGAATGGCGCGCGCGCGAAGCAACAGCGCCAGCATCTCGCCGACGACCTCGCGGGGAACGAGTACCTGCACGACCGACTCGCGCGACTGGTACCGGCCCCGCAGAATCGCGGCCGCCTTTCCGTCCGGAGGCACGACGATGGCCGCCGTGACGGGCATGTCGCCGCGCTCGCCGTGAAAATGGAAGCTCGCGACGTTCTCCGCGCCGATCTCGATGTGGTTTTCAAGGGCGGCGTTCGCGACGATCCTGTTCTCCTCGCGGCGAAGGACCGCGTCGTCCGCCTCCTCCGACCGCAGGTCCATGTGCCCGTGGCCGATTCCCGCCACGACCCACGCCGTCTTGATATCGACGAAGATCGCGCTGTCGTCGGCCGTTCCGCTTTCGGCCAGCACACCCACGACCCGAAGGTGAAGAGGCTGCGTTCCCGAGACGTCGAAGACGTTCTCCGGGTCGGTGAGAATCCGGTCGCCGGGGCCGATCTCCAGATCGCGCGCGGCCCGTGCGCCGACGACGCAATCTCCCAGCATGGCAAGTCCGTCGCCGTCCGCGATGTCGAGTCCTCTGAAGCCGAAGTAGTCCAGCGTCGTTCCGACCACCGGCGTCTTCTGCGCCGTATAGCGGGAATGCAGAGGAATGACGGTGCCGAGGCCCTGCGCCCGGAGGTCGTCGATGTCGCGTTCGAGAATGGTGCCAGGTGGCTGAGCGCGGAAGTACAGCGCGTGAAGCGCGAGATCGAAGCGGCTGCCCTTTGCGCCGGCGACCAGTGGCGTCGAGGCGGCACGGCGCGTCCAGTCGCGCTCGAACTCACGCAGAAGCGCGTGCACGGTCAGCGGCAGATAGGCCGTCAGCGCGATGCAGACGACGAGGATCGCGGACTTGCCGCGATGGGCCGCCATGTAGCGCCAGACGAGAAAGAGACTTCTCACGACGCTGCCCCGCCCAGTGGAAATTCGATGGTGCGGTCGAACCGGGGAAGCAGTTCGCGGTCGTGCGTGACGCAGATGACCGTCGCGCCGGTTTCCGCCGCGTTCTCGAAGAGCAGATCGACGATCAGGGACTTGTTGGCGGGATCGAGATTGCCGGTCGGCTCGTCGCAGAGGAGCACGGAGGGGTTCGCGACGAGCGCACGGCAGATGGCGACGCGCTGGCGCTCGCCCTGGGAGAGACGCGTCACGCAGCGGCCGAGCTTGTCGGCGATACCCATGCGCTGCGCGAGATATCCGGCGCGGTCGCGGGCCGCCGCGTTCAGATCGAGCGCGGAGTTGACGTAGTACGGCAGCAGAATGTTCTCGCGCACCGCGAGGTAGTCCACCAGTTCGAAGTCCTGGAAGACGAAGCCGATGCGCGAGATGCGAAAGCGGCGGCGCGCGGCGTCGCTCATCCCCGAGAGTTCGTCCGCTCCGACGCGAATGCAGCCGCTGCGGGGAACGTGGATGCCGGCGAGAAGCCGGAGCAGCGTCGTCTTGCCGCAACCGCTGGGCCCCGCGACGGCGACGCGGGCGCCGGGTGGGAATTCGAGACGGTCGATGGCAAGCTCGAATCCCGCGCGCCCGTAGGCGAACCGGAGATTCTCGATGCGAATGCCCGCGCCGGAGTCAGGGGATGGCACTGGTGTCCTCGCGCGGGCGCGTCCAGGTCTCGACGCGTTGCTGGTCGAGCACGTCGAAGGCGGCGATGCGCCATCGTTCGTCGGCGGCGAGTACGTCGAAACGCGCCGTGTAGCGGTTCGTGCGCACGTGAACGTGACCCCAGTGCTCGACGCGGGCCCGCACGGTCCAAGTGGCGTCGGCGCGAAAGCCGTCGTCGGGCCCGTTGCCTAGCTTCGCGACGGATTCGATGACGACTTCCTCCACGCGCGAGACCGGACCGCCTTCGCTTTCAAGCTCCAGGCTCCGGCGGATCTCGAGATAGAGCGGGGTCAGCAGGTCGCCTCCGGCGCTTTGCGCCAGCGCATCGTAGACGTCGCTTTCCGCGCGATAGTCGAACGCCCGGTAGATGTTGCGCAGAAGCGGCGCGAGAACCTCGCGCGCCTGTTCGCCGGAAACGTCGATCCCCCGACCGAACCAGCCCTTCCGGCGCGGCGCCGGAACGTTCTGGAGCGGGGGGAATCCCTGCGAGACGGTTCCCGACCAGTGGATGTCCGGCTCGGACTCGGTCAGCGTCGCGCGACGCGAGTCCCCGCCGTCGTAGATCGTGCAGCGAACGGTATGGACCGTTCCCCCGAACGAGTTCCAGGTCATCCCGACGCTGTCGAAAGCGCCCTTGGTGCTGAAGGTGTTGATGATTCCAACGAGCGTGCGGTCGGCGGCAAGATCGACGGGCTCCGCCGCAAGACCGAAGGCGATGTTGTCGCCGTCGAGAAACGCGACGGTCGTCGCGACGGGCCGGACGGGGATGCCGTCGATGCGCACGGGGTTCTGGACGGCGAAGAAGAGCTCGACGGTTTCGGCGGCCGCCTGCTGTTCGGCGACCGTGATCGTGCCGGGGTCGGCATGTGTCACGGGCAGAAGCGTCTCCAGCGTGCGGAGCGAAACGAGGATTTCCTGGCGAACGAGGAAGGGCTCGATGTAGAGATAGGCGTCGGGAGTGCGCGACGCGACCGGGGGCGCCTGGGCGGGGGACCGCGCCGAGAGGAGCACCGCAATGCACGCGAACACCGCGATGGCGCGAAGCCCGATTCGTCCGATGTTCTCTTCGCTCACGCTCGTGTCTCCTCGCCGGATGGAAAGGTGTCGCGGGATGCAGCGCAAGGTCGAGTTCGGCTGCGCGCGGGCCCGGCGACTGCGGGGCTCCCGCTCCCCGGGCAGTCCGTCGGCATGCCGGGCGAACGCTTCGGGGCCGATACGGGACGAGACCCCCAGGCCGGCACCCGCGAATGGGACTTGAGCCGCCGGAGCGGGTCGTTCAACATCGAGTCCTCGCGAAATCGCAAACGGGCCCTGGGCCCGGAACGGTGACAGGAATGTCGATCGTCGAAGGATTGCAGCAGGCCGGACCCTACCAGATCATGGAGCGGCTCGGCTCCAACGGCGTCGTGGCGACGTTCCGGGGTTCGGACGTCAACCGGGGAAACTCGGTCTGCGTGGTCGCCATGGCGGAGAGCGACCTCGAAACTGCGGAGTCCTGGCCCGCCTTCCAGGAGCTCTTCAACCGCCTGGTGACCAACCCGCCGGGCAAGATCGTTCGCCCGATCCAGTGCGGCCAGATGCCCGGCGTGAACTGGGCGGCGTACGAGTTCGTGGACGGTCTCCACGCCGGCGAAGCCGTGCGCGATTCGGGCCTGCCCTCTCCGGGACAGGCGCTTCATATCGTGGCGCGCACGGTCGAGGCGCTCGAAGTGCTGCACGATTCCGGCTCGATCCACGGCGCCATCACCCCCGCATCCATCTTCATCTCGTCCAGCCAAGACATCCTGCTGCACCACGTCGGCTGGTCGGCGATGATTCTGTCTGTGCGCGGGGGCGCGAAGAACGCCGCATTCGCCAGCAACCTGCCGTTCCTGGCGCCGGAGGTCGTCGCCTCCGGCCAGGCGAGCCAGGCCTCCGACGT
>JAJFLJ010000107.1 GCA_021772755.1 Candidatus Sumerlaeota bacterium
GTTCCCGGTCGCCGCGTGGAATGGTCTACTTCATGTGGAGCGTGAACTGCGCGGTATAGACCTTCCGCCCGTTCCGGTCGGTCTTGACGCTGGAAGGGGAGGGTTCGTCGAAGTCCGCTAGATGACCGGAATTCAGCAGCGCCTCCAGCACGTCTCCGCCCTTCGTCGCGACGTCTCCCTGCCAGGTCAGCGTCACATCCACCCTGTAGCCACTGACCTGGATGCTCGCGACGTTCACGCCGTTGGCCGTCGCCGCCGCGCGAACGAGCTGGTTGAAATCGACGCGTTCCGCCTGCGCGTTCGCCGGGTCGGGTGTCGCCTGTGGCCGGGGCGTCGGCGTCACCGCCGGCTGCGCCTGGAGTGCGGAAGCGAGCCGCGATGACATGCTTCCGCTCTCCTGCCGGAACCAGTAGATACCGATGCCGATCACCAGCAGAATCGCCACCACGACGAAGAATCTAACGAAGAATTTCATGACGGTCCGCTCCTTTTCGCCCCTGTCATCCCTGATGGCGCAGAATGCGAACAGCCCCCGGCCCGCGCCAAGCGGAAGTCTCGCGCAGCGAGCCTTAGAGAGTGATTTTTCCAACCGCCTTCTTCAAGCGGTCGACGTTCGTGTGGGTGTAGATACTGGTCGTGGCGAGCTCGCTGTGCCCGAGCAGCTCTTTGATTTCAAGGAGGTTGGCGCCCCGGTGCAAAAGCTGAGTCGCGAACGTGTGGCGCAGCTTGTGGGGCGTCGTCCGCTGGCTCAGACCCGCCTGCTGCACGGCCTTGCGGACGACCCAACCGGCCATTCGCGAAGTCATCCGCGTACGCTTGCGACTCAGGAACACCGGCTCCGGCCGCTCCGCCGTCGAAGGCCGATGGTTGCGGATGTACGCGAGAAGCCCATCGCTCACGGCCTGGTGGGGGGGGATCAGGCGCTCCTTCGACCCCTTGCCCCGGACACGAATCGCCCCCGCCTCGAAGTCCAGATCGTCCAGGTTCAGCCCCGTCAGCTCCGACAGCCGCATCCCGGTAAAGAGGAACGTCACCAGAATCGCGTAGTTCCGCGCCCCGATGGCGTCGCTCTTCTCCGGCACGCGGAGCAGTCGCCCGATCTCCTCCGTCACCAGATAATGGGGGAGACGCTTGGGAATCTTCGGGTTCCGAAGATTCTCCGCAGGACTCACATCAACCATCTCGCGACGCACGCACCACGCGAAGAGCTGGCGGGCGCTGCTCAGATGGCGGGCGATGGACTTCGGCTTCAGGTCGCGATCATTCCGCAGATGAGCCACGTAGTCCTTCACATGAAGGGTCGAAACGTCGGCCAGCCGGAGGTTCTCGGTTCCACCCTGGCCGAGATACGAGAGCATGTCCATGAGGTCCGCCTCGTAGGCGACCAGGGTATGCCTGGCCAGACCGCGCTGGTCGCGGACATGGCGGAGGAACTGATCGATGGCATTGGCCAGCGTGATCATGCGGGTCGTCTGGCCCCACTGGGCCCAGACCGTCAAGATGGATGGCCGGAATCCTGATTGTAAATAATCCCAATTTAACGAAGTTTCCGACAAAGCCCTAAACCAAGGCTTCCGAGGCCGCCAGCGCCTCCGGCAGAGCCGCGATGAAACGCTCGACGTCCTCGGCCGTCGAGCTCCAGCCGAGACTGATCCGCAGGGCGCCCCGTCGCCGGGCTTCGTCTTCCGACATGGCGGAGATGACGTGGCTCGCCGAGGTCCCGCCCGACGTGCAGGCCGAGCCGGCACTGAGCGCGATCCCAAGGCGGTCGAATTCGGCCACGAGCCGCTGGCCGGATCGCGACGGAAAGGAGACGTTGAGCGTTCCTGGCAGGCAGTGTCCGTCCAGCGGGGAGTTCAGGACCACCGCCGGGTCCACCTCCCGGATCGCCTCCAGAAGCCTGCTTCTGAGAGCGACGTGCCTGGTGGACTCCCGCTCGGGTTCGATGGCGCCCAGCGCGGCGGCGAACCCCGTGATCGCCAGGACGTTCTCCGTTCCCCCCCGAACTCCTGCTTCCTGCCCTCCCCCGGTGATCTGGGGCCGTACCTCGCAGTCGGGCCGAACGATCAGGAGACCGAGGCCGACCGGAGCGCCGAACTTGTGGCCGCAGAGCGTGACCAGGTCCGCTCCCGTTTCGCGCACCGAGAAGGGGAGTCTCCCGACCGTCTGAACGGCATCGGTGTGAAAGAGGGTTCGCCCGTTCCGTGCATGAACGATGGACGCGAGCCTGGCGACATCGTTGATCGCACCGGTTTCGTTGTTCGAATGGATGATGGACACGATCGCCGTGTCGTCGCGCAATGCGTTCGCCAGGTCGTCCGGCCTGACTCTCCCCCACTCGTCCGCTGGAAGCACCGTCACGTCGAATCCGAACGCGTCGCGAAGGTCGAGACAGGTGTCCAGCACCGCCTTGTGGTCGGTCGCCGAAGTGACGACGTGATTCGCGCCGTGCAGCGCGCGCCGAGAGAGCGCAGTCCCCCGAAGCGCGAGGTTGTCGGACTCCGTGCCGCCGCTGGTGAAGACGATCGCTTCGGGGTCGCAGTCGATCGAGCGCGCGACCGACTGGCGCGACTTCTCCACCAGGTAGCGCGCTTCCGCGCCGAACCGGTGGACCGAGGACGGATTGCCGAGAGGCCCTTTCCGGAGCAGTTCGGCCATCGCGTCGCGCGCCTCGGGTCGAAGCGGCGACGTCGCATTGTGGTCGAGATAGACGGGCGCGGTCATGTCGCCTCCGTCCGAAGCGGAAAGCGCGCCGGAATCAGCCCCGCCGCGCGCGCTTGCGACTGCTGCTGGTGTTCGCGTTGATGTCCGCCAGAAGCGAATTGGCGGAGTATCTCGTTTCGTGGGGAAGGCTCGGGTCGCGCGCGAGCCCGTTCAGCAGCTCGATCGCGCGCTTCGTGTGCCCGGCCTTCAGCGAGACGTTCGCCGCGTTCCAACGCGCCGCCGCCGAACGCTTCGGCCAGTTCCCCACGCTGTCGATGAAGGAGATCGCGTCTCCGATCCGGTTCAGCTTGTCGTACTCGTGAATGACCATCGTCAGCGCGTCGTCGGAACCCGACTGGCGCCAGACGTCGAGATGCTTCTCCAGCGCGTCCCTGACGTGGCCCTGTCCGAACTCCAGATCGCCGATCAGCTTGCGCGGCACCCACGAGTCCGGATACTTCGCCGCCAGTTCCAGCGCGCCGCTCATCCGCGCATCCTCGCCTTCCCGGCAAAGAATGAGAAGCTCCGCGGCGTTCACGAAGGACTGGTCCGCGTCGAAGGCCGCCGCGAACAGCCGCGCGGCCGCGTCGGTGTCGCCGGCCGCGTGCTTCGCGCGCCCCAGCGCGACCGCGACCTGCGCGTGCGCGGGAGCGGAGGCGTGCAGACTCTCGAGCTCCGCGACCGCGTCGTCCCTGCGGCCCGTGGCCAGCAACGACAGCGCGCGGTCGAGACGAACGTCGGTGTCGTCCGGCCGGACCTTGAGCAGCGCCTCGGCCGCCTCGATGGCCTCGCCGTGCTTTCCGTCCCTGACCTGGTAGGCGACGATGCGGCGCGCGGCATCGAACTCCTTCGCGGCGATCCGCTTGCGCAGGTCCTCCATCACGAGCTCGCGATAGCGTTCGCGCGTCACGTACTTCGTCTGGCGCATGTCGTTCGAGTTGAACACCACCGGTACGAGTTCGCCGAGCGACTGAAGCTCGCGCACGAGCGCAAGCGAGCCGGGCGACTTCGCGAGCGCCCCGTTCAGGACGCGCACGGCTTCGGCGCGGCTCCCCGTCCGGAGAAGGCAGCGCGCCCGCAGAATCGAGAAGCGCACGTTGTCGATGAAGACGTCCTGGATGCCGGCGAGCACTTCGAGCGCCTCGCCCGGCTTTCCCAGCCGCTCCAGAACGGTGGAGAGATTGAACTTCGCCAGATGGTCCCGGCTCTCCCGCGCGATGACATCGCGAAACAGCTCTTCCGCTTGGGCGAGGTCGGCTCCGTTCAGCGCGTCGGCGGCCTTCTGAAACACCGCGAAGCGCTCGGCGATCCGGCGAAGGCCCTTCGCATCCTCGTGATCGGGAAACTCCTCGAGGTAGTTGTGGATCCAGCGCGAGACTTCGGCGTGATTGATCGCGCCGCGGTCGACGCGGTCCGTTTCGCGCGTTGGGACGGGAAGGCGTTCGGGAACCGCCTGCTGGCGCCGGAAGACGTCGGGCATCGGATGCAGCGTCCAGCGCGGTTTCGCCGCGGACTTGGGGGAGGGGGCTTTGGATCGTGCCATGAAGCGTGTGTGTCCGGTGGTCGGGTGAAGTGATCGAAGTTCCTCCGGGGGGCCGGAGGAACGCGTGTGTCTTCGCGGATGCGCGGTGTTCGGGGCTGCGTGCGGTCTGCTCAGTCGCGCGAGGCTTCCTTGAGCGTTCCGTCTTCGGGATTGATGATGTCGTAGGGCGTCAGCTCGAAGTCCGTCACGACCGGCGTGGTGTTGCGCGGGAAGACGTCCGGCGCCTCTTCGGGGCGGTAGAGCTCGTAGCGAACGCCGTTGATGATGGAGACCTTGCCGGTGTAGCGGCGGTTCCACTCCGCGATGAAGTCCTCCAGCACCTGCTCGCGGTCCTGCTTCCAGTCGGCGTAGGCCAGGCGGCGCGTGTTGCGCTCCAGCAGACGGCTCTCGAAGGCGTTCAGGAACGCCTCCTCGCTGTCCTCGATGCGCTTGAGCTCGTCGGTCAGCACCTGGTAGGCCGCAACGATCTGGTCTGTCATCGTCGATGCGGGGAGAGAAGTCCCCTGTCCCTGTCCGCCGCCGAAGCCAGAGAACGGGTTGACCGTTCCGCCCAGCTGCTCGTCGAGCGACTGGTCCTGGTTCGCGGCGACCAGACCTTCGACGCCGCTCTGCGGAATGCCCGCATCGCCAGCGCCCTCCTGGCCCTCTTCCACCGGCGCACCCGGCCACTGGACCTGTTCCCAGGCCGAAGCGCCCTGGTTATATCCCGCCAGCACGACATTGTCGACGTACTCGCTCCACAACGCCAGCTGGTCGGAAAACAGCGCCCACTCCGCCCAGTCCTGCGGATTCGTCTGGCCGTCGTATCCCGGCATGGCGCCCTGCTGAATCTGTTCGACGTACTTGGCGAGCACAGCGGCGTCGTACTGCTCCGCCTCTTCGATGGTCAGTCGCTTGCGCGCCACCACGGGGGTTCCGTCCCACAGCAGATCGCGCTCGTATCGCCAGGCGTACATCTGCGCGATGCCGTTGGGGTTCACTGCGGTCGGATCGCCGGCACCGGCCGCGGAACCGCCGAAGGTGTCGCCGGCGAACGCTCCCGCCGCGTCGAAGAGCGGAACGACTCCCGTTCCCCCATCCGTACCGCCGCCGAAAGGATCTGCCGCCGCACCGGAACCACCGCCGAACGGATCGGCTGCCATGCCCGCACCACTGCCGAAGGGGTCCGCGACGCCTCCCGTTGCTCCGCCACCGAACGGATCGGCGGTCATCGTGGCGTCACTGCTGCCGAACGGGTCCGCAGCGGCTCCCGTCG
>JAJFLJ010000108.1 GCA_021772755.1 Candidatus Sumerlaeota bacterium
AGGGCCGCGTCGATGGCAACCGCGCCGAAAGCCGCAAGTCCCGGTCTGGCGCAAAAGAAGGCTCGTTCGACCTTCCACGGGTAGAGCGACCAAAGCGCGACGGGAAGAAGTCCCCACGCCGCGAGGAACCAGTCCACGCGCGGAGCGTCGCCTCTGGCCCGCGCGCAGACCGCAGCGCCCAGACCGGCGACCGCGATCACGAGCGAACCCTGAAGCCCCAATACCCCGATGCGACCGAGTTCCATGAGTCCCGCGACGCCGTATCCCCGCGCGCCGTCGCGTTCGCCTCCGGCGATTTCCGCCCCCGGCGAGGCCGCCACCTGGTGGTCGAAGAACGCCCCCCTCAGTTCGCCGAACCAGCTTTGGAATTCCGGATACGTCCCGGCCAGCGCGGCATCAACACCCATACTAGCGGCCTGGATCAGCAGAATCGCCAGAAGCGTACTCCCCAGCCCCCAAATAATATGGCGGCGGTCCAGACGCGGAAGGAGCCCGAGGGCGGCGGCGGCCAGCACGGGCCCGGCGTTGTAGTGGCAGGAGATAGCGACTGCTGCGCAGGCTCCGGACGCTGCGGTCCGCCACGCGCCGCACTCCTCCCGGGAAGCGAGCAGCCACAATGCGAGCATCATGAAGCAGACGGAGGCGGAGAGCCCGAGCGCCGTCGCCGCGTAGAGCCCCGCCGTCGGGGTCAGCGCGAAGAGCAGGCCGGCGACAAGGCCCGCGCGCTCCGACCGGATCCGCGCCACGAGGGAGCCAAGCAGAGCTGCACCGAGAACGAACAGCAGCGAACCGAGCGCCAGCGCCTTGACGATCGTCAGCGCGCCCGTCACCAGTCCGGCGACCGCAAGAAGACCGACGTATCCGGGCTTGCCCGTGAAGTAGAGCGTGCCGCCGGACGCTTCCAGTTCGCGCTGAATCTCTCCGAGCGGAACGCCGGAGAGCATCCCTCCGATGCCGCGGGCGATCGTGTTGGCGGCGAGTAGAAAATGCCCCTCGTCGTGGAAGCGCAGTTCCGGCTCGGCGAGCGAAAGCGCACAGACCAGGCCGGCCACCAGAGGCACGAGAACGATGCGGTACGGGCGAAGTCTGTGGTCGGCTCGCTCGGAATTCGTTGGCAACGGCCTGGCTCCGCCCGGGGTGTCCGCGTCGATGGCGCGGGATGCAGGTCCATAGCCGCCCCCGACCGCCGAGCGTGGCAAGGTCAAGGCGCGCGCCGGTCCACTTGCGCCTTGTTCCGGTTGCGACCGGCCAGGGCCTGTCCGGCTGAAATGTATTGTGCCGTACAATGCCCGGATCGACGGTCGTGCGATTGTTTGTTCCACGATGACTTCCGTCGCTGGAAACAGCGACGGCACGCACTGTCGCCATGCGCGGCGCCAGGCATTTTCGCGGATCGGCGGAGATATCTCCGACACCATCAGGCAGAGAGGATCGACACATGAAGACATCGACAGGTTGCGGGATCGCAGCCGCACTGTTTCTGACCATGCTCGCGGCGGCTCCCGCGGCCGCCCAGGGTGGCGACGCGGGTTCGCTGAGTGCGACGAAGGCGGAGAAGGCCTTCGCCACCAAGGCACCGTACTCTCCCTACGCGGGGCGGAACTATCCCTCGCGACCCTATTTCGGCGACACGCATCTCCACACGTCCTTCTCCATGGACGCGGGTGCCTTCGGCGCGCGGCTCGACCCGAACGACGCGTACCGGTTCGCCCGCGGCGAGCAGGTCACCGCGTCGAGTGGCCAGCCGGTGAAGCTCTCGCGACCGCTCGACTTCCTCGTCGTGGCGGACCATTCCGACGGCATGGGCTTTTTTCCACTGTTGCTCAAGGGCGATCCGACGATCATGGCGGACCCGCAGGGGCGCCGGTGGAACGAGATGATCAACTCCGGCAAGGGCGCGGAAGCCGCCATCGAGATCATCGTAGCCTTCGGCAAGGGCGAGATTTCCAAGGCGATCATGCCCGTTCCAGGCACCCGGACCTATCAGAACGCCTGGCACGAGACGATCAAGGCCGCCGAGGACGCGAACGATCCCGGCCGTTTCACGGCCTTCATCGGCTACGAGTGGACCTCCAACACGGCGGGCAACAACCTGCATCGCAACGTCATTTTCCGCGACAACGCGGACAAGGCGCTTCAGGTCGAGCCCTACACGACCCAGAAGCCGCTGGGCAGCGACGATCCCCGGGAACTCTGGAAGTGGATGTCGAACTACGAGGCGCTGACGGGTGGCAGCGTGCTCGCGATCGCCCACAACGGCAATCTCTCCAACGGCCTCATGTTCCCGGCGCACGACACCTTTACGGGCAAGCCCTTCGACAGCGACTACGTCCGGACACGGGAGAAGTGGGAGCGACTGTACGAGACCACGCAGACCAAGGGCGATGGAGAGACGCATCCCTATCTCTCTCCGAACGACGAATTCGCCGACTTCGAGACGTGGGATAAGGGGAACCTGGACGCCAGTGTCCCAAAGACGAAGGACATGCTGGAGTTCGAGTACTCGCGCGCGGGCCTGAAGCGCGGGCTTCAGTTCGAGAAGGAGCTGGGGACGAATCCCTACAAGTTCGGCATGGTCGGCAGCAGCGACGCCCACACGGGGCTCGCCGCGATGGAGGAGGAAAACTACTTCGGAAAGACGACGCCCCAGGAGCCGAGCCCCGAACGAATGATCGCAGCGTTCATGGACAACAAGGAGACCGGCGTGAAGATCATGGACTGGGAGGTCTCGGCCTCCGGCTATGCGGCGGTCTGGGCCGTGGAGAACACCCGTACGTCTCTCTGGGACGCCATGGAGCGCAAGGAGACCTACGCGACCACCGGCTCGCGCATGCTCGTGCGGTTCTTCGGCGGCTGGGACTTCGAGGAGTCCGATTCCCACACCCGCAACCCCGCCGCGATCGGCTACACCAAGGGCGTTCCGATGGGCGGCGACCTGAGCGCCGCGCCCGCCGGCAAGTCGCCCCGGTTTCTTGCGGTCGCCTTGCGCGACCCCATCGGCGCGAATCTCGACCGCATCCAGATCGTCAAGGGATGGATGGACTCGAACGGCAAGACCCACGAAAAGGTGTACGATGTGGCCTGGGGCGATGCGGAGAAGCGCCAGCCGGGTGCGGACGGCAAGGTGCCCGCCGTCGGCAGCACGGTGGACGTGGAGAACGCCACATGGACCAACACCATCGGCGATCCGGAGCTGATCGCCGTCTGGGAGGACCCCGACTTCGACGCGGCCCAGAGCGCGTTCTACTACGCGCGGGTGCTCGAGATTCCGACCCCGCGCTGGACGGCCTACGATGCGAAGCGCCTGGGGGCCGAGCCGCTGCCCGGCACCAGGATGACTATTCAGGAACGAGCCTACACCTCGCCCATCTGGTACAGCACGGTGGCGAAGTAGGCTGCCGAGGTCATGGACCCAGGGCCGAAGGATGGCGAAGAGGGGGCTGCGGATGCAGCCCCCTCTCTTTATTCGGACCCGCCCGGCGAATCCCTCCGGGATCACCGCTTGCCGCGCCAGACCGGCCAGGCTTCCCTCCCCCCGTTCGAGACACCGACATCCGAAGGGACCGAATCATGGCAGACATCACTCTGGAGCAGGCGGAGACCGCTTTGCTGGCGGCGAAGAAGAAGGCGCAGGAAATGAACGTGAAGATGGACATCGCCATCGTGGACGCGGGAGCGAACCTGAAGACGTTCGCCCGGATGGACGGCGCGTGGCTCGGCTCCATCGACATTTCGATCCGCAAGGCCCGCACGGCGCGCTACTTCGACATGAACACCGGCGACATCGGGGGGCTCTCCCAGCCCGGCGGCTCTCTCTACAACATCGAGCACTCCAACGGAGGCCTGATCACGTTTCCCGGCGGCATTCCGCTGAAGAACGCGGAAGGCGCGATCATCGGCGCGATCGGCGTCTCGGGCAGTTCGGTGGAGGACGACCATGCCGTGGCGACCGCCGGGGCGAACACGCTCGGCTGACCGCCGACGACCGATTTCCACTTTCGAGGGAGTTACAGAAATGCGCTCTATCGTACGATTCTCCGCGATCGGCATCGCCGGTCTGCTCATGGCAGGCACCGCCGCCGCCCACAGCGGCGACCACCGCTTCGTCGAGGCCTTCAAACTCTCCGGTGCCCACAAGACCGTTTCGGACGCCGATCCCGTGGAACTCTACGAAGAGGCCGTTGCCGCTGCGGCGATGCGCTTCGCGGAGCTGGCCGTCGAAGACGGCGAGCGGCTGGTGCCGGCCGGTACGGTCTGCGACGACGCCACCTATCGGGACGGAGTGCTGAGGGTTCGCTTCACGTTTCCCTCCTCGCTGCCGGAAGACGGCGTTTCGGCCACGATGATCGAGAACGTCTCGGGGCTGCTTCAGCAGACGTTCTTTCGCGACGACATGACGGAGATTCGCCTGCACGGGCGGAGGGGATTTCGCGAGGCCTTCAGGCCCCTGGGCGATTTCCTCCCCCGAATGGAGCCCGTCAAGTCGGCGACGGGGCCGGAGTTCTGGGAGTACGAGGGCCCCGGACCCCAGCCGTCTCCAGACTACTCGGAAATATACACTTACGGGCAGAATGGGAAGATCGCCGGCCAGAGCGGTCTGGGCACTTCCGGCATGCCTGCGGGTGCGCTTGCGGGACGCACGGTGTTCGTCGGGGCCGGGCACGGTTGGACGGCGGGGACGTCTTCATGGGGTCTGCAGCGACCGCTGCTGCTCAGCATGAACGAGGACTATGGCAACATCGACCAGATCAACTACTTCGCCAATTACCTCTTCAACGCGGGGGCCACGGTGGTCGCGATGCGTCCGCTCGGCGTCCAGGACAACGAGGTTATCATCCACAGCGGCAGTGCCAGTGGGTTTTCCACCACAGGGACCTGGGCCCAGAGCGCCGATCCGAACTTCTGGAACGGCGGGTCGAACTACCTGTTCGCGGATGCGAACCCGACGGAAACCGCTACGGCGGTGTTCACGCCGAACTTTCCGGAAGCGGGTTTCTACCCCGTGTACTGCTGGGCGAACTACGGTTCGAACCGGGTTTCCGGCCAGCTCTACCGGATTCGGCACCGCGGGGGAGAAACGCAGATTCGAATCAACCACCGGCGGGTGGGGCGCGGCTGGGTCTGGCTGGGGAACTATTCCTTCGATGCCGGAAGCGACCCGGCGACCGGCTCCGTCGTCATCAGCAACACGGCCCCTCCGGTCGGAACGACGACCGGTGTGGTGATCGCGGACGCGGTTCGTTTCGGAAACGGACGCGGCGACATCAACCGCGGATTCGGCGTGTCCGGCTACGAAAAGGAGGCGGAAGCGTCGCGCTACTGGGTCCAGGGCATGGTCGGAAACGCCACGTCGCCGGCCACCACCTACGACTCCAGTTCGAGCGATCTGAACGACAACGTCAGCACCCCGCCCCGCATGGCCGCCGAGATGAGAAACGACGACGGGCAGGGCTACAACGGGGACATCTACCTTGGCTGGCACTCCAACGCGGCGAACAGCGTGGCCCGCGGCAGTGTGGGACTGATCACCAATTTCGACGGGACGCCCGCCAACCAGGCGGCGTTCGCGGCCCTCGTGTCCGACCAGCTCGACGCCGATGCGGTGATCGAGGACGCGAACTGGGAGCACAACTGGGTCGATCGGGCGGCGGCGACTCTGACGGGTGGCTACGGCGAGATCACCAATGGCCGTCTCAACGGGGAAATGTGCGGGACGATCATCGAGGTCGCTTTCCACGATACGCCGGCGGATGCGGAGCTGCTGCGCGATCCGAAGGTCAGGAACGTCGCGGGGCGGGCGTGCTATCGCGCGATCGTCCGCTATTTCGCCCAGTTCGACGGAGGGCTGTCCACGTTCCTGCCGGAACCGCCCCGGCGCGTTCGCGTCAGGAAGACCGGGCCGGCCTCGGCAACGGTGGCCTGGGCGGCGCCGGCGACGGGAGCCGCGAACGGCGGTGCCGCAACAGGCTATCGCGTGTACCGCTCTCTGGACGGCATCGCGTTCGACGCCGGAACGTCCGTGGGGGAGACCAGCTACGACGTCGTGCTTCGCGATTCCGTCGAATACTTCCGTGTCGCGGCGACGAACGCCGGGGGAGAGTCGATGCCCGGCGAGACGGTCGGCGTTCGCGGCACGGCGGGAACCTCGTCTGCGGTGCTCGTCGTGAACGGGTACGACCGGATCGACCGCTTCAACAACGAGGAGGAGTTTCCGGCCAGTCCGGTGGACGACGAGAACGAGCGCGTCCGCAATCTGCGCAACAACGAATACAACTACGTGATCGAGCACGGCGAGGCCATCTCGGAAGCCAACCACGACTTCGATTCCTGCTCCAACGAGGCGGTCATCGAAGACGACGCGAATCTGAACGACTACGCGGCGGTGGTGTGGATCCTCGGCGAGGAGTCGACGGACGACGAAACGTTCGGCACTGCCGAGCAGCAACGCGTCTCCTCCTACCTGAACGGCGGGGGACGCCTCTTCGCTACGGGAGCGGAGATCGCGTGGGACCTTGGGGCGCAGGGGGGAGGCCCCGCCTTCCTCAGTTCCGCGCTCCAATCCGTATACACCGCCGACGACGCGGGAACCTACACGGCTGCCGGGACGCCCGGGGGCATTTTCGAAGGCATCTCTCTCGCCTTCGGACCTGGGGGCAGAAACTACGACGCCGGAACCCCCGACGTCCTCGGAGCCTTCCCCGGGGGCGCTTCCATCGCGATGACCTACACGGGTGGTGGAAGCGGGGGAGCGGCGGTGGTTTTCTCCGGCGGTTCGCCGACAAAGAAGACTGTCGTGTTTGGGTTTCCGTTCGAATTGATCGATTCCGCCGCGACCCGAAGCCAGGTGATGGAAGCGGTTCTCGACTTCTTCGAGGTTCCCCGGCAGGCGGACGCGCCTGGCGATGCGTGGATGTTGAGATGATCGTGAGGGCAAAAAACATCCCGCCAAAAAGATTGACACGCGTCTGCTTTGGCCGGAGCGTGGGGTCAGTTTTGGATCACACCACCCAAAGTGCGTTCAGCGCAACCATTGAAGGAGTGCATTATGTCGAGCAAGCTCCGTAAGAATCGCAAAGGTCAGGCGGCGGTCGAGTATGCCGTTCTCCTGGTCGCTATCCTGATCGTCTCGATCGCCGCGATTTCGGTGATCGGCCACAAGACCGCGGACCTTTTCGGTCTGGCAGCTGTCGTTCTTCCCGGCTCGCATGACGAGGACAACGGCCCGATCTTCTCCGGCCAGCTCATCGAGACGACGCCGGCAGACGTCGCTCTTCCGATCGTCGTCGATCTCGACGCGATTCTCGCCGCCACCGGCGACAACCGCATCGACAACAACGTCACGGGCAACGCCTGGGGCAACGACGGCAACATCACGCCTGGCACGATGGAGCTTCTCATCGTCGACCGTCTCGACGTTCCCTGATCGTCGCTTGCCAGAACGGTTCTACCGAATCCGCCCGGAGCTTTCCGGGCGGATTCCTTTTTGGGATCAGGAAAGTCTTGCGTTCGCACCACGGGGAGCGGCTGAATCGGCTCAGAATCAGAGCCATTCTCCAGTAGTCTGCCGAGACGATGATCAGCGGAACCAGCCCACGCAGTCCACAGCCGCGCCGCAGGGCGAGTGCGCTCGTCGAGTTCGCCGTCGTCTTCATCCTGCTTTATTTTCTGGTGGGCGGGATTCTGGTGTTCGGGCGGATGCTGTTCGCCGCCCAGACGGTGAACCAGGCGGTCGATGCCGCCTCGCGCGAGCTCGCGCGGACACCGCTTCCTCCGATGGCCACGTTCGAGGAAGTCCGCGACGCCTTCGCACCCCCATCGGATTTTCGGGTGCGGGTCTACAGCGAGGACTGGCTCGCCATCGACATCACGTCATGGATCAACGCGCCGGGGGGCGACACGCTCTACGAGTTTCTGGACACCCTGCCGATCCCCCTGGTAAACCGCCACCTGATCCCCGTCATGTTTCTCCAGCGCGTCGGGAACCAGACGCTGCTCCGCTATCCGGGCGCCCTGGTGACGAGCGCCACGGCTCCGAGCGGCTTTTCCGTCGAGGTCCCGGTGGTCATCGACGAGGACTACGACGGCAATACGAGCATTCGCTGGATTCGGGTTCTGGAGGAAATGGACACCGAGGACCAGCCAGGCGACGATACGGGCGCGGACCCCGATCCGTTCCGCGTGAACTCCCCCCAGGGGGGGGTCGCGTCGCTGCGGCTGAACTATCCGTTCCAGAGCGTTCTGTTCAGCCAGTGGGTGGGGAACGGGTGGATTCCGGCGGACGACTCCGCCGTGACGGAATTGAATTCCCCGAACGGAACACCTGTTGACCCAGGCGGCGTTACGGGTCCGTATGAAGGACAATTCGGGCTGGGGCGCCAACTCGCCTGGGGAACGACGGTCAGGCCGTATCGGCGTTTGGTCAGTACGCAGGCCGTGTATCGGCGCGAGGTATTCGAGTAAGCTATTCCCGTAGAGAGGACGATAACGATCCATGAGGTCTCTTCCTGTCATTGTCGTGGCACTGCTGGTCGGTATTCTGGGGACAATTCTCGTGCTTGGTTTCGTCGGGGTCGTTCCGATCTTCGGATCGCGTCCGAATCCGGCGGTCACTGCGGGCCCGGGGCAGATTCTGGTCCCCGTCTCCGTGACCAGTGTGTCGGCCTACACTCCTGTCGATCGCGAACACCTCTTCAACCCCCGCACGATGTCCGTCATGCAGTTCGCCGTCGATCCCGACAAGCTCGGCGTCGAGCCGATCACCGACGCGCGCGACATCATCGGCCGGGTCCTGCGGCGTCCGAAGAGCGCGTTCACCGTATTCACCGAGGACGACTTCCTCCCGAAGGGAACGCGCGCGGGAATCTCCGGCGCCATTCCCCCAGGCAAGCGCGCCATCGTGGTCAGCGCCGACAAGATCAGCGGCGTCCAGGGGCTTCTGCAGGGCGACCGCTTCGACCTGTTGCTTTCCCTTCCCACGGGCACCCGGACTTCCACCGTGTCGAACGCCGTCGTTTCCGGGAACGATCTGACCGCCGCCGCCGCTTCGGGCACGGTGCTCGTCGTCAACAACGGACAGGTGATCAGTGGCGTCACGGAGCGCGAAGAGGAGTTCTTCGCGCCCTCCGGCATCATCGGAACGCCCCACGAGAAGACGAAGACCATTCGCGAGATCAGCCTGGCCGTCGACCCCGACGAAGTCGTGATGCTGACCAAGGCTCTCGCAAGCAACCGCGAGCTGGTCGCCGTCGTGCGGTCGGGACGCCCCGACGCCACAGAGAGCGACGTGGACATCCGCATTCCGCAGGCACGAAACATCGTGATCGACGAGGGGCCCGCAGCGCCTGCGGCCGCTCCCGTTCACGTGATCGAGGAGATTCGCGGAACCACCCGGACCAACACGGTCGTCTCGCCCTCTCGCTGAGGGGCGGCGAATTGACACGCTTCATGACCTCCTCGGCACGCACGCCCCGGGTCGGTATTCCCGGCGGCTCCCGCCGCCGGGGGTATGTCGCCGTGCTGCTGGCCGTGATCGTGTTCCTGATGTTCGCGGTCGCCGCGTTCGTCTTCGACTTGGGACTTACGAAGGTCATCCACCGCAACATGCAGACGGCGACCGATTCCGCCGCTCTTGAGGGGCTTCGCTTTCGCGACAGCCCGGCCGACGAGCGCGCCGCCGCCTCGCTCCTCGTTCGCCAGACGTTCGACGACGACTTCGACTTCGCCGACGACGCGCTCAACATGGGCGCGGGTCCGGTCATCGACATCGTTCCCGACGGCTCGCCGACGACGGACTTCGCCGCGAGGCTCAACGGCTACAGCGTGTACGATCCCGTTCTGCTTCCGAACGACGGGACAGTCAACGCGCCGGCCGACCGGCCCGAGGGCGACATGCTCGCCGGCACTTACGTGTCCTCCGCCCGCCACGACGAGGGCTACAGCCCCGTCAACCCCTACGTCCGCGACGATTTCGTGACCGGTCCCGGTTTCGACGATTCCTTTCTCGTTCGCATCCGGCGCACGTCGGACCTCTCCGTACCGGACTACAACAACATTCCCGGCGTCAGTTCCTCGGGCCCCGGGCTCCAGCTTCTCATGGGCCGGGCGGCCGGCATCTCCCCGACGGGTGCGGGCGCCTACAATCCCACCGTGGACGGCCTTTCCTTTCGCGCCACGTCGATCGCCAACGCCGAGCATGTCCTTTCGGCGGGACCGGCGACGACTTCCTCGATCGCACCCCCTTCGGGGCTCGACGGCGCCGCGCACTACGGACTCTCGCTGGAGTTCTGGAACGCGCTTCCGGTGAACGTCTGGCAGCCGGCGCAGGTGACCGCCGCAGGCGAAGTGACGGAGGGCGCGCTCACCGTCACGGTTCGCGACGGCCAGTTCATTCGCCGGACGGAAGTCGATGTCGCCGGTCTCGGCGGACTGGTGACGGACACGACGCTGGAGGTGGCGTTCTCCGCAGGCTTTCCGGCTCCGCCCTTCAAGGCCAGGATCGACGACGAGGTTCTGCTCGTCACGGCGGTGGACGGCGTCGGCAACGAGTGGACGGTGGTTCGCGGCCAGTACGGTTCCGCCATCGTTCCCCACGCCGCAGCCTCTCTGGTCCATCTGTACGAGTCCGCCATGATTACCGATCCGCTCCTGTCCACGGTGGCGGTGGACAACGGCTTCGGCCCTTCGCTTTCGCCGGACTTCGTTCCGGTCTTCGCCGCCGTGGCGGGGACGGAGCGGATCGTCGGATTCGGCGGAGCGATGATCCGCCCCGCCCCGGCCCAGACGATTCCGCCGCCGGCGTATCCCGTCGACGTCGAGATCATGCGGCTGGACTCCTTCGTTCCGCCGCGCAACGCCATGGCCCATCTGGCGCGCCCGGTGGACCCGGCGATCGCCGCCGCCGACGTGGAAGCATCCTTTCTCGCACGACACTCGATCGCCGGACCGCTTGTTGCCCCGGCGCTCGTCCGGTCGTACGGCGACTAAAACACGGAGACACCGAACGATTTGGATCGCACGCCCCACATACTGATCGTCAGCCGCGACGAAGGACTCGAACCCGAAGTGCGTGCCGCGCTCGACGGCATCAGCGACGTGCGCGCCGTCGTCTCCTCGGCGGAGTCCTGGCGTCGCGGACTCGAAATGGTCCGCAACCGCCGCCCCGACCTCGTGCTGTTCGCCATCGGCGCCGACATCACGGACCTTCGGTCGTTCGTCGAGGAGGCCCGAACCGCTTCGCCCTCCACCGATACGGTGGCGGTCTACCATCCCTCGACGATCGCGGAGAGCGGTGGCAAGGAATCGACGCTGCTGATCGAGGCGCTTCGCGCGGGGGTGAGCGATTTCCTCCGCCGGCCGGTTTCGTCGCGCGATCTCGACCAGTTCATGGACCGGCGTCTGCGCCGTCCGCGCACCGAGGAGCGCCCTCTCGGCCGCATCGTCACCTTCTTCACCAACAAGGGCGGGGTGGGGAAGTCCACCCTTTCCCTCAACACGGCCTGCGCGCTGGCGAAGCGCCATCCGGGGCGGGTTCTGCTCGTGGATGCCTCCATCCAGATGGGCGTTTGCGGGACGCTGCTCGATCTGCGCCCGAGCACCACGATGACGAACATCGTGACCGACAAGGAACGCCTGGACCCGACGCTGCTGCGCGAGCTGGCGGTGGCGCATTCCAGCGGTCTGCACCTTCTGGCGTCGCCGTTCAACGCGCTCGAAGCGGCGATGATCGACGACGACGTGATCTCGCGCGTCCTGAATCTCGGCCGCCGCGCGTTCGACTACGTGATCGTCGATACGTTCCCGATGATCGACAAGGTCATGATGGCGGTTCTCGACCTGTGCGACCGCGCGTACCTGGTGACTGAAAGCGTGGTGCCGACGCTCGAGGGCACGGCGCGCATGCTGGAGGTCCTCGACGAGCTGGGCTTTCCCGAATCGCGGCGCCGGCTCGTGCTCAACCGGTACAGCGCGTTCGTCGGCAACATTCGCTCGGACGAAGTCGAGCGCCGGATGAAGTTCAAGATCGATCACATCGTGCCCTACGAGAAGAAGGTCCTCGTCGCGGCCAACATGGGATCGCCCTTCATCCTCCAGCCGGGCCTGCACTCGCGGTTCCGCAAGGCGATTCACCGCATCGCCGACGACATCGAATCCATCGTTCCCGCCCGTGCCGAGGCATGGCACGGCAACGGCTCCGCGAACGGAACGACCAGGACGGCCGATACTCCCGTTGGGGGCGAATCCGCATGACCGCCGACGG
>JAJFLJ010000109.1 GCA_021772755.1 Candidatus Sumerlaeota bacterium
CGTCATCCTTCGAAACCGTTCGTCGGCGGCCAGAAGCAGATCCGAACGGACCCCTTCCAGCCGCTGCCGCAGCTCCGGCATCGCTTCTTCGTGAAACGCGGCGAAGCATTCCTCGATGTTGTCGCGGGCCCCGGCGTCGAACGTCCGGCTCGTCATGAGCTCGTTGAACGTTTCAATCTGCCAGGCGGCCCATGCCTCTCCGGTTCCGTGCGCGAGGTCGTGCTTGAGGGCCTGCTTCAGCATGAAGCCGACGGAGTCGTTCAGTTCCGCGGCGATCCGATCGAGAACCCTCCCGGGGATATCGAGCTCCGGGGCATCGACGGTTCGGTTGGCCTGGATGGTCGCTTCGAGAAGAGCCGCCCAGAAGAGACGGCCCCGCCCCTCGCCGTGCCTCAGAATCGCGGGGATGGACTGCTCGTGCAGGGCTGCGGCGAATTCGCGCGCGCCGTGGAAGCCGATCATTCGGCCGACCCAGCCTGCGCGCAACAGACCGGCGAGACTCTTCACGGCTTCGCGCACTTCGGGTGCTTCCGATTTCTTCATGCCGTCGGCGCAGGATTCCACGACCGCGCCCATCGCCACACCAAGGGCCTGGAGGAGATGATGGTTGTGCCGCAGCTCGCGGTACCGTGCGGGCAGGCGGCGGAAGTCCTCGTCCCGCTTCTTGGAGTACCACTCCGTCAGAAGACCGACCGCCGCCTGAACAAGCGCGGCGACGATGAGGAACCACCCTGCGGTCTCGCTTGCCTGCGACTCCATCAGGCACGTGATTCCAGCACCGAGGAGAACCACGAAGAGCAGCAGGCTGCCCCATATCCAGGAGCGCCGGAAGTGGCGGACAAGGCTGGCGATCGACTCTGGAATCCGGCGCTTCATCGCCCCTCCCGGCTCAGTGGATGAATACCCATCGTCCCGCCCCCCTACGAAGGCGCAAGCGCACATATTCAGGGGCGCGATCCCGTCCGCCGAACCGCAAAGTGGACTTGTCCGCCGGGGCGGGCGAAGGCAGCTGGGTAGCCTGTCGCGTCAGGGAGCGCACTCACATGGCACGGTTTTCCCCTTTTCTTTCCGGTTTCGTGGCGGCCTTCGCGATCACCGCCTCGTCCGCCGCCGCGGAACGCGTCGAAGTCGGCGAGCTGGTGCTCGAAGACATCCCCGTCGTCCCGGCCGAATTGCGCGAGCGCCTGCGCCAGTACGACAACACGCGATCGGCATATTTCCTCGACTGGATTCCCGGCGGTGACGGGCTGCTGGTCACGACGCGGTTCGGCGAAACGTCCCAGCTTCACCTGGTGGAGCAGCCCCTGGGCATGCGCCGCCAGGTCACGTTCCAGAACGATCCCGTCGGCAACGGCGCGTTTCCCAATACGGGCGACGCCACGAAGATTCTCTTTTCCATGAGCGAGGCCGGCACCGAGCAGGACCAGGTCTGGCTGCACGACCTTTCGACCGGACGAGCCGGGATGCTGACGGACGGCGAGTCCGTCAACCGCGGGGCGCTGTGGTCGAACACATCGACGCGATTCGCGTTCAATTCGACGCGCCGCAACGGGACCGACTGGGACGTGATGATCCAGGATGCGTCCGACGAGTCGAAGACGGCCACGACGGTCTTCGAGGGCGAGGGCCTGTGGTATCCCATCGACTGGTCGCACGACGACTCGCTGCTGCTGGTCGGCAAGTACGTTTCGATCAACGAATCGCTGCTGGAGGTGGTCACGCTGGAAACAGGCGACCGCCGCCCTGTCGGCGACATCGCCGGCGAGGAACCCGTCGCCCACGGCAGCGCGCTCTTCGGCCGCGACGGAGCGGGCATCTTCTACACGTCCGACGCGGGCACGGAGTTCCAGACGCTGCGCTACTTCGATCCCGAGCAGGGCGCCTCGAAGGAACTGCTGCCGGACGTACCGTGGGACGTGGAGTTCCTGGCGCTGAGCAACGACGGACGCACGCTCGCCATCGTCACGAACGAGAACTCCGTCAGCCGGTTGCGGCTGATGAACACGAAGACGCTGGAAGTGGGCGAGCTGGACATTCCGCAGGCGATCGTCGCGTCGCTGGACTTCAGCCCGGACGACACCCGCATCGCCATGAGCCTGTACCGTCCGGTCTCGGCCGGCGACGTGTTCGTGCGCGACATCGCGAACGGCGAGACCGTGCAGTGGACGGAGTCGGAAGTCGGCGGACTTCCCCCGGAGACGTTCCGCGACGTGCGCCTCTTCGAGTATCCGACGTTCGACGAGACCGCGCCCGGCAAGGCCCGCCAGATTCCCGGGTTCATGATGCTGCCGGAGGGGGAAGGCCCGTTCCCGGTGCTGATCGACATCCACGGCGGCCCCGAATCGCAGGCACGCCCGTACTTCAGCAGCTTCGACCAGTTCGTCGCCAACGAGTTCGGCGTCGCGACGATCAACCCCAACGTGCGCGGTTCCGGCGGATACGGCAAGTCGTACCTGAAGCTCGACAACGGCGCGCTTCGGGAGGACAGCGTGAAGGACATCGGCGCGCTGCTGGACTGGATCGCGACGCAGCCGTACCTGGACGAGAACCGCGTGATGGTGATGGGCGGCTCCTACGGCGGGTACATGGTTCTCGCGTCGATGGCCCGCTATTCCGACCGCCTCTCCTGCGGAATCGACATCGTGGGCATCTCGAACTTCGTGACGTTCCTGGAATCGACGAAGGACTATCGCCGCGACCTGCGGCGCCAGGAGTACGGCGACGAGCGCGATCCGGAGATGCGCGCGCTCCTGGAGTCTATCTCGCCGACGACGCTCGCGCCCCTGATCGCGAAGCCCCTCTTCGTCTCCCAGGGCTACAACGATCCGCGCGTTCCCTACACCGAAGCGGAGCAGATCGTGGAAGTCGTGCGCCGCAACGGGCTGCCGGTCTGGTACATGCTGGCGATGAACGAAGGGCACGGTTTCCGGCGAAAGGAGAACCGCGACGAGTTCCGTGCCGCCGCGGCTCTCTTCATCGAACAGCACCTTCTGAGCGCCCGGGAACCTCTTTTACCTTGATCGCGGCCACGGCGGCTGAAAGTCAGCGGGGTATCGATACTTTGCGGCCAACCTGAATTCAGGACGCCGGACATGGCTCAGGACGAAAAGAAGTCCAGGACATCGGTCACCGCATTCCCCTTCGCACCGGGGTCGGGATCGACCGATTCGGTCAAGCGCGACCGCGATTCGACGCGCGCTTCGCAGATTCTGGAGAAGGTCCCCGCCGCTGCGCCTGCGGCAGTCCCGGCTCCCCCGCCCCCTGCGGCTTCGGCGCCACCCCCACCCCCGCCACCGCCGCTTGCGCAGGCTCCTCCCCCGCCACCGTCCGTCACGGGAGGCGTCAGCGGCGTTCCCCCGGCCCTGCCGTCGCAGCGCATGGGCGGCGAAGTGGGCACCGTCCCGCCCCAGCCCGCACCCGTCGGAGGCGTGATTCTCGAAGAGACCTCCGCAGCCGACAAGACGCGGGCGCGGCTGATGCTCGCCATGCTGCTGGTCGTTCTCCTCGTTGGCGGCGGAGTCACGGTGTTCTCGCTGGTGAGCAACTTTCGCGAGAGCGGAAATGCGAAGAGGGGCATGATCCAACTCGTCATGTACCAGCAGACGGTCCAGCGCATGACGTTCATGGCGATGGCGGCCGAGCGATATGCAGGGTTCAACGGCGCGTTCCCGACCCGCACGGAACAGCTGCTGTCGGAGGGCGTCGATGCGGGAATGCAGTGGGACAAGTTCGGCACCAAGATGAAACTGGAAGGCACGCTTCTCAAGTCCGCGGGCGAGGACCAGAAGCACGGCACGGAGGACGACTTCTGGATGGACCTTCGGACGCAGGAGCTCGGCGGAGCGGTCATCGACGTCGAAGGCGAACTGGAGAACATCGGCATGGTTCCGCCGGAGATGAAGACGGCGCTGAAGCAGGCGCGCATCGCCCGCGAGCGGGCCAACGAGATGAACGCCAACATGGAGCGGGCGATCCGCGACGCGGAGGGTTACGAGTTCCAGCCGAGCCTGGGGAGCACGGGTTCCTCCGGCTACGAGTCGCCGACGTTCACCTACAACTCCTACGAAGATCCCAACCTGACCGGCGGGCGCGAGTACAACGAAGATAACTGAGGGCGTTTTCCCCTCGCCCTGTCCGCCCCGATCGACGAAGCCCCGCAGTGGAATCGCGGGACTTCTTGCATGAAAACCGGTCATCGACGGCGCAGGCGCGGGTTCGACATCGAATGGCTCCTGGCGGCGGCCGCCTGGATCGCCATCGTTCTCGTCGTGAATTCCACCCCGTCGGACGGGCTGCCGAAGGTGCGGATTCTTCCGCTGCCGCCGCACTTCGACAAGGTCGTGCACTTCGGAATGTACGGACTGATGGCGGTGATGCTCTGGAACGCGGCAACGCCCCGGCGGCGCACCGACCGGCCGTGGGTGAGGCCGTGGATCGCGGCGACGGTTCTGCCGGCGGTCATCGCCGCCGCCGACGAACTGCACCAGACCGTCGTGCCGGGACGAAGCGCGGACTGGCTCGATCTCGTGGCGGACTGGCTGGCGGTCGCGGTCGTGGTCGCGATGGGACGGTTTCGAAGCCGGCGGTGACGCTACCGTGCGAAGGCGTACTTCGCGATCGTGTAGAGAATCTTGTAACCCGCACGCACGGTTCCGCTCACGGTGCCGGTGATCTTCGAGACGCCCGTCCGCCTGCGATAGCTGACGGGCACCTCGGCGCACCGCAGGCCGCAGCGCACGGCCTTGATCTGCATCTCGACGGTCCATCCGAAGTTGCGGTCGGTCATGCCGATGCGTTCGAGGGCATCGCGGCGAATGGCGCGAAACGGACCGAGGTCCGTCCAGCGGCCGGCGCCGATCATGCGCATGAGAAAGCACGCCAGCATGTTGCCGAAGCGCGCCTGGGGAAGGAGCGCGCCGCGCTCGGAGTTTCCGCGAATCCGCGAACCGACGACGAAGTCCTTCTTCCCTGCGAGAATCGGCGCCACGACGCGGCGGATATCCTCGGGGTGGTCGCTGTAGTCGGCATCGAGAAAGACGACGATGTCGCAGGGGTCGAGCGCCGCGATCCCGGTCAGGCAGGCCTGGCCGTAGCCGCGCCTGGCTTCGCGGACGACGCGCACGGGATGCCCGGCGGCGAGCGCGGCCTCTCCCGTCCCGTCGGTGCTTCCGTTGTCGACGACGACGACTTCCCGCAGCCGCCGCAGCGGCAGGTCGCGCAGCACGAGCGGGATGGACTTCTCCTCGTCGAGGGCGGGAATCACGACGGATATGCGGGGTCTGCTGGAATTGGTCACGTCGGAACTCGCTCCTTCCTGCGGTGCAGAGGGGCGCACGGGCGGGGGCTGCGGGCAAGCGCCGTCGCGGCAGAAAAAAGCGCGGACCGGATCGACCGGCCCGCGCGATGGAGGCAGTGGTGGGGACTTGTCCGCCGGTCAGTCCATTTCGAGATCGGCGTTCCAATAGGCGGCATCGACGAACTTCTGCCAGACGGGGCGGTTCTGGCCCTTCATCGAGTGGCGAACGATGCTGAGCCAGTGGGGCTTGCGCGGTTGCTTGCGAAGCTGCACGGCGAGCTCCGAGAGCATCCTGCTGCCCTTCTTCGCGTTGCAGTGCTGACAGGCGAGAACGACGTTCTCCCACTCCGAGCGCCCCCCCCGGGAGCGGGGCACGACGTG
>JAJFLJ010000110.1 GCA_021772755.1 Candidatus Sumerlaeota bacterium
GGGCGCTGCATGGTGCACTTCGCCGTGGACGACGCGCTGGTCTACATGGCGCCGCATTTGCAGGAGAAGGCCACGACGTTCCTGCCGTTCAACAAGGGGCACGAGAACGGCGCGGGGAATCCCCCGAACCCGAACGGCCTGAAGACCGCTTACCTGTGGGAGGAGGTCCTGGCGCGGGACAGCCTCGCCAACATCGTCGAGAACTTCGCCCGCATCGTGGAGGAGGAGGACGACAAGGGGCGCAAGAAGCGGAGGATGATCTTTCCACGGTACCACCAGCTCGACGTGGTGCGGCGGTTGATCGCCCACGCCCGGGCGGAAGGGCCGGGTCGGCGGTATCTGATCCAGCATTCTGCGGGTTCGGGAAAGAGCAACAGCATCACCTGGCTGGCGCACCAGTTGGTGGAGACGAAACGGGGCGGCGCCGGCGGGGCACCGGTCTTCGACTCGGTCATCGTCGTGACGGACCGGAAGGTGCTGGACAAGCAGATTCGGGACAACATCCGGCGCTTCTCGCATGTGAAGGGCGTCGTCGAGGCCATCACCGAGGGAAGCCGCCAGTTGCGCGAAGCCCTGGAGGACGGCAAGAAGATCATCATCACGACGGTGCAGAAGTTCCCCTTCGTGGTAAAGGAGATCCAGTCGCTCGGACAGACCAGCTTCGCCATCGTCATCGACGAGGCGCACAGCAGCCAGGGCGGCCGCGCGGCAGGGGCGCTGAACGCGAGCCTGAGCAAGGGCGACGACCCCGAGGAGGAGGAAACGGCGGAAGACAGGATCAACCGGCTCATCGAGGAGCAGAGAATGCTCCCGAACGCGAGTTACTTCGCCTTTACCGCCACCCCGAAGAGCAAGACGCTGGAGATATTCGGCACGAAGAACAAGTCCACCGGGAAGTTCCATCCCTTCCACGTCTATTCCATGAAGCAGGCGATCGAGGAGGAATTCATTCTCGACGTGCTGAAGAACTATACGACCTACAGCACGTACGTGCGGCTGCTGAAGACGATCGAGGACGACCCGGAGTTCGAGACGGCCCGCGCCCAGAAGAAGCTGAAGCAGTACGTGGAAGGGCACCCCGAGGCCCTCCGCCAGAAGGCGGAGATCATGGTCGATCACTTCCTGGGCGAAGTGGTCAAGAAGCGGAAGATCAATGGGCGGGCGAAGGCGATGGTCGTCACGTCGGGCATCGTGGCCGCGATCCGGTACAGAGAGGCGTTCGACGCGTATCTGAAGGAAAGGAAGAGTCCCTACCGGGCACTGGTGGCTTTCTCCGGATCGAAGGTGGTCGATGGGATATCCCGCACCGAGGAGGAGATGAACGCTCTGCCGCGCACGAAGTACAACCCGGGCGCCGACACGGCCGTCGAGTTCAACAAGAACGAATCCTGCCGGTTCCTGATCGTGGCGGAGAAGTACCAGACGGGCTTCGACGAGCCGCTGCTCCACACGATGTATGTGGACAAGCCGCTCTCGGACATCAAGGCCGTGCAGACGCTGTCGCGCCTGAACCGGGCCTGCAAGCCGCACAAGACGGACACCTTCGTTCTGGACTTCGTCAACGGGGTCGAGGCGATCAAGAAGTCCTTCGAGCGCTACTACACGCCCACGGTCCTGAGCGAGGAGTCGGATATCAACCGGCTGAACGACCTTCAGGAGGCGCTGGACTCCAGCCAGGTCTACTCGCGGGAGCAGGTAGGGACGCTGATGGCGCACTTCATCAACGGCGACCCTCGGGACAAGCTCGACCCGATCCTCGACGCGTGCGTGGAAGAGTTCCGAAGCGAGCTGAACGAGGAGCAGCAGGCGGAGTTCAAGGGAAAGGCGAAGGGATTCGATCGCGCCTATCGGTTCCTGGCGCAGGTCGCGACGTTCTCGAACACCTACTGGGAGAGCCTCGCGACTTTCCTTGGCCTGCTGGTGCCGAAGCTGCCCAACCTCAACGAGGGCGATCTCGCCCTGGGCGTACTCGACGCCATCGACATGAGCCGCTACGGGATCGAGCAGCAGCAGACCATCGACATCCGGCTGGGCGAGGCCGAGGAGCTCGAACCGACGCCGACGGAAACCGGGAGCGGGCGCCTGGAGAGCGACTTCGACCGACTCAGCGCGATCATCGAATCGTTCAACGCCCGGTTCGCGGCAGGTTTCGAGAACCCCGAGCGCATGACGAAAGTCCTAATCAAGGACGTGCACGAGGCCGTCGTTTCCGACGTGGAGTACGTGAACACCAAGAGGAACTCAGACCGCCAGAACGCCGAGATCGTTCACAACAGGAAGGTCTCCGAGAAGATGCAGGAGATCATGTTCGACCACACGGAGCTCTATCGCCGCTATACCGAGGACCCGTCGTTCCGCCACGAGGTCGAGCAGTTCCTCTTCAGATTGGACTACGACCAGTCCAACCGCCCCCATCCGATGTGAAGCGATCCCCCGGCGACTGGCGCACGACGAGGCCATGCGCGCCGCTGGCTTCGAGGACGCCAACGACGCCCTAGACGCCTCCACCCTCTTGGCTAACGAGACGCACGCAAGGCTCTGCACCGAGTTCTTCGACCACAGCGTGAGGCTCTCTCAAGGCTTCGAGGATGGCGGCTCCCGCCTCGTCCACGGCTTCGAGCACTGGATCGGCGGCAAGATGGCTATACCGCCCGCTTGTGCTGGCGTTGGAGTGCCCGAGAGCCTTACCAGTCACCAGCAAGGTCCTTTGGGACCCGCCTGGAGGACACTCAGAATCGCCCATTCGGGGGATTCACGACCCCTTGCGGCCACGGCTGCCGGATCAATCCGAGTCAACCTGAGTCAACATTTCGCGCGCGAGCAGAAAAAGAGCGAGCTCGCCGAAGAGACCTCCTGCGTGGCGAGAGCATGGGGCCACGGGCTCCGTTCCCGGGCTGGATATCGACCATGAACAACTGACATAATTGACCTTACGGATCCTGGCGGCATCTTCGGAACACCTGACGCCCGGCTGTCCCAACTGGTTCGAACGAGCCCGACCGGGCCGACACTCGGGAATTCGCACTCTGATGGGACAAGCCGAGCCGGGCGACGTACCGGAAGCGCTGGACCGACGGAAAAGGACTACAACGAAGTCCGGCCAGATGGGTCCCTCGGGAACCATGCGCTGGCGCGCTTCGCGGCCCTCCACCAAGACCCAAAAACCGTGGAAGACTCACATCCGGACCGGACCCAAGAAGGGGTGAGCATCGGTTCGATCATACACCCTCGGCGCACGGCGGACTGGAAAAGGGTCCTCCCCTCTTGTGGAGTCCGTCCCGCGCCGAATGTCATCCTCGCAGTCTGGTGACCGTCTACCCTGAACACCCGGGCCTAACCACGGGCTAATCGCTGGCCAGACCCGTGACTATCCCGGGAGCGGAGACGAATGAAGCTGCTCAGTGCTTCCCGATCTCTTCGACTACGGCGTGGGGCCTTCCCACGGCTTCGAGGATGATGGCTCCTGCCTCGTCCACGGCTTCGAGCACGGGATCGGCGGCAAGGTGGCTGTACCGCTCGGTGGTGCGGGACTGCGAATGGCCGAGAGCCTTGCCGACAATGGGCAGCCCGCGCCCGCTGGCGACCATCACGGACGCAAACGAGTGGCGGAGATCGTGAATCCGAAGATCGTCGAAGGGGTTCTCGGCAAGGAGCGGAACATCCGCCTTCTTCCGGCGCTCGTTGAGCACGGCATGGGCTCGCTCGCGAACCCGATTCCATGGACCGGTCGCGTCGTACATGGGCCGGTCCTCGCGGTATCCGGCGATGATCCATGGTGAAAGGCGGATGGCCTGAAGACGCTGCAACTCCTCGATGGCCGGACGGGAGAGCGGGAGGCGCTTCCTGCCCGACTTGGTGGCGTGGTCCGGCAGTGCGATACAGCGCTCTTTCCAGAGGACCCACTCCCAGCGGGCGTGCATGATTTCGCGAAGACGCGCTCCCGTAAGGATGAGCAGGCGCAAGAGCCCGGCGGCGTAGGGCGAGATGCCGCGCGATTCCTTCTCCGGGGCCTTGCGGCGATCACCCTTGGCCTGGACGCGTTCGACGGACCTGCGGCCGCCCAGGCGCTCCTCGATGGCGATGGCCTCCCAAATCGCGCTGAACTCCTCGGACGACAGGAAGCGCTCCCGGGACCTTTCGGGAAACGGCTTCACTCGGGACGCTGGATTCGACGAGAGAATGTCCCATTCGACGGCCTTCCCGAGCATGGACCTGAGGATCGCGAGCGCGCGATTGGCCTTCGTCGGGGTCGCCTTCATGCTGCGGTGCCAGGTGCCGATCTCTCCCCTGCCGAGCGATTCGAGCGGACACCGCCCGAACACGGTGACCACGTCTCTCTTCCAAAGGCGGTCGTTCTCGTCGCGAGTCCGGACTTTCCAGCGCGACTCGGCATCGTCCCGATAGCTGACCCAGAATTCGGCGACGGTTTGCGACGAACGCTCTTCTTCGCGCGTGTCCAGGGGATCGACGCCTCCGTGAATCTGAATCTGCATGGCTGCGGCCCGCTTGCGAGCGAGGTGCGCCGGCATCGCGGCCACGTTCGCGATCGTGGCCTGCCTGCGACGACCTTTGAAGCGGTACTTCAGGAACCAAGACTTCGCGCCGCCCTCCGTAACGTAGAGCCCGAAGCCTGGGAGCTGGTTGTCGAAGTAGATGGTGCGCTTGCCGTCGATGGCGATGGCGCGCGCCGCGAACTCGGTGGTGAGGCGGACTTTCAGACTCGTTCTGTGTTGCCGCTGTGTTGCCATTCTCTGTGTCCTCGGCAGAAACACTGGTCGCCCTTGGCAACCGACCATGCAACGGAAAACGTTGGTACGACAGGGTTTCGTGCAACTTCTATAACAGTAGATAACGCGCTGTAACCTTGCAAAATCCCATTTGTAATCAGGGGGTTGGGGGTTCGAGTCCCTTCTCCGGCACCACGTTTCCCGATCATTCGCGTCTTACAGCCCGAAGGGTCCGTTCACGGTGCGGGCTGCGATGCGTCTTTCCCCCCTTGACGGAGTCTCGTGCCGTCCCCTACCCCTCGGATCGTCGATTCGACGCTGAGACCCAACGCAAACCCCTGACCCTGACCGATTTGGACCCCGACCCTCCAAGTACCAGCCGAAAGCCCGCTCTCGTTGCAGCCGTCCTGATCCCTTCGGCGGTTGCGCTGGGGGCTGTCACGTCGTCGGCCGAGGGCCTTCCCGGCACTCCGGGGCTGCCCCCTCCGGGGCTGCTGCTGCCGTTGCTGGCGGGGTGTGCGCTGGCGGCCGGGATTCTCTACTCGGTCCAGACGGCGCTCGGGGCGTTGACGGAGATCGACGACCCTGCCGATGACGAGGAGGGGCCGCCGAAGAAGCATCTGCTGCCGGCGGACGCCGGGGTGCTCGAACGGTCGTGCTGGGCGGGGACGCTTCTCTTCAATCTCTGCACCGGTTTTCTGGCGGCGCTGCTGGGGATCGGGTTCTTTCCCGATTCGTGGGCCGTTGCGGCGGTCGCCGGAGGAGTCCTCGCGGCTTCGCTGCAGTTCGCGGCGTTCGACGTGTTCGTTCGCCAGATGACGCTGAACCACGTCGAGCTGGCCATCCGCGTGCTTGGTCCCGCCGCGCGGGTGCTGACGCTTCCGGTGCGGCCCCTGATGGCGGTCGCTCTCGGTCCCGGCCCGCTTCCGCAGGAGGGCGACGACGCGAGCCGCCTGATCACGGGTCTGGTTCACGACCGCGAGCTTCGTCTCCTCCCGCACGTGCAGGCCGTCGGGAATGTGATGGAGGAGGAAGCGGTCGAGATGATCGATTCGGTGCGCGAGTTCTTCGACCGCACCGCGCGGGACGTCATGACGCCGCGCACGGACCTGGAGGGCGTGCCGCGCAGCATCGGGCGCGAAGACCTCTTCCGCCGGCTGCGCGAGACGAGCTACAGTCGGCTGCTCGTCTACGAGGAGAACCTGGACGACATCGCCGGCTTTCTGCTGGCGAAGGAAGTGCTCCTGAACCTCCCCCCCGATCCGATGACTCTGCTGCGCAAGCCGGCGACGGTCACCACGGCGACGAATCTGCCGGAACTGCTGCGGGTGCTGAAGCGCGAGCGCTGCTACATGGCGATCGTCGCCGACGAG
>JAJFLJ010000012.1 GCA_021772755.1 Candidatus Sumerlaeota bacterium
TCGTCGGTGTTGGACTCGGTGTCGGCAAGCACGCCGAGGGCGTCGGCGCCGAGAGCGTTGGTGGCGGCCTTGAGGACCACGGTGCTGTCGACTCCGCCGGAATAGGCGACGATCACGCGCCCGGAGAAGGAGCGGATACGCTCTTCGAGACGGGCTGCGGTCGCCTCGATGGCCGGGGCGGTGGAAATCGTGCCGGGAGAAGTCATGGGGATGAGTGGAGCGTCCACCGTACCATTTCGGGAAATCGGAGTTGAACCTGCAAGTCGTTTCATTGCAGTCACTTGCAATGTCGCTGCTGGCCCTGCGGCTGACAAGCCCTATCCCCCCGACGCAGCCCGGGTCTCCCCCGCCGCCGCAGCCTGACGCACCGCGATGATCTGTACAGTGACCCTGAATCCCGCGATCGACCTGTTTCTGGAGGTTCCCTCCATCGAGCGGGACCGCGTTCTGCGCGCCCGCAGCGAGCACCGGCGGGCGGGGGGCAAGGGCCTCAACGTGACGCGGATGCTGGGGATTCTGGGCAAGCCGTCGGTGGCGCTGTTGGCGGCCGGAGCCGGGTCGGGCGCGGACCTGGGGGAGCTGGCGGCGGCGGAGGGGCTCGAAGTCGAGCGAATCGAAACGGGTGTGCCGGTCCGAACCAACGTCCACGTCGGCGACGAGTTCGACGGCACCTCGATCAAGGTCAACATGGCGGGCGAAGAAATCCCGCCGATGGTGCTGGATCGAATCGCGGAGTGGATCGTCCGGGAAGCGCCCCGGCTGACGGCGCTGGTGCTGGCGGGTTCGCTGCCGCCGGGTCTGCCAAAAGACGGGTGGGCTGCCCTGGTGCGGACGGGGCGGGACCACGGCGTTCCGTCCTTCGTGGACACGAGCGGGCAGGAACTCGCCGAAGCGGTTTCGCAAGTCCCGGACTGCGTGAAGGTCAATCTGGGGGAACTGGAGGAACTCGCCGGTCGTCGTCTGCCGGACGTGGACGCGCAGGTTCGCGCGCTCGGGGAGCTGAGGACGCGTGGCATCGGGTGCGCATGCGTGACGAATGGAGCGAGCGGGGCGGTCCTCGCCGACGAGTCGGGTGCCTGTTCCGCCGCCGCTCCCGAGACGGTCGCCAGGCGCCCCGTCGGCGCGGGGGATTCCTTCATGGCGGGGCTGGTGCGGGCGCGGCTGGCGGGACTGCGGGGCGGGGATGCGCTCCGGCAAGCGATCGCAACGGGTACGGCGTGGGCGGCGCGGGAGGACGCGGCGACGATCAACCCGGGGAGAGTCGGCGAACTGGCGAACAGGATCGGGATCGTCGAGGTCCGCCCCGCGTAGACCGAACCGCCATCGCGATCCCTCTACGAGCGAATCGCGCGTCCCAGGGCTTCGATGACGTGCAGGGCTTCGCGGTCGGCGAAGTCGGCGATCTGGTGACGGCATGAGAAGCCGCTGGCGACGACGACGGTGTCGGCGCTCTCGGCTTCGATGGCGGGAAGGAGTCTGCTTCCGGCGATCTTGCGCGAGAGGTCGAAGTGCTCCGCTTCGTAGCCGAAGGAACCCGCCATGCCGCAGCAGCCGGAATCGACTTCCACGACTTCGGCGCCGGTCATGGCGAGGAGCCGCTTCGCCGGCGACGTCGAATACACCGCCTTCTGGTGGCAGTGGCCGTGCAAGAGGTAGCGCTTCGGCGCGTTGGCGAAGGAGGGTGCCTTCGCGGCGCCCGATTCGATTTCCGCGAGGATGAAGTCCTCGACGGGGAGAACGTGTTCGGCGACCAGGCGGGCGTCCTCGGCGTTGTCAACGAGGTCGGGAAGGTCGTCGGTGAGGCCGCTGGCGCAGCTCGGTTCGAGCGTGAGAATGGGGATGCCCTGGCAGGCGTAGCCGCGGAGTTTCGAGACGGTCTCGGCGCCGCCGCGCTTCGCGTCGTCGAGAAAGCCCTTGGAGATGCGGGTGCGCTGGCAGCAGACGCCGCCGGCCATCACGACGTTGTAGCCCATCGCGGAAAGAATCTTCACGGCGCAGCGGCCCATGGCCGTTTCGTGGTAGTTAGCCCAGCAGTCGGCGAAGAGCACGACGTCGCGCGCCGTCCCCGCGGCGCCGGACTTCGCACGCCACTGGCGGAACCACGTTTCGAGCTTCTTCGTCGCCAGTGCCGGCGGCGTGCGTTCGCGGGCGATGCCGACTGCGCCGAGCATGGCGCGGCGAAGGAATCCGATCGACATGGGTGCGTTGGCGATCGCGGCGAGCGGTCCGCTGAACATGCGCGAGACGGTCGGCTGGTTCGCGAAAAGCCTGTCGCGCAGCGACGTTCCGTTGGCGCGGTTCCAGTGCGCGAGATGCTCGCTCTTCATGCGCGCCATGTCGACGTTGCTGGGGCATTCGCTCTTGCAGGCCTTGCATTCGAGACAGAGGTCGAGGACCTCGTGGACGCGTTCGTGCGCGATGCCGTCCTTTCCGAAGCGTCCGCTCATGGCGAGACGAAGCGCGTTGGCGCGGCCGCGGGTGGTATCCTCCTCGTCGCGCGTCGCCATGTAGGAGGGGCACATCGTGCCGGCGAGGGTCTTGCGGCAGGCGCCGACGCCGTTGCACATCTCGACGGCCGGCGCGAAGCCGCCGAAGTCGCCGAAGCGAAAGTGCGTCTTCGGCAGTTCGACCTTGTAGGCCGAGCCGTAGCGCAGGTTCTCGTTCACCGCCGGGGCGTCGATGATGCGGTTCGGGTTGAGGATGCCGGCGGGGTCCCAGGCGCGCTTGACGTCGAGAAAGACGCCGTACATCTCCTCGCCCCAGAACTCGCGGTTCTGCGCGCCGCGCGCGACGCCGTCGCCGTGCTCGCCGCTCCACGAACCGCCGTAGGACTTGCAGAGCCGCATGGCGCGGAGCGAAATGTCCGCCATCGCCTCCATGCCCTTTTCCGTCTTCAGGTTCAGCGCCGGCTTGATGTGCAGAACGCCGACGCTGGCATGCCCGTAGATGACGGTTTCGAGACCGTGGGACTTCGCGACCTCGACGACCTGGCGCGTGTAGTCGGCGAGATGCTCCACGGGAACGCAGGCGTCCTCGATCCACGAGACGGGCTTGGTGTCGCCGGGAACGCTGAGGGAAACGCCCAGGCCCTTGCGGCGCAGTTCCATCACCTCGTGGCACTTCTCCGGCGTGTCGAGCAGCGGATGCGCGTAGCCCTCGCCGCGCGACATCATCTCCGCGCGGAGCCGTTCGAGCTTCGCGATGCAGTCTTCGGGCGAATCGCCGTCCATCTCGATGGAGAGAATCACCTGGGGATCGCCCTCGATGAAGAAGCAGTGCGCCTTCGTCGCGGGGTTTTTCTTCGAGAGTTCGATCATCGGGCCGTCGAGAACCTCGACGGAAAGGGGGTCGTGCTTCAGGATCGCGGGAACGGCGCGAAGACCCGCGATGAGATCGTCGAAGTGGACCGCCATCATGCGCACGTGCTTCGGCGCCTGGACGAGTCGCAGCTTCGCGTCCAGCAGAATGGCGAGCGTGCCCTCGCTTCCGCAAAGGAACGATGCCAGATTCCAGGGGCCTTCGGGGGGAAAGACGTCGAGCGAGTAGCCGCCGACGCGGCGCAGGACCTTCGGAAACCGCTCTTCGACGAGGCTGCGGTTGTCTTCGACGATCTTCGACATGGCGCGCCAGAGCTTGCCCTCCTCGGTGTCGCCCTCCTTCAGAACGGCGATCTCCTCCAAGCTGCGGGGGCGGCACTCGACGGTCTCGCCGTTCGCCAGCATGACGCGGCACTCGAGGACGTGCTCCAGCGTGCGGCCGTAGCGCACGCTGCGGGTGCCGCTGCTGTTGTTGCCGATCATGCCGCCGACGTTGGCGCGGTTGCTGGTGGAGGTTTCGGGCGCGAACTCCACGCCGAGGTGCTTCAGCTTCGCGTTCAGCTCGTCGCGCACCAGGCCGGGCTGCACGCGCACCCATTCGCCCGCGGGATCGATTTCCAGAACCCGGTTCATGTGCTTCGAAACGTCGAGGATGATGGCCTCGTTGCAGGTCTGGCCGGCGAGACTCGTTCCACCGCCCCGGGGGGTGACGGGGAGCCTGTGCTCGCGCGCGAACTTCAGCACCGCCGCGATGTCGTTCTCGTCCTCGGGAACGACGATGGCGATGGGCATGAACTGCCAGACGCTGGCGTCGCTGGAATACAGGCCGCGGGAGACGAGGTCCGTCATGGCCTTGTCGCCGAAGAGACGGGCGATTTCGGCACGGGCCGCGTCGTGGCGGGTGGTGTCTTCTTGCGGTGCTGCGGTGGGAGTCATGCGCGGTTGCTGCCCGTGGGGTGCGGCCTCTCGGCCGGGGCGGGCAAGGTGGGGGCGGACGGGTCGGCGGGCAACGAAAAGGCCGCCGGTTCAGGCGAACGGCCAGCCCTTGTTCTTGCGTCTCCTGGGCTTCTCCGCGGGCGCGGCCGGTGCGGGCGTGGAGTCCTCCATCGCGGCGCCGCGATCGGCGAGGCGACCCTCCTGGAAATCGCGCAGTACGCGGATCATGTCGGGACGCTCCCCGATCAGATCGATGAAGCTGCGGTCGGACCTGTCCTTGATGGTGGCGTCGGCTCCGGCGGAGAGCAGCATGCCGGCGCACTGGCGCATGACGTCGCGCTCGTCGGGCGTGTCGCCGTGCCCCAGGACGTGGTGCATTGCGGTGGCTCCGAAGGCATCCTGCAGGTTGGGGTTCGCCCCCATCGCGAGGAGATCGCGAAGCAGCCGGGCGTTCAGGCGTTCCGCAGCGTGATGGAGCAAAGTCCGTCCCGCCTTGCCGACGGCATCGATGTCGGCGCCGCGCGACACGAGATGCTTCAGGGTTTCGGTACCGCGGTTCATCGTGACGCAAACGCGCAGGACGAGATAGTCGATGGCGACGCCCTGGTCGACGAGGACATCGACGACAGCGGTACGACCGTCCGCAGCGGCGGCGGTGAGGGCGGATGCGCCTTCGACGGTCTTGAGGGCGGGGTCCGCTCCGGCATCGAGCAGCAGGCGGAGGATTTCGACGTTGCCGGCGGCGGCCGCGACCATCAGCGGCGTGCGGTCGTAGCCACAGGTCTTGCCGCGTTCCTCGGTGGCGTCGGAAACGAAGTTCGGACGCGCGCCGTTCTTGAGTGCGGCGCGAACGCCTTCGGCGTCCCCGACGAGGCAGGCCTTCAGCAGTGCGTGTTGTTTGGAGGAGAGACCCGGTCTACTGCCGGGCAGCAGCTTGGGCGCGATGGGGGATCCCGTGGAGGAGGGGTTGGTCTCCGACGCGTCCTTCTCGACGGAATCGCTCCGGCTTGGCGCGAGTCCCCCCGGAACCCGGAATCGCCGGCGAACCGGAAACCGGTTCGAAGAATCGTGCGATGACATCGCGCTAGCCCCGGATCGCGCCCAGTCTCGGCAGATACCCTACCCGACTCAACAAGGCATAACGCAACTGGTTTCCGTTTTTTGACAACAGGCCGCCCCGATTCGTTTTCGGAAGCGGAGATGGAAGCTGTGGAAACGGGGTCAGCCTCCGCCGGAGGCCGCCTTCATGCGCTCGCGCAGGTGCTCGGCGATGGAAACGTAGCCCTGGCGGGAGTAGTCGATGGACTTGCCGAGAATGCGCGCGCCTTCCTGGTCGGCGTGAAAGCCCGTGGAGTTCTCCGCTTCGGCGAAGTCCAGGAGGAACTGCGCGCGGCGCTGCATCGCGAGGCCGTCGGCCAGCTCCTCGTCGGTCAGTCCGTCCTCTCTGGCCTCCTTGAGGGTGTGGATGAGTTCGACGAGAGCGTCGAGGGCGATATCGCGCAGCTCGATGTGGCGCTCCTGGATCGTCTCGGCGCGGTCGAGCAGTTCCTCCTCGGACGCCTTGTGACAGGTCTGGCACGCGTTGTTGATGTTGAGCAGCGGACTGCGCACGTGGTGGTCGCTGATCTTCATGGCGCCGACGCGCTTGTAGGGCATGTGGCAGTCGGCGCAGGTGACGCCGTTGCGGGCGTGGATGCCCTGGGACCACATTTCGAACTCGGGGTGCTGCGCCTTGAGGACCGGCGCACCCGTTTCGGCGTGTGTCCAGTCATTGAACCCGATCTCCTCGTAGTAGGCGAGAATCTCGTCGGCCTTCAGGCCGTTGGCCCAGGGATAGGTCAGGCGCTTCTCCTTGCCCTTGAAGTAGTACTCCACGTGGCACTGGGCGCAGGCGTAGGTGCGCATCTCCGCGCGGGTGGCGTCGCGGTTGACGTCGTAGTCCTCGACGCCCTGCGAGGCCTTGAGCGTCTTGATGCCCTCGATGAAGCCCGGGCGCGTGACGCGCAGTTCCATGGACTGCGAGTCGTGGCAGTCGATGCAGGCGACGGGATGATCGACGCGGCTGCGCGCCTCCTCGTAGGTCATCTGGTTCATCTTCTCGAAACCCTTGATGAGATCGCCCCCGCCGAGCTGCTTGTAGGGCACGTAGACCGATGCGTGACAGTGGACGCAGGTGCCCGCCTGGGGGGAGAACTCGTGGCGCTTGGTGAGGGTCTGGTCGTCGAGCATATACGCGTGCCCGCGCTCCTCGCGGAAGTCGTGGGAGAACGCATAGCCCGCCCACATGGTCTTGAGGCGGGGGTCCTCGTCGATCTTGGACTGCGAAACGACGCCGCGCCAGTCGTCCTCGTCGGGTGTGCGGGGCATGGCCTCGCTGCCGCCGAAGCGCGTGCGGACCATGTCGACGGTCTTGGTGTAGTCGTCGTACTGGAGCGGGAAGTTCTTTCCCCAGACCGCCGGATCGGTCGTCTCGTCGTCAAGTTCCACGACGCGGTAGAACGGATTCTTCTCCTCCACCTTGTGCTCGAAGATGCTGACGAGCAGTCCGGTCGCGACGAAGGCGCCGATGGCGGCCGCCACGGCGGCGACGACGAAGACGCCCAGCAGTCTGCGGTTGGATTTGGGGTTCGATCCGGTCATGGCGTTCTCCTGGTGTTCAGTGCATGTGGCCAACGTTGCGGTGACAGCGAATGCAGCTGATGCTGTCGCCGTCGTCGAATCCGGCGGACGAGACGGCGGGATGAAGGTCGATCTGTTCCGTCATTTCGCCGTGGCAGTACCGGCAGGCGCCCTCGGTGATGCGGCGGTTGCGGTCGGTGACCTGGATGGGCTCGTGGAACTCGCCGGTGGTGAAGGCCAGCGAGTGGTTCCAGCCGTTGATGGCCTTGGTGGTGTACTTGCCGACGAGATCGTGGGGGGCGTGGCAGTCGTTGCAGACGGCGACGGCGTGGTGGCTGGACTTCTGCCAGCCCTCGTACTGCTCGCGCATGACGTGGCAGTTCATGCAGGCGGCGGGGTCGTTGGTCATGTAGGACGCGCCCTCGGCGTAGACGAACGTGTAGCCGCCCAAGCCGGCGACGATTCCGGCGAATGCGCCGACGACGGCGGCGATGATCGCGAAGCGCCAGAGTACCTTGCGTCCTTCAGCCATGCGTACAGCTCGCACGCCGCTGCGGTGCATCGCAAGTCTTTTGGAATTCGGACCCGCGCAGTCCGTATCGCCCGCCTAGAACGGCGAGTGGATTTCAACGCAAAGGCGCCGAGGGGTGCGGAGTTTCGCAGAGAGGGTGGCACGGGCGTCCCCGCCCGTGCAGACGTCAGCCGCTCCGGACGCAAGATGCTTCGACGAGGCGCCAAAGCCACCCTGCCCCGCCTTCTATTCTCTGCGCCTCTGCGTTGAAATCGCTTCTTCGGAGACGACGGGAAAGTGGGGAACACGAAGATGGCGGTCTTCGAAACGGGCTCGGACGTCGCGCGCGATTCCGGTCACGCCAGCTCGATGGGATAACTTCCAGGAGCCAGTTTCCAGTTCTTCATCCTTTCCGCACCAAGACAGACGACGATCTCCAACCCCTCCACGCTCTCTGTAAGATGCAACTCCTCAAGCGCCGTAGAGAGAAGCCTGGCGAAAACCCTTTCCTTGCCGCCGGGCACCACGATTCCCACTTCCCGCTCGAGACGCGAAAGAATGCGCTGAATGTCATCGTGCAAATCAGGACGCGTCTGGAACTTGCGGTCATTGACCCACCTTGAATCGGGAGTATCGGGATCGTCGCAAAGCATCGTCATCGAGACGAACGCTTCATCCAGGCAGTCTTTCAGGAACTCTCCCTTCTCCCCAACAGCCATCGTAAGCCTTCTGCTCTGATCGGGAAGGCTCACAAGCTTCTGCAAATCACCCCATTCGTAGTCAATGTCGGCATCCAGCACAACGAATGGAGAACAGTCGGAGCCCGCCTGTTCGAGCCAGGCACTAAACGATTCCGGGAATAACAGTCTGGTCGTCATCCGATTCTCCTCCTGTGCCGGCCGGGAACAAATCTCCTGGTTCAGGGATTGCAGCTTCCAGGTCCGGAGTCAAGGGCGCGGACAATGAAAGGCGGTGAATCCCGGATGGTGGGAAAAGAACGCAAAAGAGGGGAGGGGCTCTTCCCACCTTCCCACCGAAGCAACGCCCGTCCGGAGAGACGGACGCCCGTGCCATCCTTTGCGGGCCTTTGCGTTCTTCGCGACTTTGCGTTTCGCCTTTTTCGATCGTCGCGGAGAAGTGCAGAGGGCGGGGTTCGAGGGTGGCTTTGGCGTCCCGCCGAAGCACCGCCCGTCCGGAGAGGCCGGCGCTCGCACGGACGAGACGTCCGTGCCACCCTCTGCGTTTCGCGCTTCCCGTCGCTGCGGGGAACCGATTTCAACGCAAAGGCGCAAAGAATCGCAAAGGAACGGAAAGGTCGTGCGAGATGGCGTGTGGAGGGCAGAGGCGGAGAGATGACCAACCGGAAAAGGAAATCAGAGTTTCATCTTCGCGAACCTTTGCGCCCTTCGCGACTTTGCGTTATGCTCTCTCTGCGAACTCTCGCCGTACCTCGGCGCCTCTGCGTGCCGCTCTTCCTACCGTCCCGCCGAAGCATCGCGCGCTGGAAACGGCTGACGCTCGCACGGACGAGACGTCCGTGCCACCCTTTTCGCGCCGGCAGTTATTTCGGCGTCTTGCCGAAGGCCTTCATCACCTGCTGCATGTCTTCCCAGACGGGCCGCTTCTGCGTGGGACTGCGCAGCAGGTAGGCGGGGTGGAACGTCGGCATGACGGGGATGCCCTGGAATTCGAGCCACTGGCCGCGAATCCTGGAGATGCCCGTGCCGGAGTGCTCGGGCAACAAACCGGCGAGCGCGGTCTTGCCGAGGGTCACGATGACTTTCGGGCGGATGGTCTGGATCTGGCGCCGCAGAAACGGCAGACAGGTTTCCATTTCGTCGGGTTCCGGCGTGCGGTTGCCGGGGGGGCGGCACTTGACGACGTTGGCGATGAAGACGTCCTCGCGGCGAAACTGCATGGCTTCGATGATCTTGGTCAGCAGGTCGCCGGCGCGACCGACGAAGGGGCGGCCCTGCTTGTCCTCTTCGGCGCCGGGGCCCTCGCCGACGAACATGACGGCGGCTTCGGGGCTGCCTTCGCCGGGAACGGTGTTCGCCCGGCTGTTGCAGAGGCGGCAGGAGGTGCAGGAGGCGACTTCGCCGGCGATGCGGGAAAGGGCATCGACGCGTTCGGCGAGGGGAAGCGGCGATGCGCTGAAGGTCGGTTCGGCGGGCGAGTGCGGTTCGGCGGCGGGCGCCGGGGCGGGGCGGTCTTCGGCAAGATCGACTTCGGTCAGAACGCCGAAGCCGAGGGAGCGGAGAATGCGAAGCTGGTTTTCGATGGGATCCATGGCAGCCATTATTCGGGAATGTCGTAGAAGGGGTTTCGCGCGAAGAGCGACTGTGCCCACTTCATTTCGGAGTCGTCGAGCACGTAGACGGGAAGGCCCTCGGCGTTGGTGCGGTTGAGACACCGCGCGGCCGCGGTCATTTCCCAGGCTTCGCCGTTCCAAGCGTAGCGGCCGTCGATCCACTGGAGACCGCGCGCGCTTCCGTCCTCGTACCACTCGATCCAGTACTTCACGGTGGCCTGCGAAGGGGCGGCGGGATCGAACTGCGGTTCGGTACGAACGTACTCGCCCCACATGCGAACGGTGCGGGGCTGGACGCCGGGCGCGACCGCCTGGGTCGCGGGGACGACGTTGCGGCGAATTCGCAGCCGCGCCCGCATGCGGCCGGTGTCGCGTTCGGCGATTTCGGCGAGCATGGCCGCGCGCGGATCGTCTGCCGGAGAGGGTTCCGGTTCGGGCGTCGGCGCGGGAGTCGGCGTCGGCGCGGGCGTCGCTTCCGCGACGACGGTTTCGGGCCCGGGAGATTCGGAGGGCGGCGCGGGCGGCTTGTATTCCGGGTCGCTCGCGGGAATGACGGGGGCGTTCCTTTCCGCCTCCTCCCTGGCACGGCGCTCTTCGTTCTGCGCGTGCATCTGCTCGTAGCTTTCCTTGAGCGTCAGATGGCCGACGGGCGAGGTGCTCTCGAGCCAGTCCCACGCCTTTCCCGCCCCCCAAAGACACCCGCCCAACACGGCGACGACCAGCAGCCAGGGAACCCAGCCGGCGACGGACTCCCACAACGCGCCGACAGAAACGGTCGCCTTGTTCTTCTTCTTTCCCTTCGAGGTGGAACGGGGAACGGCTTTCGTCGAGGGGCTGCCGCGCCGGACCGCTTCCATCGAGGACTTCATCGGATCGACGGTGTGGACGACGCCGCCAAGAAGCTCGCGAACCTTCAGCGCCTCGGGACTGGTCTTGCCGGCTTCGTCGAGAAGCGCGGAGAGCCGCGCGCGCTCTTCCGTATACGCAGGGCCCGCGAGCAGTCCGGACGCCAGGGCCGCGCACTGCAGCCGCGTCTCGGAACCGAAACCGCCGGGACCCAGGACGAAGAGAAGGCGGCTGGCCGCCCAGTCCAGGGAGTCGGCGTCGTGAAAGAGCGCGCACTGGCCGATCATGGCCTGAAGACAAACGAGAGTGGCTTCGTCGACGGGAATGCCTCGGTCGCCGATGGTGGTCTGAAGGCTGGCGAACCAGTCGCCGAGGGAACTTCGCAGTTCGCCGACGGTCTCGACGGAGGCTTCGGTGGTGTACTCGGAAAGCGTCTGGGCCAGGATGTGACAGGCCAGAGCCCAGAGGGCGGGCTCCTTGCCCCATTCCGGGACCGCCGCTCGGACGCGCTCGACGGCACGGTCGGGCTGGAGCGCGGCGATGTCGCCCAGGGCATCGCCGATCAGGGTGGCGAGCGCGGGCCGGGCGTCGGCGAGCAGTTGCGTGAGACGGAGCAGGCGCGACGCGGACCAGGAGAGGTCTTCGGGGCGGACCAGTGCGGTCCGCGGCTGATTCACGACGGCGCGAACGTCGCGGGCATACTCTCGGATTTCGGAATACGAATACGACATGGGTTTCGTCAGGGCTTCGCCTGCCTTCAGGGTCGGGCCGGGACGGCGGGCACGCAATCCGATTCGGGGGCGAAGTGCCTGTTGCGCCCTCCGCCCCCCCGCCGAAGAGAACCTTCATCCATCACGAGGGAACCGACCGCCATGACTTTCAAGTCTTCCATTCTTTCGCTCGCCACCGCCTGCTGCCTCTTCGGCTGCGCGACGGCATCTCCCGACAAGGCGAAGAACGTCATTCTGTTCATCGCCGACGGCATGGGTCCCGCCCATGTGGACGCGACGGTCCATACGCATCTGAGCCAGACCGTCGATGCCAACGGCGACCCGGCGCGGCTGAGCTTCGAAGCGTTCCCCGTCGCGGGCTCGATCACGACGTTCGCCAGCGACAGCCTGGTGACGGACAGCGCGGCGTCGGGGACGTCTCTTTCCGCCGGCATCAAGACCTTCAACGGCGCCATCGGCGTGGACGACGACAAGAAGCCCGTCGAGACGATCACGGAAATCGCCAAGGCCCGCGGATTGGCGACGGGAGTGGTTTCCTCCGTCGGCATCAACCACGCGACACCTGCCGCGTTCTACGCGAAGAACGAGTCGCGGCGGAACTACGACGACATCTTCCAGCAGCTGCTCGCCGCGGACTTCGTCGATGTCGCGATCGGCGGCGGCGTGTTCGGCGAGGAAACCGCGTTCCAGGCGGCGAAGGAATCCGCCGATCCGGCGAAGCTGGCCTTCTTCACCACGGAGGACTTCCACGATCTGACGGCGGAGACCGCCGCCGGCAAACGCGTCATCGCGTCGCTCGACACCGACGGCGACCACAAGCTGATGTACGTGTTCGACCGCCAGCGGGAGGAAACGGACGAACCGGAGCTGAAGGACCTGACCGTCAAGGCGCTCGAACTGCTCCAGCCCCGCGAGGGCGGATTCTTTCTGATGGTCGAGGGGGGATCGATCGACTGGGCCGGACATGCCAACGAGATCGACCCGTTGATGGGCGAGGTGCTCGGGCTCTCCGACGCCGTGGAGGCGACGCTGGAATACCTGGAGCGTACCGGCGAGCTGGAGGATACGCTGATCCTTCTGACGTCCGACCACGAGACGGGAGGACTGACGCTGACGGGCCCGTACGGGAAAGTCGGCGTGGACCGCGGGGAGATGGAGTTCCACTTCTCGACCACGAACCACACTGCGGCAGCGGTTCGCGTCTACGGGCGCGGCCCCGGCGCGGAGATGTCGCAGGGCCGGCAGGACCAGACGAACATCTTCCGGACGATGAAGGCGGCGCTGGGCGACTAGGCCCGACGTGAAGACGCGCATGCGCCCCGACGCGCCGGTCGCGGTCGGCGTTGCGGTCGTCGTTCTGGCGCTGGCGTGGTGCGGCGCAGCGCCTTCGGTTTCCTTCCACGACAGCGGGGAGTTCGCGCTCGCCGCGCAGAGCGGCGGCATTCCCCACCCGCCGGGGGCGCCGCTGTGGTCGATGCTGGCCTGGGCGTTCGTGTCCCTGGGCGGTTTCTCGAACACGGCGTACGGCGCGAATCTGTTTTCCGGGCTTTGCGGGGCGGTCGCGGCGGGTGCGCTCTCGTTCCTCTCCATGCGAATCGTTCGCGAATCGTTTCGGGACTTGCCGGGTTTCGCGGTCGGGGCCGCCGGAATCGTCGCGGGAAGCGTTCTCGCCGGCGGAGGCGCGTTTCTCGAACAGTGTTTCGTCGCCGAGCAATACACGCTGATGCTCGCGGCGATCGCCGTGTTCTGGGTCGTGCAGTGGGAATGGCGCGCGCGTCGCGACGCGTCGCGCGCGGGTATCGCGCTTTGTGTCGCGACGGGCGCGGTCGCGGCGCTGGCGACCGCCAATCATCCGAGCCAGGTGGTCCTGCTCGCGGCGGCGATGGTCTGGATCCCGGTCGCGCGACTGCGGCGGCGGTGGAGCGAAGCGGCGGCGTGGAAGAGAACGGCGGCGGAACTCGCGGCGACGTTCGGCGGCGCAGTGGCCGGGTCGCTCGCGTTTCTCTGGCTCCCGCTGCGCAGCCGCGCGCAGCCGCTGATGGACTGGGGAAATCCGGAAACGTTCGCCAGAGTGCTGCGCGGTCTCGGTCGCGACGCCTGGCCTTCGCGACCCATCGCCGACGCGCCGCCTGGTCTCGTGACGGAATGGATCGCCACGTACCGGCTTCCGGCGGAGCTGGGCGTCGCGGGGCTGGTGCTCGCGGTCGCGGGGCTGGTCTGGGCAGCGCTGCGTTGTCGGCGCGCACTGCTGCTTCTCCTGGCGGTCGTCGTTCCCTATGCGGCGGGAATGCTCGTCGGACATCTCAAGCAGGGCGGCGTGGATCACACGTATGTGACCCAGTACGGTCTGCGGGACTGGCATCTGCCGCTCTATGGCGCGGGAGCGGTGCTCGCGGGTCTCGGCGCGGCGTGGGCGGTGTCGCGCGCGAAGTCGGGACTTCGCCCCGCAGTGGCGGCCGTGCTTGTCGCGGCGGGACTGGTCGGCGCGGGACTTGGTTTCCACCGCGAGTCGCTCGCCGGATGGACGGACCCGGAGGACTACGTCGAAGCCGTTCTCTCGAACGTGCCCGGGGACGATGCCGCGCTGCTGGTCTTTCGCGACACGACGAACCACATGCTCGCCTGGAGTCACTATCGTCGTGGCGCCGAACCGGCGGGGCGATGGTACGGCTACGGTCTCGCACCCGTTCCGATGTTCGTGGACGCGGCGGTTCGCAGAGAGGGCGGGTGGAACGGGGAGACGCAGCGGGACTATCTGACGCGCGTGGCGGTCGATCCCGGCAACCAGCCCCTCAACGTGGATCCGCTGGACGACGACGCCGCCGCGAACGTCCGTCTCTTTTGCGACTACGGATACATCGGGGGGCGCGGAGTCGAATGGCTGCTGCCCAGGGGATTTCTTCTCGAAGTCATGCGCGCGCCCGTCACGGAAGAGGATATCCGCAGCGCCGAAGCCGCATGGCGAACCGAACACCCGGACCTGCTCGCTCCGCCGCAAGGCCTCCCCCACCGGCTGACGCGCGACGCCTGGACGAATCTCCATATGGCCCGCGGAGACTACTTCGACATGCGGGGACTGAGCGATCTCGCCGCCGAATCGTACGCGCTCGCGACGCAGTGGAACCCGCAACGGTGGGACGCGCACGAGCAGCTTGGAAAGCTGTACCTCGCGGCCGGAAACGACGCCGCCGCCGCGAAGTCCTTCGAGGCGGCCGTCGCCGCGTGGAGCCATGCGCCGGATTCGCTGCTGGAGCTCGGGGTTCTGCGGGCGATCGCGGGTGACTTGCAGGGCGCCGAAGCGTTTCTGCGGCGACTGGCGGACGCGTGGCCCGAGAACGAGGCGGCCCGCCACAACCTGGAACTCGTGCGAAAGCAGCGCGCCGCCGAAGGGCGCTGAATCTCTACCGGTTTCGCAGCCAGATGCGGTGTACGCCGCGCAGCGTCAGGTCGGAATCGACGGCGTGAATGCGTTTCATGTCGCCGGCGAGAACGCGCGCGAGGCCTCCCGTCGCGACAAGCGTCAGCGGATAGCCGAGTTCCTCCTCGATGCGCGCGTGCATGCCTTCGACGGCGTGGATCGAACCATAGTACAGACCCGAGAGAATCGCCTGCATGGTGGTGCGCCCGACGGCTCCGGCGGGGCGTTCGATGGCGTCGAGCGTGATGAGGGGCAGCTTCGAGGTGCGCGAGTGCAGCGCGTCGGCGGTCGCTTCGAGTCCGGGAAGAATGACGCCGCCGAGGTATTCGCTCCCGCCCGAAACGATGTCGAGCGTGGTGGCCGTTCCGAAGTCCACGATGAGAAGCGAGGGCCCGTAGCGCTCCACCCCGGCGACGGCGTTGGCGAGACGGTCCATTCCGACTTCCATCGGACGGTCGTAGAGATTGCTTACGCCGAGGTCCATGTCGGGGGCGAGCACCAGAGGCGTCATGCCGGTGGCGCGGCGGACGGCGGCGGCGAGGGGCTTGTTCACGGGCGGCGCGACGGAACAGATGGCGGCGCCCTCCCACTCCTCGCGCTTCGTGTCGTGGAGACCTTCGAGAAAGCGAAGGGTGACGGCGAGCTCGTCTTCGGTCTTCTTGAGATGCGTCCGGATGCGGGACTGGCTCCGCAGGACGCCGTCCTCCATCAGTCCGAAGGTGGTGTGCGTGTTCCCCACGTCGATGGCGAGAAACATGAGCGTTCCTTTCCGCGATCCGCGGGTCTCAGGCGGGCGAGCCGGAGACGAAGAGCCACCGCCCCCAGGGGTGCGGCGTCATCGCCGCGCCGTCCAGAACCGCCGCGCCGCCGTTGACGAAGACATGGCGCGGCTCGTTCGTCTTCGGGTCCCATACGACGATGTCGGCCTGGCAGCCGGGGCGAAGCGAACAGAGGCGGAGCGCTCCGAAGGCGCGAACCACGTCGGCATGCAGCGCGACGTGGGCCTTCTTCTTCTCCGCGAAGGAGCGCAGAACCGAGGCCGGTTCGGGTTTGGGGCAGATCGCCGCGAACCGCTTCGCGAGGGCCGCGTGGGAATCGTCGGCGACGAAGACAAACGTGACGGGCGGACGAACGCCGAACCGCTCCCGAAGCGCCGTGGCGCGGCTGCTCGGCGAAACGACCACGGTGACGCCGACGCGCACGAGCTCGTGCAGACGGGATTCCTCTTCGAGAGCTTCGGAATCCGAAACGACCGCGATACCGGGTGTGACGAGGCAGCCGTCGACGTCCCAGGTCTCGGTGGAGGACTCGGCGTACAGATCGCCCACGCCGACCATGCGGCCGATGAACTGGCGCTGTTCGTCTACGCGCACGTCGGCCGATTCCGTCTGCCAGCCGGCGTCCGACCGAACGGTCAGTCCCGTCCGAACGTCCAGCAGCTCGCCGCCTTTCAGCAGTCCGTCGAAGTCGAACGTGCCCTCGTCGAGAGGGATCGTTTCGTAGAGGCGCGCGTCGGCGCGCTCGTCGGCGCGCGAGGCGATGGCGTTCAGCCCGCAGAGGAGGGCCAGCGCGTGCAGCCTGGCGGCGAAGTCGTCGCCCCCTTCGGCGCGGGTGGCGCTGCCGGATTCGATCAGGATCGACGAGACGCCCCATGCCATCATGGCGTCGCCGAATCCGCGGGACAGGAATTCGGACTTGTAGCGTGCGACGTGGCGGGTCTTCGCGCCGACGGCCTCGAGCATTTCGGCGATGACGGCCTTGGCCTTCAGGCGCTGGGGATTGTCGCTGCTCGCCTCGTCGAAGGGGCATGACTGGAACGCGATCGCGACGATGTCGGGATCGGCCTCCGCAGTGGTGCGGCGGGGACGCATGTCGTGCAGATTGAAGGCGAACTCGGGGTCGAACTCGCGCTGCATGGCGACCAGGGCGCGGCCCTCGGACGTCGCCTGGTTGCGCGCGTCGCGGTTCAGATCGATGCCGAGGGCGTTCGCGCGGGTGAAGGCCTCGACGCCGTCGGGGTTCACCATGGGAACGACCAGGAACCGGCACCCGTCGAGAATGCGCGCCGCGATGGGATCGGTGGCGGAGTGGTTCGCGAAACGATGCAGGACCGTCATGAGGGCGGCGGTGCATTCGGGCTCGTCGCCGTGCTGGCGAGCCCAAACGAGTACGCGACGCCCCTGGGGATTTCCGAAGGCGACGGACTGGATCGGCCAGCCCTCCGGGGAGGACGCGATCCGGCGCACCTCGACGGGAAAGGGCGCCGCGGACCGGAAGCGCTCGACGAGTTCGACCTGGTCGGAGGCCCGGAAAAGCTTCCAGTCGTCTTCCCACGCGGCGGCCAGGTCCAGCTGTTCCCAGACATCGGTGGTGCGGAACTGTACTTCCAATGGCGCCACGGAGAAGGGCCTCGCTGTCCCAAGCGCGCTACGTTTCAGGGCGCCGGGTCCCGTGGCAACCCCCAAAAAATGAAGCCCTCCCCGCCGTGGCGGGGAGGGCTTCGGTCGATTCCGTCCGCCGAAGCGGTCAGGGTAGCTGGTGGAAGTAGGCGGCACCGACCCGTCGAACCGGAACCGTTCCAGGATCGGCGGCGGTGTCGGGTGCTCCGCCCATCAGGTTCCGGCCACTGATGCCGACCGAGAAGCCGAGGTCGTCGTAGGAGCCGGTCTCGGGGGTGAGGAACTTGCCGAGCTGGTTCCAGGTTCCCGCCTCGAAGGCGTACATGGCGCCGGCGTCGGTGCCGCTCGTTCTGTCGGTGGGAGCGCCTGCCGCGACCGTCGCACCGTCGAAATCGACGGAGGAGCCAAGTCCGGCCAGGGGCGAGACATCGCCGGCGATCATCTTCGAGCCGGGGATCTCCAGCCAGCCCAGAATGCCCACCGGTTCCATGGCGTAGACCGCGCCGGTGTTGGTGCCGTTGTCGTCGTCGCCGGGAGCACCGATGATGGCGGTGTCGCCGCGCAGAGCGACGTCTTCGCCGATCCGGTCTCCGCCGACGGCTGCCGGCGGGATCATCTTGGCCGCGCCGAGTTCCGGCATCCAGACGCCGGAACTGCGGACGAAGGAGTAGACCGCGCCGGTGCTGTTACCGTTGTCGTCGTCGCCGGGGGCGCCGGCGAGGATGCGCTGGCGGTCGATGGCGACGGACGTGCCGAGGGCGTCGTTTCTGGCGCTGTCGAAGGCCTCCAGAACGGCCGCCACGGACCACGTTCCCGTGCAGGGATCGCGTTCCCAGACGATGACCTGGCCGGCGTAGAACGTGCCGGCACGCGGTGCACCGGCCACGACGGTGTCGCCGAAGACGTCGACGGCGCGACCGACGCTGCCGTTGAAGGCCGTGCCCGGGGGCGGAAGCAGCTTCAGCCCCGCGCCCCAGATTCTCGTCACCGGATCGCGGTCGAAGACGTAGACCGCTCCGGTGTTGGTGTTGACCTCGTCGTCGTTCGGCACGCCGACGACGGCGCGGTCGCCGCGAATCGCGACGGCGTAGCCGAACTGGTCGGAGAACGCGCCACCGACCGCCAGCAGCTTCTGGACTTCCGTCATCGAGGAGGCGCCATCGCGTTCGAACACGTACGCCGAACCCGAAGAGGACCCGTTGTCGTCGTCGTTGGGCGAACCGACGATGGCCGTTTCGGCGTTCACCGCGACGGACCAGCCGAAGCGGTCGCCCGGCGCGTAGTCCAGCGCGCGGACGCGGTTTCCGACCTGGGTGCCGACGACGATGAACTCGGTCAGGGCGGTGTTGGCCGAACCGAGGAAGTCGTTGCCGGCACAGTCCTCGATCCAGTCGGGCGTCGGAGCGGCCCAGCCGACTTCGTAGACGCCCGCCACCGTGACGGCCAGTTCCAGCACGTAGCTGGTTTCCGGTCCGGCTCCGGGGAAGACAGAGAGAACCGATGCGCCCGGGCCCGTCACCGTGAAGTCCGTCGGATCGACTCCCGTCACGTCCTCGTTGAACAGAACGGTGAAGACGAGGGGCGACACGGAGGTCAGCGCGGTCTGCGGGGTCAGGTCCAGACCCGGCGCCGTCGGCGTACAAGTCACGTCGGGAGGCGTCGCGTCGTAGACGAACTCGCAGGAATTCGACCCGTTGCCGGGATTGTTCGAAGCGTCCAGGAAGGCGCCCGGCAGAATCCGGACGGAGGCGGGAACGGCCTCCGCGTTCGCCATGACCGTCAGGTCCCATTCGGTGTCGAACACGCCCGGCCCTGGCGGAACGTTGACGGGCTGGAGCGAGACGAGCGAGAGTTGCACGAGTTCGATGTCCACCGCCGGAACGGGCGGGTCCATGCGGAGCCGCGCCGGTTCGTCGAGTTCGATGCGGTGCACGACCGTGTCCACCGGCGAACAGCCGCCGTCGGGAATCCCGCAAACGATCGTCGGCGTGGGGGGAGTGACGTCCTTCATGCCGGCATCGACCAGGACGACCGTCTGGCCGGACTGGGGCGAGAGGTTCGGCGCACGGCCCGAGTTCGGGAAGATCGTTCCCGTGAAGATCGAGATGTCGCTGTCGATCACATCGTTGGCATTGGAGCCGCCGGGCGCGTCCGCGATGGTGAACTGGGAGATTTCAGGTACGCCGGGCGCGGGGAGACGCACCTGGATCTGGTAGGTGATGTTGCCGGGAATCTGGGGCGGGAACGCATAGACTCCCGCGCCGTTCGTGAACATCGAGGGATGCGGTCCGGGCTGTGTCACGTTGCGAAGAATGACTTCGACGTTCGGCAGCGCCGGTTCGCCGAAGTCCTGAAGGCCGTCGCAGTTCACGTCGCGCCAGACGAAGCCCTCGATCGGAACGCGGCGGAAGAAGCCCGCGTCGATGTCGGTTCGCCGGTCGCCAGGACCGAGAACGATGGGGTCGGTCATTTCCGGAACCAGGGAGAACTCGGCGGGAATGTCGCTGTTCCGCGCCAGGTTCGACGTCTGGTAGCGGGTGAACTCGTAGGGTTCGGACCCAAGGGGAGCGACAGGGGGATGAACGCGAATGCGATGGGTGACGGGGAAGGTGGTGATTCCGTCGAAGGAGTAGAATCCGCCTCCCGCCGTAATCGTCGTGTCCAGCTGGATCGCTCCTGCGGCGTCCATAAGGTCCACCCGCACGCCATCCAGACCCGGCTCGCCGGAGTCCTGGAAGCCGTTCGCGTTCAGGTCTTCCCAGACGAAGTTGGAGATGCTCGCCGTGGTTTCCGCGAGGACGACGTCGTTGCCGGTCCCGCCGGTGTAGGTGATCGTCGCCATCGAGCCATTGAAGGGGAACTCGAAGTCCTCCGGATAGCCGGTGAAGATGCCGTTCACCGGATCGACGCCATCGTTGTCGATCAGGACGAACCGTTCGCCGACCTGGGGCACGTGAGTGCCAGAGAGCAAAATGAACGCGCCCGTCAGATCGACAGTGCCGGTGACCCGGATCTGGTCGTGGCCGCTGGCGGGCGTGGTGCCATCGATCTCGAAGACCTGGTTGCCCGGGCCGGAAATATCGCCGGTCGAGAGCCGACCTGGCGACGATCCCGGCGAGATCACAGCATTGTTGTTCACGACCGGTCCGCCGATGTTGCCGCGTCCAGCGAGAGTTCCCGCGATGACGTTGGCGGATGCCGTCGTCAGGTCGTTGGCGAACATCGTTCCGCCAAAGACGTTGAGGGCTCCGGTGTGGGCCTGGAGCACTCCGGTGTTCGCGAGGTTCAGCGTTCCAATGAAGAGATCCACGTCGCCCGTTCCGAACACGCCGCCCTGAACGCTCGAGGCTCCTCCGACGAAGTTCACGTTGGGTGCATCGAGCTCCAGCGAGGAGGAGAAGATCGCACCGGTTCCGGCGAAGAGAGTCAGTTGCTGCCGGACGGTCACGGGGCCGTTGTAGTTCTGGCTTCCCGTCGTGGTGATGCTGCCGGGGACGTCGATCTCGATCTGCTCGGCGATCAGCGCCAGCGAGGCCAGCGGGCCGGTGAGGGCCGTGTAGTCGATCATGTCGGTGTCGCCCTGGCCGTTGATGGTCAGCGCGGCGGCGAACCCGCCGCCGAGGGAGACGACGTCGATCACGTCGTCGCCATCGCCGGCGTTGATCGTCAGCGAGGTCGTCGGGTTGGTGAAGGTCGTGATTTCCGCGGCGTTGGAATCGACGGTCGTCGATCCGCCGCCACCGTCGGTGATGGTGATGTTGTCGACGGCGGCGCTGTAGTTGAGCGTCACGTTGGCCGCGGTGATGGTGGAGGTGACGGGCTCCAGGCCGGTGTAGGTGATCGTGGTGGTGCCGACCTCGACGGACCCGTCGTTCGCGTTGTCGTAGTTGAAGACCGCGCCGAAGAAGGGATCGCCGCCGGCGAGGACGAGCTGGTCGCCGCCGGGGCCGTTGCCGCCGCCCTCGAAGCCGATCGCGGCGGGGAACTGGGGATTGCCGGCCGACCACCGCACCGTCGCGGTGTCGTCGCCGTCGCCGGTCTCCAGCTTGACGGAGGTCAGCCCGAGGCGGGGGTACTCGACCGTGTTGGGGTCGATCTGTGTCGCGCCGCCCAGCGCCTGAAGAACGTGGGTCGGGTCGAAGACGCGCAGGTTGGCGCCGACGATGGAGATTTCGATGTTGTCGTCGGTCGCGGAGGCGGCGTCGAAGATGCAGAGGCGGTCGCCGATGCCGGCGACGGTCGTGTCCGTTCCCGGATCGAGCGGGGGAAGGGGCGGAGAGCTTACGAAGACGCCGCCCGTGAACGACGGGGCGTAGGCGAAGAACTGCGCCAGCTCGACCGACGCGTTCGTTCCGTCGAAGACCCGGACGTGGGGAGTGGCTCCAGGTCCCGCGCCGGTGATGATGTCGGCGAACCCGTCGCCGTCGACGTCTCCCGACGCGACGCGAACGCCGCCGTTGAAACCAAGCGGGTAGGCGAAGAAGTTCGCCAGTTCGGAAGCCGTGTCCCGTGCGTCGAAGACTTTGACGTGGGGACCGGCGCCGGGGCCTGCGCCGGTGATGATGTCGGCACGACCGTCTCCGTTCACATCGCCGGCGGCGACGAACACGCCACCGGTGAAGGCGACGGGGTAAGCCTGGAAGCTGTCCAGTTCGACGACGGTGTTGGTTCCGTCGAAGATCCTGACGTGCGGGCCGCCACCCTGGCCGGGGGCGGTGATGATGTCGGGAGTCCCGTCGCCGTTGACGTCGCCGCTGGCGACGCGAACGCCACCCGTGAAGCCAGACGTGTAGGCGAAGAAGCTTGCGAGCTCGACCGCCGTGTTCGTTCCGTCGAAGACCTTGACGTGCGGATTGCTGCCGGGGCCCGCGCCCGTGATGATGTCGGCGTGGCCATCGCCGTTGACGTCGCCGGCGGCGACGAACACGCCACCGGTGAAGCTGGGGGTGTACGCCTGGAAGTCTGCGAGCTGGGCGCCCGTCACCCCGTCGAAGACCTTGACCTGGGGGGCGACTCCGGGGCCCGGGGCAGTGATGATGTCCGGGAAGCCGTCGTTGTTCACATCGCCGCTGGCGACGCGAACGCCGCCGATGAAGCCGGGGTGGTAGGCGTCGAACCGGAACGTGGGGTCGGCGCCTCCGGACGAATCGGAGACGAATTCGCCGATCTGGGGCTCGGGCGCCGGGCCGTTGTCCGCGCCGGTGATGATCGTCGGCGTGGCCTTCACTACGGTGACCGTCGCATTGCAGGTGGACGGGTTGCCGAAATTGTCCGTCACCGTGAGGACGACGGGGTTGGGGCCGAGGTCGCTGGCGTCGAAGGTGTCAGGCGAAACGCTCAGGCTCGCGATGCCGCAGGCGTCGCT
>JAJFLJ010000111.1 GCA_021772755.1 Candidatus Sumerlaeota bacterium
CTCTGCGTTGAAATCGCTTCTCCGCAGCGGTCAAGAAACGCAACGGCCTGCTCAGTAGACAGCGAACGTATCTCCTGGTCTGAACTCGAAAGCGCCGATGTCGTAGCCGCTGCCGTCGCCGCCGGGTTCGCCGATGCCGCCCGGAACGGGACGACTGACACCGTCGAAGTCGTCCGAAACCTCGTCGACGGCCCTTCCCGCATCGATGCCGGGAGAGCCGGGCAGGAGTCTGAAATTCTGCTCGGAGGGGTTCACAAAGAGCGGATCGCTGTAGAAATTCCCCGTGCCTCCACCTTCCCAGTATTCGAACAGATTGTATTCGACCGTGGAGCCCTGACCGAACACGTCCAGCGAGAATGGGCCCAGCGATCCGTCTTCGTACCTGACGATGTTGTTCACGAAAACCGAGTCGGCGATGTCGGCCACAGTCCAGTTTACGGTGCTGCCGGTTGTCGGATTCAACACGACTCTACCCCAACTGTCGTAGAATGTGTTGTTCGCGATCACCGCTCCAACTGTACCTGCGATCGCACCGCCCCTGCCTTCATACACGAATGGATTCGTGCCAGCGGTTGTGTTTCCCCGCGCCCGGTTCGCGACGAAGACGTTGTTGGCGATCAGGCCCGCCCCTCCATAAATGGCGCCGCCAGCCGTAGGGGAAATGATAGGAAGTACGTTTCCGGAAGAATTCAAACGGAAGAAGTTCGCGGTGATGTCTCCGTCGCAGTTCCAGAGGGCTCCGCCGTCGATGACGGACCGGTTGTGGAAGAAGACGTTACCGGTAATCGGTCCGTCCACCTCGCGGATCGCACCTCCAAAATACGTGGTGTTCTCCTCGAACCGGTTGCCGGTGATCGAGGCATGGGAGCCGTTGCCAAGAATTCCCCCCCCGCCATCGGCGGAAAACTCGGCACCCCGCTTTATGGTCAGGCCTCGTATTCCCGTCAGTTCCGTTTCCGACCCCTCCAAAACGACGACGGGACCTTTCCCCAGGCCATCGATGACCGTCCCCTCGACGATCGCGGAAGCGGCGGGATCCTCCGACCTCAGGGTCAGGTCGAAGCCCGGAAACACCAGATTCTCGGAATAGACGCCGGGCGCCACGACGACCTCGTCGAACTCCTCTGCGGCATCCAGCGCCTCCTGGATCGTCGGATAGTCCGCCGGAACGCGCACGATGGCGGCATTCGCCGATGAAATCAGAACGATCGCCAGGGTGCATGCCGCCGTCCACGAACCGACCCAGCGGAAACCGGGATTCCTCCACATGCGCGTCATGGGCAATGATCCGCTCCCCTCGTGTACCCTCCGGATGGACAGTCCTCGGTTCAGGAATGACCGCTTGCCGCCCTGGAGTCAAGGACTCGTGGGACCCAGGGCGACGCCGCGCCGTGCCGCCACGGACTTTACGGTTGGCCTGGGGCCGGGCGCGCTGTTCCACCACGCGGGCCTGCGATCCTCGCTGCGGCGAACCGCGCGCGGCACCAGTCGGAAAAGGACCCTCACCACATGCAGAACGGACGAATCCTCGCCCTCGTATCCGTGATCGGCCAGGACCAGAAGGGCGTCGTCGCCCGCGTTTCGACCTATCTGGCCGAGCAGGGCGTCAACATCGAGGACATCGAGCAGAAGGTCCTTCAGGGCATGTTCATCATGAACATGCTCGTCGACGTCACCGAACTCTCCTGTTCCCTGGACGAGATCATCCGCGGCCTCATCGCCCTGGGCGCCGACATGAAGATGGAAATCGAGATGCGCCTGCTGAGCCAGCGCAGGCCCAAGCGCATCGTCGTCATGGTGTCGAAAGAGGACCACTGCCTCCGCCGTCTGCTGGAGGACCGCGAAGACAACGTCTTCGCCGGCGAGATCGCCGGCATCTGGTCCAACCACCCCGACCTGGGACCTCTCGCCGACAAGGCCGGCGTCCCCTTCCGCCACTTCGACGAACCCGACTGCGAAAAGCGCGACGACGAGATTCTCGCCGCTCTCGCGCAGACCGCCCCCGACCTCGTCGTCCTCGCCCGCTACATGCAGATCCTGCCCCCCCGCTTCGTCCATGCCTGGACCAACCGCATGATCAACATCCATCCCTCGCTGCTCCCCTTCCACAAGGGCGCCAACGCCTACCGCCAGGCGTTCGAGCAGGGCCGCCGCGTCGCCGGATGCACCGCGCACTTCGTGACCGAGGACCTGGACGAGGGGCCCATCGTCCTCCAGGACGTCTTCCACATCGACGTCGGCGAGGACACCCTCGACGACGTCAGACGCAAGGGCCAGGCGCTGGAGGCCAACGTCCTCTCCAAGGCCGTCCAGCTCTTCTGCAACAACGAGCTTCTCGTCCGCGACGGCAAGGTCGTCTACAAACCCGGCAACGACTTCTTCAAGAAGCACCACACCCTGTAGCCGACCCGAACCCGGAGGCGAACGGCACGAAAAAGGCCGGCCATTCCCGGCCGGCCCGCGTTCCGTGTTCCTCTCCTCCGCCTAGAACCGCTCCACCTTGACGTGGCAGTACGGTTCGTGTCCCGTCTTCGCGTAGTAGTCCTGGTGATACTCTTCGGCGTCCCAGAACCGGCCCGCCTTTTCGATCTTCGTGGCCACCTTGAAGCCCTTCGCCTTCAGCTCCGCGATCAGCTTCTCGGCGACGGCCTTCTGTTCGTCGTCGATATAGAACACCGCCGAGCGGTACTGCGGACCGATGTCGGGCCCCTGGCGGTTCATCTGCGTCGGATCGTGCGTCTCGAAGAAGAGCCGCGCCAGCCGCTCGTACGACGTCTTCGACGGATCGAAGACCACCTCGATCGCCTCCGCATGTCCCGTGTCCGTATAGCATACTTCCTTGTACGTCGGGTTCTCCTTGTGGCCGCCGGTATAGCCAACCGTCGTGGAGACCACCCCAGTTTCCGCCGCGAAGAAATGCTCCACGCCCCAGAAACACCCGCCGGCGAAGATCGCCCGCTGCGTCTGCTGCACGGCCTCCTGCTTCTTCTCCGGCACGAACTTCATCGAAATGGAATTCACGCAGTGCCGCGTGCTCTTCGGCGTGAAGCCCTCGCCCTCGAACACGTGCCCCAGGTGCCCCTCGCAGTTCGCGCAGACGATCTCCGTCCGGCGCCCGTCCGCGTCCGTCACGCGCTTCACCGACCCGTCGATCTCGTCGTCGAAACTCGGCCATCCCGTGCCGGAATCGAACTTGGCGTCCGACCGGAAGAGCGGCGCGTCGCACCGCCGGCAAACGTAGGTGCCGTCGTCCTTGAGGTTCCAGTACTCGCCGGAGAAGGCGCGTTCCGTGCCCTTGTGCGCGATCACGCGCTCCTCTTCGGGCGTCAATTCGTTCCAGTCCATGTTCGTCTCCTTGTTCTGGGCCGCCGCAGCCGCCATCAGCCCTGCGGCCAGCACGGTCATGACCGCCAGACGGTAGTTCGCGAGTCGAATCTGCCCCATCGTTCTCGACCTCCTGGGATCGTCTGTCAAACGTCAGGGCACATCCCGTGCCTGGATTCCGGACTCTCCGCCCGGGGGGCGAAGAGCGGGTGAAATAGTACCCGTCCCGGCCGCCGCGCCGGAACGACGCTATCGTCCTTGACGGGCCCGGCGCCACTGCCGTAAGCGAACGGCCCTCCCGGGACACCATCCCGGGCGGTTCGCGCAGTGGCGGGTGTAGCTCAGTAGGTTAGAGCACTGGATTGTGGTTCCAGGGGTCGCGGGTTCGAATCCCGTCATCCGCCCCAGACGCGAAACACCGCGCACCCGTAGCTCAGCCCGGATAGAGCACTGGATTCCGGTTCCAGGTGTCGGGGGTTCGCATCCCTCCGGGTGCGCCATTTTTCTCCACCGCCAGTCCCCGCCGAACGCGTTCCGCCTACTCCCCGAACTCGTAGTACGCCTTGCACGCCTCGGCGAAATACATGTTCGTCCGCCGCATCATTCCGCTGTACATCCAGAACGCCACCAGCAGGCCCGGCACGATGAACGCCGCCAGCAGCGCGAAGCAGAGCAGGAAGAACGGCACCGTCACCAGCGCCAGCCCC
>JAJFLJ010000112.1 GCA_021772755.1 Candidatus Sumerlaeota bacterium
GCATCTCTTCCTCCGTCAGCGCGTGCGCCAGCGGCTCCAGCCGGTAGGTCTTCGCGAGCACCTGAAGCACCAGGGGGTCGCCGTCCGTGATCACGACCGGCACCCTGTCGAGATTGTGTCCGAGTATCGCGGACTCGATGCGCTGCACGAACTGGACCGGATCGCGCGGCACGGCCATGCGGCGCGCCTGGACGAACCGGCCGGCGGGGTCCTCGCCCTCCTTCGGAAGCATCGTCGCGTACCACTCGTACCGCAGGAAATTCGGCCCCGCCACCAGGACGTCGGGCCGCTTGTTCTCCACGAGTTGCGCGTACCACATCGCGTAGATGTCGTAGTCCCCCTGGGTGATCAGGATCGCGTCCTGCGGCAGCGCCTCGCAGACGCGGTCGATCCACTTCCGCGCCGCGGTTTCGCTGCGGTACGACGCGGTGCCGAAGTTCGCCAGCAGCGCGACGAACAGCGCGGCGGGAATCGCGACACGAACGGCGGGGCGTTTCGCGTCGAGGGGAAGGCGTGCGAGTCCCGCCGCCGTGAACGGCAGCAGAACGACGAACAGACCGAGGAAGTAGTCGGAAATGTCGGCGATGTTGTACGCGAAGATCAGGAACGCCTGGAACGCCGCCGCGCCGGCAAGCGATGCGGCGAGGCCGCGCTGCGAACTCCAGAGCGTGCGCGCCCCCAGTGCGGTCGCCGCCGTCAGGCCGGTCCCGAGCAGCAGACTCGCCGCGAAACCGGCGCCGCGGCCGAGGGCGTGCCCGCCGCCGAGGAACTCCGCGCCGGCGGAGGACACCAGATACGCGACGCGATGGGCTGCGAACGCCAGCCACGTTCCGACGGTGAACGCCTTGTCCGGCGCCGCCATGAACATGCGTGTCGCGCGATAGTCGCCGCCGCGCACCATCCAGAGAAAGCCTTCCATCGTTTCCGGATCGCCCCAGTTGATCGCGGGATCGTGCGCCGCGCGCAGCGGAAGCCGGAGCCACGGAAGAAGTCCGGCGCAGAGCGCCGCCGCGCATCCGGCGATCAGCAGAACGCCGCTGCGCGTTCTGCCCGCGCGGTGCGACGCGAGCGATTCGCGCACCACCGCCCACGCGAGGGGAATCGCAAGCCCCGCCGACGAGAGATGGTTCGTCATCGCGAGTCCGAAGCAGAGCGAAGCGGCCGGCAACCGCCAGGACGCGCCGCACGCCCGCGGCAGCAACAGAGCGACCGTTCCCGCCGAGAGCAGCGCGTTGAGTCCGTACACCTCGACGAGCGTGCCGGAACGCCAGAGACTCGCGGACGCTCCGGCGAAGAGTCCCGCCGTGATCGCGAACGCCGCGCCGCGCCCCGGCGACGCGTACTCCCACGATGCTCGCACGATCCACGAGACGACCGCCGCAGCCATCGCGGCGATCATGGCGCAGACGATCGCCGACGCGAAGTACGACGAGGAGCCGAGCGCCCCTAGAATCGCCGTGAACAGCGGATAGCCGGTGGGGTGGGGGATGCCGCCGGACGCCGCCGCGGCGACGAATTCGAGACCGTCGCCGAAGATCGGTTCGCGGGCGGCGGTCGCCGCGTACAGAACGAAGAAGAGAACGCCGGTGAGGGCGGCGGCGGCCGGGGGGCTCGCGGGGTTCGGCGCGCCGCGTGTCATGGGCCGCCCCTACAGCGAGAGCGGCGCGTCGCGCGGCTCGCGGACGACATAGACCGCCGTGCTGAACGTCTGGAATTCGTAGCGGAAGAACCACGCGAGCGGGTTCTGGGCCGTTCCGGGGCGCGACATGATGTCGGGAAAGATCGGCAGGATGCTGGCGTCGAAGGGATTGGCCTCGGGCCGTTCGGGGTCCGTCAGCAGCTCCAGACGGTACCACCGCGAGAGATACGCGTAGTACGCGTCGGCGCTATAGGCGCTGGAGAGCACGACGACGGAACCCTCGGGAATCCGCTTCGGAGGCGGAATCGAGAAGTCGTCGGGCACGTAGCCGTTGCGCAGATACTCCGCGGGGCGTTGCGCGTACATCGAGACCTTGTCGCCGGCGATGATCTGCGGCGACTCGCGGTAGACCTCGTTGGTGAGAATGCGGACCGACTCGTGGGTGTTGTCGCGGGCGAAGCGCGCGGCGCGGGCGAGATCGCCGAAGGCCTCGCGCTGTCCGACCAGCACAAGTGCGGAGAACGCCGCGCAGAACGCGAACGTGAAGATCATCAGCCAGGGGAACAGGCGCGCCCGCGTGGGGCGGTTCGTGCGCGACCAGCGTTCCTGCAGCGAGAACATCCCGGACCCCGCGAACATCCACACGAAACCCATCGCCGGAAGGAAGTACCGCTCCTGGAAGCTGGAGAACGCCGACTGCGAGAACAGCAGCACCAGCGCGGTGAACAGCGCGAGCCATCCGACGAACGGGCCGCGCCGCAGCCGCGTCTGGAACATCCCCATGAACACGAAGACCGCCACGGGATACGTCACGAAGTACGGCATGAGGAGAACGAAGCTCTCGGCGTTGAGCAGGATCACCTGCCACGCCGGCATGGGAGCCTCCACGGCGCGGTCGATGAACTGGCGGGTGTGGATGAACTCGAACTCGTTGATTCCGATCCACACCGGCAGCACGGCGAGGCCCAGCAGCCAGAGCAGCGGCACGAGCGGAAACCTGCCGAAACGCCGCCACACGATCGCCGCGACGCCCAGCACGGGCACCGTCAGCATCAGACCCTGGTACCGCGTCAGCGCCGCCAGAACGCAGAACATCGCCCCCATCGAGAGCCCGAGCCGCGCCTTCTTCTCGTTGCGCTCGTCGGACGCGAAGGAAAGGCGCTCGCACGCCCACCAGAAGAAGAGACTGAATGTCGCGTCCGTCATGAGACGGATGCCCCAGCGGTTCGCGACGGGCGCGGTGATGTAGAAGATGCCGGCGTAGAGCGCGGCCCGCGTGCCGAACGCGCGGCGCGTCATCAGATAGAGCGGCAGCACGGCCAGCCCGCTCGCCACGGCGCTGATCAGACGGCCGGCCCACTCGAAACCCACGAGAAAGCGCAACGGGTAGATCAGCGCCGAGTACAGCGGCGGCCAGATGCTTCCCTGGGGATGGGCGAAGTGCATCGCCTGGATCGCGCCGTCGGTGTACTCGGCGGCGTTGATGGGCGTCATGGCCAGGCGCATCGCGATGCAGAGGGCCGTGAGAATCCAGATGTCGCGGCGCGGATACCTCATTTCGCGCGTGACGATTTCCGGAGGTCTGATGTCGATGGGAAGCTTGGCGGATTTGATCATAGCGTCCGGATGCGCCGTAACGGGCTGAAGAGCGAATCCTCAGGGCGCGGCCCCGCCGGGCAACCCGTATTCATCCGGGGGCGAAGCCCCCCGCAGTCTCGCCAGCAGCCACCAGTCGCAGTATCCCATCTTCAGCATGGCCGGATACCCCGCCCACTGCGTGTGCTGGGGAACGTAGAGACTCTCGACCATCGGGGCCGGCAGCAGCTGGGGGCTGACCTGCACGGGCCGCGACCCGGTGGCCGGCGTCGTGGCGTAGACGGAAAAGACCGTCGAGGCGTCGCTGACTTCCATGGGGCGATAGGCCAGGCGGAAATACTCGCCGTCCTCCGGCGTCCGGTACATCTCGTAGTAGAAGTCCATCGGCGACTGGAGCGCGCCGAAGCACTGCACCGCCACGGCCACCGCCGCGACGACGCCGATGGCGATGCGGCGAAAGGCCGTCGATCCCGCCAGCAGGAATCCCGCGCCCGCCATCAGCGGCGCGTGAATCTGTACCAGATGCCGCGGGCCCCAGCACCATCCGCCGTCCCAGTTCTGCCAGAGCGCCATGGCGAGCGC
>JAJFLJ010000113.1 GCA_021772755.1 Candidatus Sumerlaeota bacterium
GCGTCCGACACCTTCCTCGTGAACCTGCTGAACGATCTCGACGACTCGCTCGGGACACGCAACACGCTCTTCTATCTCGTCGATCACGACGCCGTCGATCCCCAGGCCTCCCTGATCGAAGTCGATCTTGGACTCGTCGGCGGCGCCATCGCACTGCAGCCTCTCGCGCCCCCGACCGGCGACGCTCCGGAAGCGGACCTCTTTATCGGGGCGACGCCCGTTCCAGTCAACGGCGGCCCCTTCGACTTCGGTACGGTCCCGGTGGGCACCTCCCCCGCGCCCACGCTGACCTTCACCCTCAAGAATACGGGCACGGCGGCGATGACCGTCGCCGACCTCGATCCTCCGGGCGGTGTCATCGTGCTCGAAGGCCTTAGTCCGACGATTCCCGCCCAGGGCCAGGACGACTTCACTCTTCAGCTGGTGACGGACACGGAACGGAATCTCAACGGCAACGTCCTGTTCACCACGAACGACGCCAACGAAGCCAACTACAGCTTCATGGTCACGGGTACGGTCACGGCGGGGGGTGGGAACCAGGCGCCCACCGACATCGCCCTCTCGAACTCCTCCGTCGGCGAGGGCGTCGCCGCCGATACGGTCGTCGGAGGCCTGACCACCACCGACCCCGACGTCGGCGACACCCACACCTATTCGATCCAGCCCAACGGCAAGGGAACATCCCCCTTCGGTATCGACGGTTCGAACCTTGTCGTTCTCGACTCCTCGCTGCTGGACGTGACGGTCTCAGCCTCCGAAACGGTCACGATCCGCACCCAGGACCTTGGCGGTCTCTTCTACGACGAGGCCTTCGATATCGTGATCGAGCCCAACGTCCTTCTTGGCGGAAACGGGCCGGTGCGCTTCCTGGGAGACGCCAATGGCGACGGATTCGTCAATGCCAGCGACTTCATCGTCAGTCGCAACAACTTCTTCAACGACTTCACCTGCCACGACTACAGGGCCGTCGGAGACACCAACGGCGACGGATTCGTCAACGCGAGCGACTTCGTGGTCTCGCGCAACAACTTCTTCACGGACTACACGTCGCTCAACTACAGCCAGGCGCTCGAGCAGGCCCAGTGTATGAAGTAGCGCGCGGAGCCCGAACCATCCACGTTGCCTGCGGGCGGAGCCGGTGCTTCGCCCGCTTTTCTTTTATGTGAGAGCCGGACCGTCCGGATCGCCGCTCTCGGCTTGGCGAATCTTCGCCAGCGAACGCGCATCCATTCCCCGGGCGATGCGCTCGCCCAGAACCGCGCCCGTTTCGATCTCCTCGTCCAGAACCACGTCCGCGCCGGCCTCCATGTACTCGCCCGCGAACCGGTGATAGCGCGCCCGCGCCACCACGAAACAGCTGCTCGTCGCCTTGCGGACCGACATGACCACCGCGACCCCCGCCCGGTGGTCCGGGATGGTCACGATCACGGCCTTGGCGGAGGCGACGTGCAGATGCTCCAGGATATCGCCGTGCGACGCATCGCCCAGATACGCCCGTTGGCCCATTTCGCGAGCGGCCTCCACGGTCTTCGGATTCATCTCGACGATCACGACCTCGTCGCCGCGGTCGCAGACCGACCGGGCGACCGACTGACCCGTCGGACCGAACCCGACGATGATCACGTGCCCGCCGGTCGGCGCGGGCTCCGGCTCGTCCACCGCGATGCAGTGGTCGGGAATGCGCACGCGCTTCGCGAATGCCTCGAACGCGCGACCGGCCGGTACCGCCATCGACACCATGAAGGGCGTCAGAAACAGTGTCGCCAGATTCGCCGAAATCAACAGGCGGAAGAGATCCTCCCCCATGCCCCCGCCGTCGTACGCGATCCCGGCGAGAACGAAGGAGAACTCGCCCGCCTGCGCCAGGCAAAGGCCCGTCGCGGCGGCGTTGTGGTGCGACTGGCGGAAGACCAGCAGGACCGCCCAGACGACCAATGCCTTGATCGCGATCAGACCCGCCACCGCCAGAACCACCGGCAGCAGATTCGCCCCCATCCACCCCAGATCGGCGAGAATGCCGACCGACGTGAAGAACAGCGTCAGGAACAGCGTCTTCAGCACGCCGATGTCGGCGCGAACCTGCGTGGCGAACGGCGATTCGGCCAGCAGAATGCCCGCGATGAACGCTCCCAGGGCGGGGGAGAGCCCGGCGTGGTGCGTCACCCAGGCCGACCCGATCGCCGTCACGATCGCCAGCAGGATCGCCAGTTCCCGGTTCTTGAGCAATGCCGCCGCAGTGAACAGGTGCGGCAGCAGGAAGTTCGTGATCGTCCAGAGAAGCAGCACGAGAACGATCGATGCGCCGACCGCCTTGCCGATGTCCATCGCCACCTCGGCGACGCTCCCCTCCGAGCTCAGACTCGTCACGAGAAGCACCAGGGGAACCAGCGCGATATCCTGCAGCAGCAGAATGCCCAGCGAATTCCGCCCGTGGATGCTGTCCATCTCCGTGCGGTCGGCGAGAAGCCGCAGCACCGTCGCCGTACTGCTCGGAGCCACGATGAGTCCCAGCACCAGCGCAGCGGGAAGCGGCAGCCCGAACAGCGTTCCGATCACCGCGACCACCAGCGCCGTCAGGGCGACCTGCAGCGAACCGCCCACTCCCGCCAGCGTCCCCAGCGACTTCAGCCGCGTCAGCGAAAACTCCAGCCCCACCGAGAACAGCAGCAGCGTCACGCCGAGCTCCGCCGCCGCCTCCTTGAACTCGTCCTCGTGGATGACACCAAGCCCGCTTGGGCCCAGCAGAACCCCTGCCGCCAGATAGCCCAGGACGGCGCTTTGCTTCACGCGTTCGAAGAGGCCGCCCAGAACGAGGGCGGCCCCCAGCATGATCACCAGTTGAAGCAGAATGTTCCAGCCGTGTTCCATCGGCAAGCCGCCAGTCCGGGAGAGAGTGTCCGTCACTCTCGCGGCGTTGCGGCTGCGAAGCCAGCGAAAACCCCGTCAGGCGCCGTTCTTCGTCATTTCCAGCGCCTTCTCGAACAGCGGATCCTTCATCGTTCGCGTGAATTCGAACTCGACGTCCGGCGCGATTCCGTTGCCTTCCAGCGGCGTACCGTCCGGCATGAAGTCCTCCCAGGACGGAACGACGAACACGAAGCCGTTGGCCAGCGCGTGCTCCTTCGGATTCGCCGAGGAACCGCCCGTCGTCGCACCCAGCGTCGTCACGTTCGGCGCCAGGTTCATCATCAGAATGAACGATTCGTTGCTGCTCAGACACACCGGCCCCTGAAGGAGCACCACCGTTCCCTTGAAGCGCATCTCCTCCGGGTTCGGCTCGATGGTTCGCTCGATCGTCTCCGTCCATCCGCCTTCGGCCAGTGGATCGCGGTAGCGGTTCTTCGAATACACTCCCGGTTCGGCGACGAACCACTGCGCGAACTTCTTTGCCGCGTTCTCCGATCCGCCTCCGTTCATTCGCACGTCGACGATCAGCGCGGGCAGCGACTTCGCGAACTGCATCAGCTGGTTCAGCGCCGCGGCGAACTCCGGCGAGTCCGTCCACGTGTCGATCGCGATGTATCCCACGCCGCCGAGATTGCCGGCGACGATCCCCTCCACCGGTTGATAGGGCCTGTCCAGCCGCAGCTTCACCGCGCCGGGGTCCGCATTGGGAACGGCGTTGCGCCGAAACGTCGGATAGACCCGCCCCTCCGCCGGATCGCGGAGGAACAGGTGCGGGTCCTTCGCCGGGCCGAGCAGTTCCGCCACGCGCCGCGACCACTCCGCCGGCGTCGGCGACTCCATGACCCACTCCTCGGCGTCGTCGAATGTCTTCACCCAGTCGGTGCCCGTCCGCTCGAAGTGCGAGTAGCTGTTCAGAACGATCTCGCGAACCTCCGCGTACGCCGCCGCGTTGTTCGGATTCGCCGTCACCGGCGCCTTCCCCGAACCGGTCGTGAATTCCAGCGGCGAGTACTCCGCCGGAAGCCCGTTGGCCCCCACGAAGTTCCGCGCCGCCGGGCAATTGATGCTCAGGGCGTAGTGATGCTGCGGTTCGAGCTTCACCGGCATCACCGCCGTCCTCGCGTCGCGAAAGAACGGCTTCCCCGTCCCTTCGGGGTATTCCTCGCCGCCCCCGCACCACGACCAGCTGCCGTCCCGCATGGGCTGGTCGAACACGATCACGATCTCGGCAAGGGCCGGGTCCACGTCCCGGGCCCCGTTTTCCGGCGTCATTCCGATCACCTTCGGTGCCTGGGCGACCGCCGCCAGGGGCGCCAGGAACGCCAGCACCCCCAGCATCGTCCTCAGTGCGTTCATCGAATCCTCTCCTTGTTTCCCGGCCTTTTGGCCCCGCCCGGAAGAATGTCGTGTTTCCGGACGGTTTCTCCCACTTTCTTCTTGATGTTCTACACGCCATGCCCTCAGGCCGTGGGGGAAGGCGTTTTCGACACAGAGGGCGCTATTTTTTCGGACAACCCGGCGGCCCGCCGATTCGGCGACGGCAGCGAATTCAACGGGCGGTCCACGGAGAAACATCGATGAAAAACCTCGCAAGACTCACCGTAGCGGGCGGCACCATCGCCCTTTTCGCAACCCTGACAACCGGCTGCAGCACCGTCCAGCGCGGCGTTGCCGCCGGCGGCGCCCTCGGCGCCGTCGCCGGCGCCGTGGCCGGCAACAACAGTGCAAGCGTCTCCGTTGGCCAGGGTGCCGTCATCGGCGGCGGCACGGGAGCCGCCGTCGGCGGACTCACCGGCGACGCCTACTCCCAGCTCACCGAAGACGACGTCGCCCGCGAACTCGAGAACATGCGTGCGGAGCTCGAACGCAAGGAAGCCGAGCTGGCCGCCCTGCGCGAATCCGGCGTCTCCGCCGACGCCCTGGCGGAACTCGACACCCTTCGCGGCGAGCTCGACGCCGCCCGCGGCAACCTCGAAACCGCCCTCGCCGATCTCGCCACCATCGGCGGCGAACGCGATGCCGCCCAGCAGCAGCTCGCCTCCTACCAGGTCGATCTCTCCAGCACCCGCGCCGATCTCGACGCCGCCGAGGACAGCCTCGCCGAGCGCAACGGCCGCCTGACCGATCTCGAGCAGAATCTCGCCCAGACCGCATCCCAGCGCGACCAGTTCGAACTCCAGCTTCGCGATGCGGAGAGCCAGCTCGCCCAGGCCCGCGAGGACCTCACCGTCATCCAAGCATCCCTCCAGGAAAAGGCTTCCGCCGTCGATTCCCTGCGCGAGGAGCTTCAGTCGCTCAACATCGAGCTGGAGGAAACCAACCGCGGCCTCACCCTCACCATCGTCGACGAGCTCATCTTCACCCCCGGCAAGGCTCAGCTCAGCGAGTCCGGCGCGGGAGTCATCGCCCAGGTCGCCGCCCTCATTCAGGAGAACTTCCCCGGCCGCGAGCTGCTCGTCGAGGGCCACACCGACAACCAGCCCATCGTCCATTCCGGTTGGCGGTCGAACTGGGAACTCGGCGCCGCGCGCGCCCTCTCCGTTCTCCATGAACTCGTCGAAGCCCACGACTTCGACCCGGGCCTCATGTCGGCCACCAGCTACGGCGAATTCCGTCCCTCCGCCCCCAACGCGACCCCCGACGGCCGTTCCTCCAACCGCCGCTCCGTCATCGTGATCCTGCCGGAGCGCATGCCCGTGAAGCGCAACCAGCTCGCAGGCCTGTAACCGGTGGGCGGTCTCCCAACGTTCCGCTGAACCGACCTCCCAGGCCGGAGCATGCGCCCCAGGCGCGGCTCCGGC
>JAJFLJ010000114.1 GCA_021772755.1 Candidatus Sumerlaeota bacterium
GCCCGCCGACCGCGTGGCGGCCTCCGCGGCGTCGTCCCACTCGTCGACCGAGAACGCCGATATCTTCGCGTGGGGGGTGAACTGCTGGAACACGATGCGCCCGGCCAAGGAGGTGTGGCGCAGATGGATGGGAACCATCGCAACGACCTCGCCGCGTTCGGTGCGCTTCATGGTGGGTGCGCCGACCTCGCGCAGGCCGCCGCCCTTCGTGAGGAGATCGCCGAAGAAGATGCGCGCGGACTCCGGGTTCAGGGTCGGACGGAGATGGGGCACGAGGTCGCTCTGGACCATGTGCCCGTTGCCGCCCAGCATGGACACGACGAACTTCGATGCGCGACGCTCCAGCTCGGCCATGACCTCGGCGTCGTCGCGGCCCGCAAGAACCGGCGCAGCGACAAGCAGCAGCAGAACGATCAGCAGGGCGGTGTCTCTTCGGTTCATGCGGCTCCCCCCGGGAACGGATGCCGCAGGGCTAGATTCGTGGTGCCCCGGCAACAAGGCGAATTCGGGACGACGGGCGAGGTTTTGCTCGACCCGAAACACCTGGCGCGCGGAGATACAGGGTTACGCAAGGAGCCTCGAAATGCGCCTGAAAGCCCTTCCCGTTCTTCTCCTGCTCTTCGCCGCCGGATGCGTCGGCCAGCGCCCGCCGGACGTCGCCCACGGCATGGTCGTCCCCGCAGGTCACGTCCAAGACACCGACGATACGATTCGCATCCTGACCTGGAACCTGGAGCACTTCGTCGACGACCACGACGACCCCTACGTCGACAGTCGGCGGGAAAACGATCCGTCGCCCGCCGACCGCCGGCGCCGCGAGTCGTTCGCCCAGGCCATGCGGGAAATGAACCCGGACGTCGCGTGCTTTCAGGAGGTCGAATCCGCGGCGTACATCAAATCCCTGGCGGACGGGATGTTTCCGGAACTCGGCTATCGCTACGTCGCGTCGAGCGAAAGCACGGGCTGGTACCAGAACACCGTCGTGCTGAGCCGTCTTCCGCTGGGCGTCCAGTACGTCTATGGCAGCGTCACGACGCCGGTGAAGGGCTCGCTGGACCGCGAGGGCAGGCCGGAGACGCAGAATCACATCAACACGCGCATGTCGTGCGTCGACGTGTTCCACGATTCCGGCTACTCGTTCGTGCTGTGCACGGTTCACCTGAAGGCGGGGACGAGCGAGCGCGACCACGCCATGCGCCTGGGACAGATCGACTTCCTGCGGGGGCAGTTCGACCGAATGCTGGCGGAGCGGAACGATCTGAACATCGTCGTCGCGGGGGACTTCAACTCGGCGCCGGAGTACGGGGAGTTCGGCTTCCTGCTGACGCCCTGGCGGCGCGTGGACTTCGACGATCCGCTCGACGGGTCGGGCATCCGGACGCATCCGTCGGACGACCCGCAACGGCGCATCGACCACATCATTCCGAACGATCGGATGATGCCTGAGCTGATTCCCGGCTCGGTTCGGGTTCCGCTTCTGTCGGACCCGGGGATTCTTCCGGCGACGAGCGACCATCTTCCGCTGCTGGCGGATTTTCAGGCGCGGGACGTTCGGCCTGCGGGTCGATGAAGCGAACTTCGAACATCGCGGGCCAGAGCTTGCCCGTGATCATGAACGTCTCCGTTTCCGGATTCCACGCGATGCCGTTCAGCACGTCGGTGCCGGCCTTTTCCTCCTCCGAGAGAAGCCCCGACGCGTCGACGATGGCGGTGACGTGGCCCGTCTTCGGATCGATCCTGGCGATTTCGTTCGTGCGCCAGATGTTTCCGTAGAGGAACCCTCCGGCGTACTCGAGTTCGTTCACCCACTTGAGCGGGCGCCCGTTGTGGATGATGCCCTGCTTTCCGATGACCTCGAACGTGTAGGGATCGCGAAACGTCAGGTTGGGTGAGCCGTCGGTCATGATCAGGCGGGTGCCGTCGTAGCAAAGGCCCCACCCCTCGCCCTCGTAGCGGAACTCGCCCCTCTTCTCCAGGGTTCGAACGTCGTAGACGTGCGCGACGCCGTTCTGCCAGGTGATCTGGAGAATGCGGTCGTCGACCACGGTGAGGCCTTCGCCGAAGTGCGCGGCGGGAAGAGCCACGATGTCGAGGACCTGGCCGCTCGCCGGATCGACGCGGCGAACCGACGACTTGCCCGTCAGGCCGGTGCTCTCCAGCAGTTCGCCGTCGCAGAACTCCAGGCCCTGGGTGAAGGCCGTCCGGTCGTGGGGGAACTTCGCGAGGACCTCGACCTTCAGGCTTTCCGCTTCGGGCGAGGGAACGGGCTGAAACTGGGCCCCGGCGGGGACGACGAGCGGAAGCAGAAGGAGCGGAAGCGCGATACGTGCGAACATTCGTCGAAGCCCTGGACAAGATGACCGTTGGACAGCAGGAGAACACGCCGTTGTTCCCGAAGGCAACCGGGGAGGATGCGGCTTCGGCCCATTTCCTTGCCCTGACAGGCGCCCGCCCCTAACCGCTGCGAAGGATCGGAGGAGCACGTGCCCGCCTATACCGACATCGAACTCGATTCCCCGGGGTTTACCGCAGGATCGCTGCGGCACATGACGTTCCAGAGCCCCGCGCTCGGCGGGCGCGGCAACGTGCTGGTTCATTTTCCGCCGGGACACGATGGAACGCAGAGCCTTCCCGCCGTCGTGCTGCTGCACGGGGTCCTCGGCAGCCACTGGTCCTGGGCGTTCAACGGCGGCGCCCACATCGTCGCCGACCGTCTCGTCGCCGCAGAGCGCATCCGGCCCATGGCGCTCGTGATGCCCTCGGACGGCATGGTGGGGCGTGGCAGCGGCTACGTCGATATGCCGCGGGCGGCGTGCGAGCAGTGGATCGTGGGCGACGTGGTGGGGGCCGTGCGCCAGGTCTTTCCCGGCCTTGGCGGGACGCCGCTCTTCATCGCCGGATTCTCGATGGGCGGGTTCGGGGCGCTGCGGCTCGGCGCGAAACACGCCGCGATGTTCCGCGGCATCTCCGGACTGTCGTCGATCACGCACTTCGACCAAATGGGAAAGTTCGTCGAAACGGACTCGCCGGACTTCGCGGGCCTGCGGGAGGGGGACAAGTCGGCGCTGTACTGGATGAAGCGAAACCGCGGCATCCTTCCCCCCGTGCGGTTCGACTGCGGGATCGACGACAGGCTCTACGGGGACAACGCCGCCTTCCACGCCGACCTCGACGCCGCCGGCATCCCCCACCGGTTCGTCGAACACCCCGGCACCCACAGCTGGCAGTACTGGCACGAGCACCTAGGCGAGACGCTCGAGTTCTTCGAGGACATCCTGCGCGAGTGACGGCGCTTGCGCCGAGCCGGGCCCTTCGCCTACGCACGACGGACGGGCGCCAGCGGCGCGCGCGACGATCCCCCGGAGTTCCCGAATGCGCAGCTTCCTCCCGACGTTCGCCCTGACGATCCTCGTCGCAGCCGCAGCAGCCCAGCCCGGTGACGGCATCCCGGCGGGCCCCACGCCCTCCTCGCCGCAAGAGTACCCCGTGCTGTGGAAGAACATCGCCCAGCGCGACGACATGGCGCTGCGGGAGGCCTCGGTCCTCAAGGTCTACGGCATGCTGGCGTCGGACGACGCCAGCGAGCGGCGCGAGGCCCTGCAGGCGCTGGCGGAAACGACGGCGGTTCCCTTCGACCGCGAGCCGTTCGAGCCCCTGGTGAGAGGCGCGCTGCGGGACGAGGAACCCGCCTGTCGCGCGTTCGCTCTTCGCATCCTGAAGCGGTTCGGCGGAACGCAGGAGGACCTCGCACGGGTCGCGAAGCTCGCGGACGACGAGAACTACTACGTGCGCGCCGGCGTGACGCACACGCTCTATCAGCTCGATCCGACAGGCAGTCTCGAAGTCACGGAAACGACGCTTCTGAAACTGCTCGCCGACGAGAATCTCCATGTCCTGCGGGAGACGTGCCGCAGTCTCTGGAGCATGCCGACGACGGCAGCGGTGGACGCGAGTCTCGTGGAACTGACCAACGACCCCGAACGCCGCAGCGACGTGCTCTACTTCGCCCTCAGCACGCGACCGCTCATGGGAGAACAGGTCGTCGCGCAGCTCGTTCATCTCGCCGACAGCGACGACATTCCGGCGGAATCCCGCAGTCGCGCCGTGTGGGGGCTGACCCACAGCCGCCATACGACCGAGGCGCGGTCCGCCGCCGCCGCGGCGATGAAGCGCTGGGCGACGGACGCGCCCTTTCCCGGCATGCGGGAGGACGCCGTGTGGGGATTGGCGACCATGGGGGGCGACGACGTCGTCGGAGCGGTTCGAGCGGCCATGAACGACGAGAACGAAGGCGTCCGTCGCGAAGCCACGAGGGCTCTCGTGCGGCTCGGCGCGGATTCCTGATTCAGTCCGGCGGGTACGCGCGCCGGATGAAGTGCACGACGCCGGCGCTCCAGGCGTGGCAGTAGCTGTTCATCAGCGGGCTTCCGTAGGGCGAGCGCATCGGATCGTCCGCGTCGAAGACCTCCCAGAACGCGTCGGCGCCGCGTTCCACCATGCCTCCCCAGAACGACCGGACCGTGGCCCAGGCCTCGTCCTTCAGCCCGCAGTCGAACAACGCCTGCACGACATGATGGGTGAGCGATGGCGTTACCGGGCGGATGGCGTCCCCGATTCCGAACAGTTCAAGGAACGCGCGGCGGGACTCCGCCGCCGTGAGCACCCCACCGATCGTCAGCCACGCGACCGACGCGTACGAGACCTGCCGGTCCGGGCCGCTGACGACGACGCCCGTCGTTTCGTCCAGAAAGCGCCCGCGCGAACCGTCCGCCATCGTGTCAGCGATCGTGGTCATGCGCGCGGCCGCATCCGGTTCGCCACAGAGCATGGCGAGCCGCGCGGCCGCGCGCGCGCAGGCGACGATCATTCCGTTGATGGCGGCTTCCGTGTGCAGCACGTCCGGATTCCAGTCTACGAAGACCCATTTCCCCTTCGGGTTCGTGAACACTCCGCGCGAATCGCAGTCCGCGAACGCGATTTCGATCTGGCGGAAGGCGACGTGGCAGAGATCGCGGGCCGTCGCGAAATCGCCGGACGCTTCGGCGTACTCCAGAAGCGTCGGCGCCAGTTGAACGGAGTAGTCGACGATCTCGTCTTCGCCGCGAACGGGGTGCGGGTGCTCGTAGAGGCACGCGGAGTTCAGTCCCTCGTCGTCGGTCAGTCCGCAGAACAGATAGAGACAGTGCCGGATCGGGTCGAAACGGCGCGCCGTCGCGTAGTTCGCGAGCGCGCACAGGCGCATGTCGCCGAGCCACATGCGGCGGTCGCGCTTGGTTCCGTCCTCCACCACCGTCTGCATGCATGCGGCCATCGTGATGCAACCGACACGGTCGATTTCCGTGAGGTCGCCCGGAACGTCCGGCGAAAGCGGGGGGATATCGTCGGTGTCGATGCAACTCGTCGCCGTGCACTCGACGTCCGACAGACGAACCTTGTACGGGAGCGCATGGTCGGCGACTTCGATGCGCACGTACCGGAACGCGTAGCGCCGGGGCGGCCGGACAGTCGCCGGAAGCGCATCGACGACGTGTATCTCCTCCTGAAGCCACGCGCGGCTCAGCCAGCCCCGGTAGTCGTCGAAGGATTCGCCGAGTTCGGCGGGCCGCTCCGCGAACACGAAGCGCAGCCGCAGCGGCGCGCCGGGCGGGCGTTCGACGTTTTCGGCGCGAAGCGTCAGATGGCCGACCAGGTAGGCGCCGAAGTCCAGCGTCACGCCTTCGTTTCCGCCGAGAACGCGCGATGCGAGGCTGTCCGCCGAATCGGGACGCCGTACGGACCAGCCCTGAAACGCCGCGTCGTCGCGTTCCACCGAGACGATGGAAACGGGTGCGTGGCGGGTTTCGAGAAGGGCGGGCTTCAGCGATTCCGCGATCGCGAGCCATTCCCCGCGCCTGGCGGACAGCTCCGGGTCCATCGCGGGCGGTTCCACGCTATGGCTTCCGCCGCCAGTGCTGCCAGTGAAGCGGATGGCCCTTCTCGCGCGCCTTGCGCTGGAAGTTGGTTTCGTAGTCGCCTTCCAGCGGGTCGCGGTCGATGCGCCGGTCTTCGACGAGTTCGAGTTTCTCCGCTCCGCCCAGCACGCGCTGAATCGCGTCGAAGTACTCGCTGACGTCGGTCTTCATGAACAGGTCGGCTCCGGGCTTCATCGTGCGCTCGAGGATCGGAACGATGGCCGGGCGCCAGAGACGGCGCTTGTGGTGGCGCGTCTTCGGCCACGGATCGCTGTAGTAGATGTGATAGGCGTCGACGCTGGAGTCGGCGACGTATTCCGCGAGAAAGTACAGGGCGTCGGCGCGAAGCACGCGTGCGTTCGCGACGCCGTGGCGCGCGAGCTTGTCCGCCGTGCGCCAGACCTCGCTGCCTTCCTTGTCCATGCCGAGGATGCGGCTGCCGGGATGGGCGATGCCGTAGCGCGAGAGGAAGTACCCGCTGCCGATTCCGACTTCGATCTCGTTGCGCGCGGCGCCGGGGCCGAACGCCGCGTCCCAGTCGAAGGGGTTCGGGACTTCGGCGAGGTCGATCACGAACCGGTCGGCGACGGGTGTCGTTTCGGACGCCATCTACGCGCCTTTCGGGGGAGCGACGAGGTCGGCGATGTTGCTCGTGCCGAGCTCGACCTCCGGCGCGGACTGCAAGATCTGCCAGGCGCAAAGGCCGATGAAGCGCTTCACGGCTCCGGCGCGTTCCGTCTGGCCGAGCTTTTCCATGCAGAGCATCAGCGTGTCGTCGTCGTTCGTGACGATCTTCAGGAAGAAGTTCCTCGGGAACTCCCGTTCGACGACGAGGCTGCGAACGAGAGCGGTCCTCTTGTCCGCGGAGAGAAAGCACTCCGTCGCCTTGAACACGACGCCGTCCTCCGTCAGTTCGAGCGGCTGGAAGGAGAACCAGAGGTCCTCGACGGTGATCTCGCCCTTCAGCACGACATGTGGCATGTTCCGGCTCCCTTGTTGGTGCGGCCTATCGCCGCGAATGGGGCTATGCGGGCAGTACGGTCAAGGCTTTTGGGCTCTTCGAGAGCACGCGCGGCGCGCCTTCGGCGACGACGAGCAGGTCCTCGATGCGTACGCCGCCGAAGCCCGGAACGTAGATGCCAGGCTCGACGGTGACGACCATGCCGGGCTGCAGCGTGGCGCCGCTGGTCCTGTTGAGGCGCGGCGCCTCGTGGATCTCCAGCCCCACGCCGTGGCCGAGCCCGTGCATGAAGTACTCGCCGTATCCGGCGGTCGCGATGATCTCGCGCGCGACGCCGTCGACGTCGCTGCACTTCGCGCCGCTCCTGCACGCCTTCACGGCGGCCTGCTGCGCTTCGAGACAGACCGCGTAGATTTCCTCGAACCGGCGGGAGACCTTTCCGAGGACCGGATTGCGCGTCAGGTCGCTGCAGTATCCGCCGACCACGCAGCCGAGATCGACGGTCACCATGTCGCCGCTTCCGACGCGGCGGGCTGACGGCCGGTGGTGCGGACGCGACGAATTGGGACCGCTCGCGACGATGCTCTCGAACGATTCGCCCGACGCGCCCAGGTCTTCCGCGGCGCGGCGAACGACCCTGGCGACGTCGAGTTCCCGCACACCCGGCTTCAACGCGTCGAACGCGGCCTGCATCATCCTGTCGGCGGCGCGCGCGGCCTTCGCGATGGCGCGGATCTCGGACTCGTCCTTGCGGATGCGGATTTCCTCCACCAGGCCGCTGGCCTTCGCCGTCTTCGTCTTCGCCGTGCGAAGCCTCTTCTTCAGGCTGTCGAGCGCGTCCACCGTCAGCGACCCGTCGAAACCGAGCGTTCCATAGCCCCGGTCCCGAAAGAAGTCGGCGAACCATCCGTCGATCTCCGCGAGGGGCTGCACATGGATCTTCGCGCCGGACACCACGCTCGCGGCGATCTCCGCATAGCGCCCGTCGGTGAAGAAGTGCGCGCCGCGCCGGTCGACGACGAGCAGCCCGTAGGTTCCCCCGAATCCGCAGAGATACCGCACGTTCACGGGATCGTGGACGAGGAGCGCGTCGAGGTCGCGCTCCTTCAGCTTCCTGCGCAGCGCCGCGATGCGGGCGTTCCCGGTCTTCTCCGGCACGATGGCACCTTTCGGTTGCGGCGGTTTCCGTCCCCGCGAGGGGATCGCAGCCGTCCGCGCGGGTGGAACCGTGCTTCGATGCCGGAGCGTGGGCAAGCAAAGCGGACCGGGGCGGAAATTTGCCGAATCCATTCTTCATCGCGGGATGTCTGCTGATTCTCGGCGCCGTGTACGCGACCGCCCCCCGGGGCCTGTCGCGCTCCCGGCGTATCTGCGTGGCACTGGTACCCGCATCGGTCGCCGTCGCCCTCTGGATCGTCGTCGCGGCCGTCCCCCAGGCGATCCATTCCAACTGGGACGCGTTGCGGCTCTCGTTCGCGTTCGCCGTCGCGAAGGGGCACTCGCTGTACCAGCCGGAGATTCCCGCCGGGCCCGTCCTCCCCTCGATCTATCCACCAGGAATCGCGTGGGCGTACCTGCCCGTGACGGGGTTCGAGACGCCGACTTCCGCGATCGTCGCGGCCCGCCTCTGGACGATGGCGATGGTGTTCGGAGCGGCCTTCGCGCTGATCCTCAAGGCCGGCCGCAAGCTCACCGACGCGGTGCTTCTCGCCTGCGTGGCGCTCTTTCTCTGCCAGGTCTTTCTGCCACTCAAGGACGCCACGCGCCAGATCCACGCCGACGCCCCCGCGCTGGCCTTCGCGACGCTCGCTCTCGTGTTTCTCCCCACCCAACCCGCGAAACGCCCCGGACTGCTCGCGGTGTCCGGCCTCTGTGCGGCGATGGCCGTCTGGAGCAAACAGACCTTCATTCTGGTCATCCCCGCGATGGCGATCCTCGGACACATTCGCGGCGGCTGGCGCGGTCACGGGCTCGTGCTCGCCGTCTGCGGCGGATGGTTTCTGCTGATCCTCGGACTGCTCTGCCTCGGCTACGGAGCCCGGACGCTCTGGTACAATCTCGTCACGATTCCCGGCAGTCACGCGTGGATCGCCAACTTCACCGATCCGCCGTGGCACGGGTCCTATACCCGCCCCGGAGCCGGCTGGATCCAGCCCGGAGAGAGCGAAGGCAGGCTGCTCATCCTGCTGGATTCCGCGCGCAATCTGGTGGAGACTTGCGGGCTGCTCCTCGTCGGAGCCGTCGCGTGCGTGGTCCTCCCGTTCGCGAAGGTCCGCAGTCGCCGCGAGTTCTCCCGCGAAGCCGTCCACCACGTTCCACTCGGCGCGTTCGTGTTCGCGGTGTGTCTCGCGCCGGCATCGATCCTGGGTCCCGTCAAGGTGGGTGGTGCGGCCAACACGATCGCTCCCGCGCCCTGGTTCGCACTGATGGCGATTCTCGCGTCGCTGGCGGTCTGGAGCGTGCGGCACGACATCGTCGGCCGGAATGCCCGCCTGGCGATGGCGGGGCTGGCGCTCTGGGGAGTCCTCCACCTCGTGCCCTTTCCCGAGGAGGCGGAGTACGTTTCCGACCGCCTGGCGGGAATCGGCGTCAATATCCACCAGTTGGGCTTCGACTACGCCCGCCAGAATCCCGGCAAGGCCTGGTTTTCCTGGTGCCCCCTGCCGGAGCTGATGGCGACCGGCGAGCTGCACCACTCCACGACCGGAATCAGCGAACGCTGGTTCGCCGACGACAAACTCACCGCCGAACAGGTGCGCGCCTGGATTCCGCCGGACTTCGAGGTCATCGCCACGAACAGCGATGACTGGATGCTGGAGCTTTACTTCCCCGAGTACGAGCTTCTCCCCGACGGTCGCCCGCCCTACGCCTACCAGGTCCTCGCCCGGCCTCCGGAGCCGGAAACAGAGCCGCTCTTGACAGGTCCCGGCCTGGGCCAATAACATCAGGGCTGGGTCGCCGTGAGTGCCGTCCCCGGACGGTGGCCCCCTGATACTGAGCCACAACAGGTTACCCGCTCGCCCACCAGCCACCCAAGGGTGCAGGGAACCGCTGACTGTTGGAGCCATTCGACCAATGACCATTCAAGAGGGAACCAATTCGGGCAAGACCTATGAGGTGGACGGCGCCGAGCACCGCGCTCCGGCACCCCCCGCGAACGTGAACGCGAACGCGTCGGGCTTTCGCGAGGAGTTCGACATCGAGCACCGCGATCTTCGCGGCGGCGAGTTCTGGAGAAGGATTCCGGCCTACTCCCAGGTTCCGACGGAGATGTTCCTCGATCACACCTGGCAGCTGAAGAACTCCATCACCAGCGTCGACAAGATGCTCGACACCCTGCGCGACATCGTGACGCAGGAGTTCTACGACGACATGAAGGCCGGGTTCGCCGGCGCGCCGATGGCCGTGCGCGTCTCGCCCTACGTCATGTCGCTGATCGACTGGGACAAGCCCTACGACGACCCCCTGCGGCGCCAGTTCATTCCGCTCTCCTCGCGCCTGCTGGAGGACCACCCCGAACTGCACCTGGACACGCTCAAGGAGCAGGACGACTCGCCCGTCTTCGGGCTGACGCACCGCTACCAGGACAAGGCGCTCTTCCTCGCCCTGGACATCTGCCCCGTCTACTGCCGCTACTGCACGCGCAGCTACGCCGTCGGCTTCGACACCCACGGGGTGGAGAAGGTGAAGCTGGCGCAGGACGAGAAGCGCTACCAGAGCGTGTTCGAGTACATCCGCTCGCAGCCCCAGCTCGAGGACATCGTCGTCAGCGGGGGCGACGCGTACATGCTGCGCCCCGCGCGCATCAAGCTCATCGGCGAGACGCTGCTGAACATCCCGCACGTCCGCCGGATTCGCTTCGCGACCAAGGGCCCGGCCATCATGCCGATGAAGATCCTGACCGACGACGCGTGGTACGGCGCCGTCCGCGACGTGGTCGACATGGGCCGCAGGATGCACAAGGAAGTGGTCGTCCACACCCATTTCAGCCACCCCAACGAGTGCACCGAGATCAGCAAGCGCGCGATGGACAAGTTGTTCGCCGACGGCATCCGCTGCCGCAACCAGGCGGTGTTCCAGCGCGGCGTGAACGACGACCCCGACACGATGGTGCTGCTGACGCGGCGGCTGGCGTACGTCAACGTCCAGCCGTACTACGTCTACATGCACGATCTGGTGCAGGGCGTCGAGGACCTGCGCACGACGCTCCAGAAGGGGATCGACGTGGAGAAGTACGTCCGCGGAACGACGGCCGGCTTCAACACGCCGAACTTCGTGGTGGACGCGCCGGGCGGCGGCGGAAAGCGCCAGCTCCACAGCTACGAGCACTACGACCGGGAGACCGGCATCAGCGTCTATACCGCCCCCAACGTCAAGCCCGGCAGGTTCTTCCTCTACTTCGACCCCTTCGACACCCTCAGCGAGCAGGTTCGCAAGGCGTGGAAGGACCCGAAGCAGCGCGAGGAAATGAAGCAGAGCGCCCTGGAAGCGGCGAAGCGGGAAGTCGGCCACAGCACTCTGTAGGGGGCGGGGACCGCGAGGTCCCCGCCGCTGTTCAGAACGGCGCCTTGAAACCGCCTTCGTCCGCCGCCACGATCCGCGGCGTCAGCACGATGACGACCTTCGACACCGTGGTGTTGCTCGTTTCCTTCGCGAAGAGGTACTTCGCGACGGGGATGTCCTTGAGCAGCGGGATGCCGACGGTCGAGACGACGGTGCCCGTCTTGTCGAGCCCGCCGATCACGATCGGGTAGCCGTCCTTGACGTTCGCGACCGTGTTCACCGACCTGCTGGCGATCAGCGGGGTGTCCGTGACCTTCGAGTAACCGGCGATG
>JAJFLJ010000115.1 GCA_021772755.1 Candidatus Sumerlaeota bacterium
ATTCCGCCCTGGCCCGCCTCTTCGTAGCGCCCGGCCCCGCTCTGGAGAAGAACCTTCGGCTTTTCGTACTCGAAGAAGACGAACAGATCGTCGCGTCCGTCGCGGTCGATGTCCGCGGGGAACATGGCGGTGGGCTCTTCGCTGTCTTCGCCGAAGGAAAACACCTCCTCCGCCACCCCCGTGTCCGCCGCCGCGGCGTCGAAGCCGGCGTAGCGGTTCAGCACGATCGCGTCGTCCTTCTTCTCCGCGATCAGAAGCGCGTGCGCGCCGGACCTGGAGGACGATCGCGCGACGGCCACGGCGAGGGGCTCGCCGCCGACGGCCAGAGGCGAGGGAAACGGCAGCACCGCGCCCTCCGCGTCCGACTCGTGGGTCGCGACTCCAAGGACGATTTCGTCGCCGCTGAGCAGCAGCAGCGGCGAGGGTTCGCCCTCCGCGACCGGCCACGGCGCCATCTGGCGAATGTCCTTCAGCGAGGGAACGTCGACCGGCGCCATCGTTCCCGATTCCGTTCCGCGCAGAATCCGCAGCACGGCGGAACCCGGAACCGTCGCCGCGATGTCGATGCGCCCGTCGCCATCGACGTCGGCGGCGACCGACGCGGTCTTCTCGTCCCACCGGTCGGGATCGAACGAAACGTAGCCGGGGATCGAGGGCTGCCAGCGCTCGGCGACGAGGTCGTCGGGAACGAGTTCGTGAACGACGAGTTGCCGCGTCGCCGCGCTGACGGTCGCGATACGATCCCTCCCGTCGTCGCGGCGAACGCCCGTCGCCGCCCTCAGGCCGCCGGTTCGCAGCGCGACCTCGGCGGGGAATCCGCCGTCGGCCCCCTGGAAGCGAACAGCGACGCTCTCCCGCGAGTCGGCCGTCAGGTACATCAGATCGTTCCGCCCGTCGCCGTCGAGATCGAGGATGTGCGGGTCGGACGTCGGCGCGCTGGTGGAGAAGAAGACGGGGCCGGCCGACGCGGCGAGTCCGTCGCCGGTGCGCTCGAGCACGGAGAACTTGCGGCCTTCCACCACGAGCAGGTCGGAGCGCCCGTCGCCTGCGAGATCGCCCTCGACGAGGCGCTCGCCGCGAAGGGGAAGGTTCGGCGCCTTCTGCAGGCGCCCCTTGTCGGTCTGGCGCAGCAGCACGATCTCCGAACCCGCGACCGCCAGAACCAAATCGGTCAGGTCGTCGCCGTCCGCGTCCATCGCCACAGCATCGAGGACGGTACGGTCGAGCGTGTATTCCTCCAGGCTCCAGACCCCGCCTTCGTCGTCCGGTTCGGCAAGGCGGTACCACACGTCGAGGAGGGCCTCGTCGTTGGAGACGGCGGCGATGTCGGTCAGCCCGTCGTCGTTGAAATCGGCGAGGAGAAGATTCGTCGCGCGCCGGTGGGATTCCAGCATGTGGGGGCCGTCGAGATGGAACTCCGGCCCGGCGACCGCGAAGGCGCCCGCTCCCAAAACGATCAACCCGGTTGCCGCCGTTCGTAGCATCATGGACACGATCCCCCTCGGTTGGCCGGCGCGAAAAGCGCCACTCGTTTGATTTGCCCCGCTCGCGGCGGAATGCGGCAATGGGAAAGCGGGACGGAAGTCCGGCAATCCGCCACGGAGGAAAGACCATGATCAAACTGACCGGCTGGGGCGCGGCGAAGACGACGACGGGATCGTTCCATCTCCTGGAAGTCGACGGCCGCCGGATCGTGCTGGACTGCGGTCTCTACCAGGGAAGGCGCTCTCTCGCGCGCGAGCTCAACGGCGCGTTTCCCTGTCCCGCCGAGAGCGTGGACTGCCTGGTCCTCTCCCACGCCCACATCGACCACTGCGGCAACATCCCCACGTTCGTCAAAGCGGGGTACACCGGTCCCATCCACTGCACGAACGCCACGGAAGACCTCACCCGCGTGCTGCTGATGGACTCGGCCTACATCCAGGAGAAGGACGCGCATTTCGTCAACAAGATCCGCCGCCGCAAGGGCGAGCCCGCCGTCGAGCCGCTCTATACCATTCAGGACGTCGATCCGGTGCTCTCGCTCTTCCAGCCGGTGAACTACTACCGCGAGACGGAAATCTCGCCGGGCGTCACGCTGAAGTTCCTGGAAGCCGGACACATCCTCGGTTCCGCCCAGGCACAGCTCGACATCCGGCACAAGGGCGGGGAGACGCGGTTCGTCTTCAGCGGCGACATCGGCCGCGGGGAGAATTCGATCCTGCGCGATCCGGAAATCCCCAGCGACGCCGACTTCCTCATCATGGAATCGACGTACGGCGCGCGCGACCACGATCCCGTCAAGGACCTCCGCAACCGCCTGCGGGACCTCGTCAAACGCGTCCACGACCGCGGCGGCAAGGTCATCATCCCCGCCTTCAGCGTCGGCCGCACGCAGGAGATCGTCTACCAGCTCAACAACCTCTGGAACGACGGCGAGCTTCCGCGGATGGACGTCTACGTCGACAGCCCCCTCAGCACCAACGTCACCAAGGTCTTCACCAGCCACCCCGAGTGCTTCAACCGCAGCGTGCGCGACATCCTGCGCACCGACCCGAACGTCTTCGGCTTCGAGACCCTCATCTACACCCAGAACGTCGAGGAGAGCAAGGCACTCAACGAGCTGAAGAAACCGGCCATCATCATCTCCGCGTCGGGCATGTGCGAGGCCGGGCGCATTCTTCACCACCTGCGGAACTCGATCGGCGACCCGAAGAACTGCGTGCTGATCGTCGGCTTCCAGGCGGAGCACACCCTGGGCCGCCGCATCGTCGAGAAGCGCGACGTCGTGAGGATCTTCGGCGAGGAGCATCCGCTGCGCGCGGAAGTCGCCGTGATGGACGGCTTCTCCGCCCACGCCGACCAGGACGAGCTGAAGGACTTCGCGTTTCGCGTGAAGGACCGCGGCGACCGGCTGAAGCGCATCTTTCTCGTCCACGGCGAGCCGGAGCAGCAGGAGCCGCTGGCGGAGTATCTGAGGGGTTCGCTGAAGACGGACGTCACGGTCGTCGAACGCGGCACGACCTACGACGTCGCGCCCTGACGGGCGACGCGGCGGTAGACGTCCAGGACGCCCTGGGCGGTCGATTCGATGCTGAAGCGGTCGCGGGCGCGCTGCGCCGCTGCGACACCCATGCGCGTCGTGCGCGCCCGGTCGGAGACGGCTTCGCACATGGCGGCCGCCAGCGCCTGCGCATCCCCCGCCGGCACGAGCCAGCCGGTTTCGCCGGGAAGAACGATATCCGGAATGCCGCCGACGTTGCTGCCGATGCTCGGCCTGCCCATCGCCCCGGCCTCGATGATTGTACGCCCGAAGCCTTCTTCGCGCGAGACGAGAAGATTGACGTCGATGGCCCGATAGAGCGGCAGCACGTCCTCCTGAAACGGCAGCCACACGACGCGCTCCCGCAGTTCCATGCGGTCGATCAGACGCGCGAGTTCCTCGCCGTAGCCAACGGATGACTTGAACGCGTCGCCGGCGATGAGCAGCCGCACGTCGGCGCCGGAATCCGCGGCCAGGCGCAGCGCTCCGACGGCCACCTGCTGGTTCTTGCGCTCGTCGATCAGACCCAGCAGACCGAAGACGGTGCAGTCCTTCGGCCAGTGCGCCGTCTCCGGAATCGAGACCCTTTCCGCGTTCTTCGAACGAAACCGCCCGAGATCGATTCCGTTGTGAACGACGGTCACCTTGTCGCGCCCCTCCGACCGGTCGAAGTAACCCCTGAGAGCGGCGGAGACCGCGACGATGCCCGCGCATTCGTCCAGTCTGTACTTCCGCAGATGCGATGGTCCCGGCAGGTTCCGAACGTGGACGACGACGGGAATCCGCGCTCCTCCCGTCTTCGCGCATTCCACGGCCTGCGGAACGATGTGGTACTCGTTGGCGTGGATGACGTCGGGCCGGAAGTCGCCGACGATGCGGCGAAGCCTGGGAAGCTGAACGGTCCTCGCCATCAGATTGCCGACCGCCTTGCGCCAGGGATACTGGGGGACAAGACGCACGGCGATCCCAAGCCGGAGAAGCTCGCGGGAAAGATCGCCCTCGCCGGGGCATACGACGAGCGCGTCGACGTCCAGCGTCCGCAGCGTGCGCACGAGATCGATCAGGCTCTTGCGGGCGCCGAGCAGACGGTTGGACGGGCTGAGGAAAAGAACGCGCATGGGAGTGCCCGGGGAGTCCCGCCGCAGGGGCGACAGTGTCAACCACTCATGGGACGGACGACGAGCACGCCATCCACCAGCGTCCACTCGACCGCGAGCCCGCGCTCGACGAGGATCGCCATGATACCCGGCAGCGTCTGTCCGGAGACGGACAGCCTCGGCAGCTCCGCGCCGACGACGCTTTCTCCGATCAACAGGTAGTCGAGTCCGCGGTCCCTGGCGAGAATCTCGCAGTACAGATGCAGTGTCAGCTTCTGCCCAACGGTATTGAGCGCGATGTTCGAAAGACCCTCGGACGCCTCCGGAGCGGGAAGAGGTGCCGGCTCTTCCGGTCCGGGAAGTATTTCGAACAGCCCGCTCGTCGCGACGACCGTCCAGCCGAAGCCCGTTTCGAGAGCGCCGAACACGTCGGCGAATTCGCGATTCGCGAAGCCCGCCGCGATGGGCGTCCTGTTGCCTGCGAGAGACGGATCGACGACCTGGTTCGATCCCAGGGCGCCAAGCTGATGCAGAAGTTCCGTCGGAGCTCCCGGCCGGCCGGGCGCGCCGACCTTCAGCGTGACCGGACCGGCGGACTTCGGCGTCTCCGCCGCGCCGTCGGGTGCCTTCGACTCCCGCGCGATATCCGAACCCTTCGGCTCGGCGGGAGTCCTGGCGCCGACGAGAATCAGGTATCCGCCGCCCGCCAGTGCGCCGACCATCACGAGGAGGAATACGACGAGCGGGACGCGACTCGGCTTCCGTGCGGTGGCTTTCGCCTTGCGGGGAGCGGCCTTCGGCTTCCTTGCGACGGGCGCGGGGCGTTCCTTCTCCGGAGTCCCGGGCATGGGCCTGGTCATCGCGAGCTCCCCGCTCTCCCCGGCCCTGGCGGCACCGACGATCAGCGGCTTGCCGCTGCCGATCCTGTCGAGTATCTCTTCGAGGGCGCGCCGGATCTCCTGGTAGGAACCGGGGCGCTTTTCCGGCTCCTTCTCCGCCATCCTCCGGATCAGTTTCACCAAGCGCCCGCCGGCGATCTTCGCCAGGCCCTCGTCCTCGGGCAGCGGCTTCTCGATGTGCGCCTTCATGGTTTCGAACGCGGAGGTTTCCTTGAACGGCAGGTATCCCGTGGTGCACTGGAACAGCGCGATGCCCATCGCGTAGATGTCGGTCCGGAAGTCGACTTTGCGGCCAGTCGCCTGTTCGGGGGACATGAAGTCCGGCGTGCCCATGACGGCCGTCGTCACGGTCATGGTCTCGCCGGTGACCTGCTTCGCGAGACCGAAGTCCATAAGCTTCACGATACCGTCGCCGCGCACCATCACGTTCGCCGGCTTGAAGTCGCGATGGACGATTCCTCCGGCGGCAGCGGCCTCCAGGCCGTCGCAGCACTGCAGGAAATATCCGATGACGGTCTGGACGCTGAGCGGGGGCGGCGTCTGCAGCCGGTCACGCAGCGTCATGCCCTCGACGTATTCGAGAACGAGGAACGGAGTGCCGCCCTCCAGGCCCGCCTGGTACGTCGTGACGATGTTGGGATGGCTCATTGCTGCGGAGAGGCGGGCCTCCCGAAGGAAGCGTTCGACGAAGAACTCGTTGCCGACGAGTTCCTTCCGAATCAGCTTGATGGCGACCGGCCGGTGCAGGTGCGGGTCCCTGCCCAGCAGCACGAAGCCCATGCCGCCCTCGCCGAGCCTCCGCACGATCTTGTAGCCGGCGATCGTCGCGGGCGGTCCTCCCGAATCGCCGGCACCAAGAATGACGGTCGGGTCATTCCCCGAGTTTCGCACCGGCTTCTCCATTCGTTCCGGCACTGACCGTCAACTCCTCCAGAACGATCGGCTTGTTGGATTCCTCGAGCGATTCCAGCTCCAGGCGGTTCTTCGCCAGGAGCGTGTACTCCTCGTCGGGAGCGACTTCGACCGCCTTCGCGTAGGCTTCGAGGGCTTCTTCGAACCGCCCGACGCCTTCGTACGCGAGCCCCAGCGTCGTCCATGCGCGGGGATGCTTCTCGCGCAGGGCCACGGCTTTCTCCAGACGCTCGGCGGCCTCCTTGTGCCTGCCGAGCTTGAACAGCGCGGACCCCATGTTGTTCAGAACGTCGCCGTTGGCCGGCTCCAGTTCCAGCGCCGACGCGTACTGAAGCACCGCGTCGGCGAGACGGCCCTGGCGCTGGAGGAAATTGCCGTAGTCGTTGTACACCTCGACGAGTTGCAGGTCGCGCGACGCCGCCGATCGGAACGCCCGCTCGGCGGAACGCGGCATCCCGACGGAATTGCTGGCGTGGGCCAAATAGAGACGCGGCACGACCCGTTCGGGCCTGGCGCGCGAGGCGCGGTAGAGTTCGGTGCGCGCACTGCCGATGTCGCCGTCCAGCAGATATCCGTAGCCGAGCTTGAGCGAATCCTCGTAGGCGGCCTCGGCTCCGCTTCTCTCCAGGCCTGCGGCGACGCCGCCTGCGATCGACACGACGAGCAGGATCGCGATCGCGAAGACCGCTCGCCGGCTGCCCACCGGCATCGGAACGTCGACGTCGCGAACGACGTGCGCCGCGTCGTAGAAGCGGTGGAACGCCCAGTGCCGGTTGAGAGTCGCCTGCAGACAGTCGAGAACGCCCTGGCGGGTGCGCGGATAGGGCTTCGGATTCATCGCCCACCGGAGCGGGAACTCGTCGAGGGACTGAATCTGGAATTCGCCCTTCGCGGGAGCCTTCTTTGGATTGAAGGGACGGTGGGGATCGACCCAGGGCGAGAGCGTTTCCTCGTAGAAATGGCGCAGCAGCGCGTGGGCCGTCACCGCACGCGGAAAAACCTCCAGAAGGAAGTAGAGCAGCGCCGTCACCGCGGGCCAGACCGCCAGCACGTACCAGGTGTTCCGGACCCACGCCGTGTAGAGCAGCGCCGCGAAGAAGAGGACGCTCGCCACCGCGACCGCGACGACCCGCAGGGGAGTCAGAACCGGCACGTCGATGTTGGTGTGCGCCTTCACGCTCTCGGCGATCAGCCGGGCCTGGCGGTGCTGCTCGACGAACGAAAGGGCTCCCGGCGGCAAAGGCCGGTGCGCCCTGATCTCCGGCCGCTGATGCGCGTGCAGCAGAGGACGGTGGCGCTTCTGCACGAAGAGCCACCCGGCGACGGTCAGGCCCGCGCCGGCGGCGACGAGCCCCAGCCGGACCAGCCAGCCCGTCGGATCGATTCCCACGGCGACGAGGTAGACGAGAACCCAGAGGGCGATGCCGATGGCGACGATGACGTTCTTCAGGTCGATCGGCTTCGACGAGAGATTCATCGTCGCTTCGATCTTCTGCCGCGCCTCCACGTCCGTCGGGTCGATCAGCAGGATCTCGCGATAGCACTGGGCCGCGTCGTCGCGTCTGTTCACGCGTTCGTTCAGGTCGGCCAGGAGGCGGTACGCGTTCTTGCGCAGCGGGTCCTCGTGCAGCGCCTGGCGGCATTTTCCGATGGCGGCCTCGACGTCGCTCGTCTCCGCCAGGTCCTTCGCCTCCTGAAAGAACTTCTCGAATTCGTTGGCGCTGGCGTCGCGCACGCGAATGTCCCAAGGGTCGAAGTTCGCCTTCTTGACTTCCGAGGTTCGGCGCTCGTCCGTGATCTCGTCTGCGCCAACGGCCTCGCCGCAGTTGGGACAGAGAAGATCGCCCTGCTTCAGCGGCACGCCGCAAAGCCCGCACTCGTCGCGCGACTCGGAGTTCCCCACTTCGCCCGGCAGCTTCTCCCTGCCTGGCGAAATCAGAACCCAGGCGCCCGCGCCGACCAGACCGACGACAGCCAGGATCGGCAAGCCAAGCGCGAGGAGGGGACTCGGCCCGTCGTTCCTGCCATGAAGGACGTCGAGGTCGTTCAACTCGTCGAATTTCTTCCACGCGGCGGATTTCGCCGCGCCGGGTACGGGCGGCAGTCTGAGCGTTCGCGCGGAATCGGGCGAGGCCGCTGCGCGCCACAAGGCGGGATCGGCGAAGGAAAAGAAGGAGTTCGACTCGATCTGGCGCGACCGGAGGGCTTCCTTCGCCAGCCGGCCGCGATACTGCGAGAGCCACTCGCGGGCCTTTCCACCGGAAACGGTGTCGGGATACCTCGACGCGATCGACTCGAGATGTCTCATCGCCTCGTCGAAGTCCTCGCGATCGATCAGCACCCGGGCGAGATCGTACAGGCGGTCCGATTCCCTCTCGTCGGGAATCCTCGCGAGAAGCCGCCGGATTTCGGCCGCGTACCGGCTCCTCTCGAGGTCGGGCGCCGCAACGAGACCTTCGAGAACCGCCGCCGCGTCGTCGTACTTCCGGCCAGCGAGGTTCTTTCGGGCCTCATCCAGCCCCTTCTTCAGCGGCCGCTCCCGTTGCACGCCCTTCAGGATTTCGCGCGCCTGTTCCGCAGGAACCAGCTCCGCATAGTCGGTGGAGACTTCCTTCGCGAGCTTTTCCGCGCGGTCGTAGTCCTCGGCGTCGTACGCATCCTGCGCTTCGAGAACGAGCTGCTCCGCGTCCAGCGCGCGCTCGATTCCCTCCGTGACCTTCTGCGCCCTCTCGTTGAACGCTTTGGCGTCCGGCAGTTCCTCGCGCGCGTCGCGCATCACCTCGACGGCCGCCTCCAGGTCGCCGTCCTCGACGTGCTGCTTCAGCTTCGCCAGGAATCCCGTCTGCTTCTTGAGGACCTGGATTTCCTCGTTGTCGGGGCGGAGCACCGCAGCCTTGGAAATCGCGGCGATCGCCAGATCGACGAGATCGTTGGAGTCCGCGTACCGGTAGACCTCCATCAGGACCTCGTCCTCGGACTGCGTGTCGCGCGTGGTCCTGCGGGCGAGGTACTCCGTGAGGTCCGCCGCATCGCCGTCCGCGCTGCCGCGCAGCAACAGGATGTCCCGCCATGCGTCCACCGCGTCGTCGGACTTGCGCTCGTTGATGAGCCGCTGCGCGCGGGTCTCCAGAAGATTCAGGAGCGGCGTGGCGACCTGGTCGTAGTAGACTTCGGGCTGGGTCTCGACGATGCGCTTGTAGGCTTCGATGGCCGCCTGGGGCCGGTTTGTGCGCTCGGCGGTCTCCGCGAAGCGAAGCTGGATGTCCGCGCGGCCTGGCACCAGCGTCGCGGCCTGCTCCAGCAGGGGGAACGCCTCCTCGTAGCGGATGTGGTCGAGTTCCTTCATCGCGTCTGCGTAGAGCTTCTCGGCGAGCTGGTTGTTGGGGTCGGGCGGCAGCGCGGCCACGCGGGTCGCCTCCAGGCGCGTCCGCAATTCCTGGAGGGGGGCGGGGAACTCGTCCTGGCCCCGGTACTGTTCTTCGGTGCGGTCGAATTCCGCCTGAACGCTCTCGATCAGGATGCGGGCCTCGTCGATGCGCCCCGAGGCGATCAGGCTCTCGGCCTGGACGATCGCCTTTTCCGCATTGTTTCTCAGAAAGGAGACGGGGATGCGGCGCTTGAGGCTCTCGATCTCGTCGCGGCGAATGTTCAGCTTCACGCCGCCCGTGTCGATGATCAGGCGTTCGTCGTCCTCTTCGAGAACACGCCCCTCCACGATGTTCCCGTTCTTCATGCG
>JAJFLJ010000116.1 GCA_021772755.1 Candidatus Sumerlaeota bacterium
GCTGCGGGCGCGGTTCGATTTCACCGTTCCCGCCAAACGGGACGGCGACGCGCGCAGTGCCGAACGCGTCGCGATTCCCGTGACGATGGACGTGTCGCTCGCGCGTGGAGCGAACACCGCCGACATCGAACTCTCGATCGACAACCGGGCAGAGGACCATCGCCTGCGGATTCTCTTTCCGTCGGGAATCGCGAAGGCGACGCACTCGGCCGCGGACGGCCAGTTCGACGTTCTCCGCCGCCCGATCGCGCTGCCGGACGGCACCGGGTGGAAGGAGAAACCCTTCGCCACGCATCCCATGTGGAACTGGGTCGATGTGTCGGACGGGAACGAAGGCCTCGGTGTCGTCAGCGACGGGCTGATCGAATACGAAGCCATCGACGATGCGGAGCGCACGATCGCCGTCACGCTGCTGCGCGCCTTCGGCAAGTTCGTCTACGGACGCCCGACGCCCGGTTCGCAATGCCCCGGCCCGCACAGGTACCGTTTCGTTCTCTGCCCCCACGCCGGCGACTGGCGCCAGGCGGGTCTGGTGCGCCGCGCGATGCGGCTGATGTCGCCGGTGCAGGGGATGCTCTCCGCGCCGACGGTCGGCGAGACGAACGCCAAGCGCTCGTTTCTGTCCATCGACCCGGATGAGTTCGTCTTCAGCGGAGTCAAGGAAAGCGAGGACCGCCGCATGCTGGTCGTGCGTTTCTGGAATTCGGCGGAGGAGGACCGGGACGCCACCATCGCGCTGGGTGTGCCCGTGTCCGAAGCGTGGCGCCTGACCCTGGAGGAGAACCCCGTCGAGCGGTTGACCTCCGTCGATGGCGAAGCGACGTTTCGCCTTGCCGTCGGCCCGAAGAAGATCGTCACCCTCGGCTTCGTCCTCTAAGGAACCACAATGGCGCATCTTCACGGCATCGGAACCATCGCACCGGAACACTCCGGCGACTTCGCGGATCTGGACACCGGCGCCGATGGAATGTTCCGCGTCGGCGTGGATGGCGTCGTACGCATCCTGACGCCGCGCGACCGCAAGGTGGAGTTCATCTGTCACGCCGACAAGACCCTCGTGTGGGTGAAGTCCGCGATGGGCTATCCCGCGCTGTATCCGCTGCACGACGCGGAGTTCGAGGGCCCCGCCGCCGCCGTGCTGATGGACCTCGACGGCACCAGCGTCCACAGCGAGGAGTTCTGGATCTGGATCATTCGCGAAACGACGGCGCGTCTGCTGGGCGATCCGAAGTTCGACCTCGAGGAGGCGGACCTTCCCCACGTTTCCGGCCATTCGGTGGGGGAGCACCTGCAATACTGCATCGACAAGTACTGCCCCGGCAGGACCGTCGAGGAGGCCCGCACGCACTACTTCGAGATCACGCACCATGAACTGAAGGAAATCGCCGCAGGCCGCGGCAAACCGGAGGCCTTTACGCCGACGCCGGGACTAAAAGAGTTCCTGTTGGAGATCAAGAGCCGCGGTATTCTCGTCGGTCTGGTCACGTCGGGACTGTACGAGAAGGCGTGGCCGGAAATCGTCTCCGCGTTCCGGACGATGAAGCTCGGCGATCCACTGAAGTTCTACGACGCGATCATCAGCGCCGGCCATGCGATTCGCCCCGGCCAGGCCGGCACGCTGGGCGAACTCGAACCGAAGCCGCACCCGTGGCTCTACGCCGAGACGGCGCGCGTCGGGCTGGGGCTGGACGCCTCGAAGCGCAGCCGCGTGATCGGCTTCGAGGATTCCTCCGCAGGCGTGGTCTCGATTCGCCTCGCAGGCTTCGCGGCGGTCGGCGTCGGCGGCGGCAACATCGCGCAGAGCGGCGTCAGGCCGCTGCTTCACCGCGACATCGGCGATCTTCGCGAGGCTCTGCCGGTGGTTCTCGGCGAAGCCTGACCGTCAGAACTTCAGGTAGTCCGCTCCATAGACCAGAATCGCGCCGAAGTGCCCCGCGATGCCAGCGAGCAGCGCTCCGCCGACCAGCGAGACGAGATAGAACCGGCGAACCGTGTCGGGGGACTTCGCGCGCGCGCAATAGGCGAGCAGACCGGCGCTGATGGCGGCGGAGACGGCGGTCGCGACGCCGAGCCAGCGGTGGGTGTCGAGCGCCGCAGGCGCCTGGTCGTAACCACCGGCCAGCAGCCAGCCGGACACCGCCGCCGGAAACGCACCGAGCGCCGCCAGCACGACGCACCACGCGGAGGCGGCCCGCAGCGCGTCGCGTTTCCAGCGCAGCGAGAGCATCTCTGCCATCGCTGCGGCGACCAGCAGCGCGATCGGGAAATGCACGAACGCGGGATGCAAGCGCGTGACGAACCGAAACGCGCGCGCGCCGATCGACATCGCGGACTGCGCGTCGTCCGTCGCTAGAACACGCGCCTCCACCCAGGGCGTCACCGCCGGAAGATTCGGGAGATAGTCCTCGGGCGAGAACTCGAACAGTTCCCTCGCCGTTTCGTCTGCGAACCAGATTCGCCGCTCCTCGTAGTCGAGGAACACCGCCGGATCGACGGGGTCGCCGGTCATGACGGGGCACGTCGGATTGGTGGGACGGTCGGGCTGCGCGGCGCAGAGCCCCGCGAGCGCCAGAAGCGCGACGGCCATGATTGCCGCGAACCGTACCAAGTGCGAGCCTCCGTGTTGACGTCCTGCGTCCCGCAAGCGACATAACCCGGCCATGGGTTCCGAGGGCAACAACGACCGTCCCGCCTGGCGGCGCCGCAACGACCGTCCCGCCGCGCCCGCCAGGCTGCGCGAGGAGCGGGAAATGACGGGACAGGTCCTGCGCCTCGTCTACTCTTCGGAAGACGGGCACTTCCAGGTGGCGCGCTTCATGCCGCAGGGCGAACAGGAACAGGTCACCATCGCCGGGAACCTTCCCGGCGTCGCCGCCGGCGAACCGCTGCACGTCCACGGCGAGTGGAAGGCCCACCGCCAGCATGGCGCCACCTTCGACGTCCAGTCCTACGTCCCCATTTTGCCGGACGATCCCTCCATGCTGCGGGCGTACCTGGGCAGCGGACTCGTCAAGGGCATCGGCCCCTCTTTCGCCGAGCGCATCGTCGACCACTTCGGCGAGGAAACGCTCGACGTTCTCGAACACGCGCCCGAGCGGATGCTCGAGGTGAAGGGCCTTGGCCGCAAGCGCGCCCAGGCCGTCGGCGCGGCGTGGGCCGAACACCGCCAGACCCACGAAGTGATGATGTACCTGTCGCGCTTCGGCCTCTCGCCGGCGCTCGCGCGCCGTCTCTTCCGGCACTACGGAAACGAAGCGGCGTCGATCCTGAAGACGAATCCCTATCGCGTCAGCATCGACGTGTACGGCGTCGGGTTCCTCACCGCCGACAGGATCGCCGAGAGCACGGGCATCGCGCGCGACTCGCCCGATCGCGTGCGCGCCGGATTCCTGCACCTGCTGACGCGCGCATCCGAGGAGGGACACACGCATCTGCCGGAGGAAACGCTGCTGACCCAGGCCGTGGAGCTTCTCGGTCTCGACGCGCCGGTCGTCGAGGCCGCGCTCGCGACAGAACTCGGGCGGAACCGCGAACTGAGGCCGAGCGAACTGCCCGGCGGCGTTCGCGCGGTCTTCATGCGCAGCCTGTATCTTTCGGAGACGGGCGTGACGCGGCGCGTTCTCCGTCTCGCCGAAGACGCCAGGCCCGTCATGGCCGGAGACGTCGCCGCGAAGCTGCGCGCGTTCGAGGAACGCTACCGCTTCCAGATGGCTCCGCTGCAGCGCGACGCCATCCACAACATCGCCCAGGGCGGCGTGTGCGTCGTCACCGGCGGACCGGGCACCGGCAAGACGACGCTCGTTCGCGGGCTGCTGCACTGCCTGCGGGACGAACCGCTGCGGATCGCGCTCTGCTCGCCGACGGGGCGCGCCGCCCAGCGGCTCGCCGAAACCACCGGGCGCAACGCCACGACGATCCACCGTCTCTTGAAGTTCAACCCCCAGCAGGGCGGCTTCACCCACGACGCGTCGAACCCGCTGGAGGTCGATCTGCTCATCGTCGACGAGTCCTCGATGCTCGACATTCCTCTCGCGTGGCACCTGCTCGCCGCCATGCCTTCGGGCGCCACGGTGGTCTTCGTGGGCGACATCGACCAGTTGCCGAGCGTCGGTCCGGGCAATTTCCTGGGCGACGTGATCGCGAGCGGACGCGCCCGCGTGACGCGGCTGAACGTGATCTTCCGCCAGGCGGAATCCAGCGCCATCATCGTCAACAGCCATCGCGTCAACGAGGGCAAGCTGCCGCTCCAGCCGAAGAGCGAGCCGGGCGGCGTCGAGCCGGACTTCTTCTTCGTCGAGCGCGACGATCCCGCCGGCGTCCGCGAGGCGCTGGTCGAGATGTGCGCCCACCGCATTCCGCGCAAGTTCGGCCTTGATCCCGTCGCCGACGTCCAGGTGCTGACTCCGATGCGGCGCGGGGAACTCGGCACGGGGGAACTGAACCGCATGCTTCAGGAGACACTGAACGCGCGCGGGGGCGCGTCGCTGCAGATCGGCGGGATGACGCTGCGCCCCGGCGACAAGGTCATCCAGAACCGCAACAACTACGATCTCGACGTCTTCAACGGCGACGTCGGCGTGGTGCGTTCCGTTTCGGGCGAGTCGCGGACGTTTCGCGTGACGTACGGCAGGCGCCCCGTGGAATACACGCACGACGAAGCCGACCAGGTATCGCTCGCCTACGCGGTCACGATCCACAAGTCCCAGGGGAGCGAGTATCCGGCGGTCGTCGTGCTGCTGCACACCCAGCATTACATGATGCTGCGGCGAAACCTGCTGTACACGGCGATCACGCGCGGGAAAAAACTCGTGGTGGTGATCGGCAGCCGCCGCGCGCTGGGGATCGCCGTTCGCAACGCGAGCGGGGGGGAGCGCCTCTCGGCGCTGAAGGACTGGCTCGTCCGCCCGCCGGAATCCGACGATTTGTTCGGGGCGTAG
>JAJFLJ010000117.1 GCA_021772755.1 Candidatus Sumerlaeota bacterium
AAACGCGTGCTTCTCCTCGATGTCCGAAACGGGGACGTCGAGGAGCTCGGAAACGACCTTCTTTACGCGGGCTGCGACTTCTGAACGTTCCACGGGTTTCGGTCCTTTCGCGGGCCGGTTCTTCGCATCACTTCTTTCCGAGAAGCGATGCGGCGGCCTTGTCGACGATGAACGTGCAATTCGGGTGGTCCTGCAGAAGACTCGCCGGACAGTCCGGCGTGAACGGGCCATCGACCGCATCCGCCACCGCGCGCGCCTTCTTCTCGCCCGTCGCCAGCAGCAGGATGCTGCGCGCCTCGCGAATCGTGCCGATGCCGGCGGAGAGCGCGCAGCGCGGAACGTCCGATGCCTTCTTGAAGAACCGCCCGTCGCTGTTGGCGTCGATGGTCTCCTGCGTCAGGCTGACGAGACGCGTGCGGCTGTCGACGCTGCTGCCCGGCTCGTTGAACGCGACGTGTCCGTTGCCGCCGATTCCCAGCAGCCACAGGTCGACGCCGCCGACCGCCAGAATCTTCGTCTCGAACGCCTGGCATTCCAGCATCGGATTGTCCGCCGTTCCGTCGAGAACATGCGTGTTCCACGGTCGCACATCGACCTTGTCGAACAGCCGGGTGTTCATGAAGTGGCGGTAGCTCTGGTCGTGATCGCCGTCGAGCCCCCAGTACTCGTCGAGGTTGAACGTCGTCACGCCGGCGAATGGCGCCTGCTTCGCCTTGTTCAGCTTCGCGAGTTCCGCGTAGGTGCCTTCGGGCGTCGAGCCCGTCGCGAGACCAAGAACGATCCGGGGATTCGCCTTGATGGCCTTGGCGATCATCTGCGCCGCCTGAACGGCCACGTCCCCGGCATCCTTGCAGACTTTGACTTTTACCGATCCGGCCATAAAGACCCTCCTGATGACGCTGCCTTTTTGACTTTTTCCACTCACGTTTGCGAGAAGCTGCCACGGGGATTTGGTTTTGTCAATCGCCCTCTTCCGAGTCTTGCGCACATCGCGCAGGATTCGCCAGGGCTCTCCATCGCCAGTCATATCAACTCTTCGCGGATCGCCCGTCGAAGATTCTCCTCGACGGGCGCAAATCGGCGGTCTATGGATCATGCAGTCCCGATGTGTTTGGGCAGTGCTCCTTTTGCCGAATTCCTTCAAAAGCGGACGGTTCCGGTCCGGAGGTTTCCATGACTGACTTGCGCGCACTTAGCCCCGGGGAAATCGGCACACTCGAATCGGCGGGATGCACGGCCGACGACTGGTCGAACGTTCGCGTGGGCGGCGACTTCCGCGCCGCAGGAGTTCGCGCCGCGCATTTCGCGGGCCGTATCGAAATCGCCGGCGCGGTTTCGATCCGATCCGCAGCGGTCGAGAACTGCTCGCTGGCCAATGGCGTCGCGATTCACAACGTCGCCGGCCGAATCGCGAACTACGACATCGCGGAAGGCGCCCGGATCGTGGGTGTCGGCAGGATGGTGACCAACCCCGGCGCGACATTCGGCAACGGCGCCGAAGTGGAAGTCGTCAACGAGGGCGGCGGGCGCGTCGTCCGCCTGTACGACGGGCTTTCGAGCCAGACCGCCTATCTTCAGGCGATGTACCGCTATCGGAGCGCGCTTCAGGAGAGACTCGGCGCGCTGATCGACTCGTACGTGGATAGTGTGCGTTCCGACAGGGGAACGGTGGGTCGCCACGCCGTCGTGGAGAGCGTCGCGACCATCGGGGACGTCCGCATCGGCGCCCACGCGCGGGTCGTCGGCGCGGCGCGGCTGGAAAACGGAACGATCCTGAGCGAGGAGGCCGCTCCGGCGTTCGTCGGTGCGAACGTGGTCGCGGAGTCCTTCATCGTCGCCGAGGGCGCGAAAGTCGATTCCGGCGCGATGATCGACAAGACGTTCGTGGGCCAGGCGGTGAAGCTCGGCAAGACGTTCTCGGCGGAGAACTCGCTCTTCTTCTGCAACTGCGAGGGCTTCCACAGCGAGGCGGTCGCGGTCTTCGCCGGCCCCTACACGGTCACGCACCACCGCGCGACGCTGCTGATCGCCGGCACGTACTCGTTCTACAACGCGGGAAGCGCGACCAACGCCAGCAACCACATGTACAAGCTCGGCCCCGTCCACCAGGGAACGCTCGAGCGCGGAAGCAAGACGGCGTCCGGCTCCTACATGCTCTGGCCCTGCGTCGTCGGTCCCTTCACGGTGGTGATGGGAAAGAACATGGCGAATTTCGACACCAGCGAGTTCCCCTTCTCCTACATCTCGATCGAGGCCGGCGGCAGCGTGCTGACGCCCGGGATGAACATGTTCACCGTCGGAACCACCCGCGACGGCGAGAAGTGGCCGGCCCGCGACCGCCGCAAGGCGACCGAGAAGCGCGACCTCGTTCGCTTCGAGGTCTTCAGCCCCTTCACGGCCGGCCGGATGATGGCCGGCGAGCGGATCCTCAACGCGCTCTCCGCCTCGACGGAGAAATCCGTCAAGGTCGTCCGCCACAAGGGCATCGCCATCAAGCGCCTTCTGCTGCGCACCTGCGCGAAGAACTACGCCGGCGGAATCGACCGCTATCTGTTCGGCGAGATTCTCCGCCGCGCCGACGCCGGTTCGCTCGCCGCGGACCCGAAGGGCGAACTCTGCCGAGAATGGGTCGACGTCGCCGGGCTTCTGGTCGGCAAGAGCCGCCTCGAATCCATCCTCGCGGCGGTCGAGAGCGGAGCCATCGCATCCACCGCCGACCTGCAACGCGCGCTCGCGGAAGCCTGCGACGCCTACGAGTCGGACGCCTGGGCCTGGGTTCGCGACGCATACCGCGAGCGCCACGGAAAGAGCGTCGACGATCTGGCTGCGGATGATATCGCGGAGATGCGAACCGGGCACCGAAAAATGACCGAGACGTTCGTCAGGAAGCTGCTCGCCGACGCCGAGAAGGAGTTCGACGAGGGCGCGCAGCTGGGTTTCGGAGCCGACGGAGACGACGACGACCGAGTCGCGGATTTCGAGAGCGTGCGCGGAACGTTCGAGGGCAACTCGTTCGTCAAGGGATTGAAGAAGCAGCTGGACGCGATCGGCGGCTGACCGTCCGCAGCCGCTTTCGTCTTGCCGCACGCGGGGCGCCGCCCCCAGTCATGGCCTCCCGCCCTGCGGGAGGGAGCTTCCGGTGACTGTCGAGACCCACGCACAACTCCATTCTCGCCCGCTCGGCACGCCTCTCCCCGACTGCGCCCATGCCTGCTCGGTCTCTCTGCCGACGTGGCAGGACGTGATCGATTACGAGGAGGGCCGGCCCGAGACGCTGGCGCTTCTCGAAACCGGCTATCCCCGCTTCCTTATCCATCCGATCGTCCGCCAGCTGTTCAAGTCGTGCGCCGGGCGGTTCGCCGGCGCGGACGAAGCCTCCTTCGCGTTTCCGTCGCGTGCCTCGGCGCAGCGCTGCGTCGCGTTCCTCGAACGCCAGAGCGAATACACCGGACGCATCGACGACGTCGGGTACGCGGGGCTGCACGCCGTGACGTTTCCCGCCACATGCGCAGCGACGGTCCAGAAGTACTGGCAGCATTCCGGCGAGATCGTTTCCTCGCGCCTGGCCCAGGGGGCGCTCGACGGAGGCGTTCCGGCGGAAGCGCCCGAAGCGGAGCGAAGCCTCGCGCGGCGCATCGCCTCGTTCTCCTCCGCGCCGGAAGAGAACGTCCTCCTCTACCCCAGCGGCATGGCGGCCATCTTCCACGCCCACCGGTTCCTGCGAGAGGTCTTTCCCGGCCGCGCCACCGCCCAGATCGGCTTCGCGTACCTCGACACCGTCAAGATTCAGGAGTGGTTCGGCGAGGGCATCCATTCCTTCCCGCACGGGCGCGAGGCGGACTTCGGCGAACTGGAATCGCTGGCGAAGGCGGGCCGTCTGGCCGGCGCCTTTGCGGAGTTTCCCACCAACCCGCTGCTGGACTCCGTCGATCTCGAACGCATTCACGGCATTCTCTCGAAGCACGGCGTCCCGCTCGTCGTCGACGACACCATCGGCACGTTCCTGAACGTCGATCCGTTTCCCCATGCGGACTTCGTCGCCACGAGCCTGACGAAGTCCTTCTCGGGAACCGGCGACGTCATGTCCGGCAGTCTGGTCCTTTCGCCGCATTCCGCCTTCGCCGCGAAACACGCCGGACTGTTGCGCTCGATGCACGATGTTCGGCTCTCGGCTGCCGACGCGGAGGCCCTGGACGGGAACTCGCGCGGTTTCGTCGAGCGCCAGCGCGCCATGAACGCCAACGCGGAACGCCTCGCCGGATTCCTCGCCGCCCATCCCGCAGTCGAGACGGTCTACTATCCGAAGTACCGCTCGACCGACCCCTTCCGCAAGCTCATGCGGGAAGGGGGCGGATGGGGCGCTCTTCTTTCCATCGTGCTCAGGGACGCGCCCCGCAACTCGCCGGCGTTCTACGACGCGCTGGACGTCCCCAAGGGGCCGAGCCTGGGAACCAACTTCACCCTCGTCTGCCCCTACACGATGATCGCCCACTACCGCGAACTGGAATGGGCCGAGGCGCAGGGCGTCTCGCGGTGGCTCGTTCGCGTCAGCGCCGGCACGGAGCCCTACGACCTCATCGAGGCGCGCTTCGCCGCCGCGCTGGACGCGCTCGCATAGGCCGGTCGGTTCCCGAGGGAACCGTGCGGTCTCGATGGACGCAAACAAGCGGCAGGCGCTTTGCCATGTCGCTCTTCCCCGCCGTTTCCATCCGATTCCGCCCGCCGCCGGCAACGGGTTCATCGCCCTGCCGATGGCTCTCGTCTATCTCGCGATCGGCCTGATCCGTTCCTGGGGGTGATAGGGGCTGGAGCGGCGGTGGAAGGACTTGTGATGCGTCGGGTCAGTTCATTGGCTGTGGGCTCGGCTGAGGAAAAGAAAGAAAGAACGGGCGCCCGTTCGGGCTTGCGGTGGTCCAGTCCAGGGTTGCCGGACTGTGGTGTCTGGCCAGACGGGGAAAGCGGATCACGGGTCGTTTCGGGTTTCAGGAATGCGCGGGAGAAATGGACGGTATGGGGAAGAAGAAGGGAATCGAGGCGCGCGGGCGGGATCGGAAGGGGCCACGAACAGGCACGAAGCCGGCAGGACGACTCCCGAAAGAATGTGCGCAAGACTCTGGACACTACCTTTCTGAAAGATTGGGTCGGTAACCACAACCTCTCGGCGCGGGGATCACGCCCCGAATCAAAGCGCGCAACCAGAACTACGCTATCCGCCCGCATTGGCTAAACACGTTTTCGCCAGCGATACTGCATTGCGGAAATGTGGTCCCAGCGGTCTTCCGAGATCGCCGTGTTGGCTTACGATGACATCAACTTCCTCAACTCCGATACTTCCCCGAAAGAATAACCATGCCAGCAGATGCGGAGTGGTTTGAACGGGAGGAGCGGGAGTTAGGGTGCACGCAAGCTTTCGAGCCTTCTGGTCATCGGTAAGAAATGCAAGACACCTACGCTGTGCGAACAGCATCGTGGAAATCTCTCCAAGGCTGACACGCTTCCTTTCCTGGAGCTGGGAAACGTCTTGCAGATCCTCCAACGAAATGCAGTGCCTCTCCATGTGCTTCATGTCCAAACACTTCCGAAACCGGCCCATAATCTCTTGATCGCCTTCTTGTGGATCCGACCTCCGCTTTACAAGGCATTCGTAGTGAACAAACTCTGTACAGCAGTAGGTGCAGCCGACAAACCGGGAGGTTGACCAGAGCTTCGAGCTGCTCAAAATGTTCCATATAGCACACGAGTCAGCCACGTTGTATTTGTGAAACACGGAAGGATCAATGGACATTTCCAACTCTCCTTCTATGAAGGTCGGCTAGCTCTGAAAGTTCGCCCTCACTCACTAGAAGCATCTCTCTAAGTCGGCCAGTGGAAACGGCTTCTGCATCGTATGCATCAAAACAGAGTGAGACGTAAAACCGAGACAGTCCCATGGAAAGGAGGGTGGATGCCCTCCGCAGTTGAAGATCCGAAAGCGACGCCGGAATCTCGGGGTCTTCTCTCAGATTGCTCGGGACCCTTGTTTTGCGGAGGGTAGAGCAGGATTCTTCTGTGATCAGATCTGCATTCCTGAGTCCAATTGCCAAGGCTTCACCACTTACCTTCAATTCTGACGCCCATCGCAGATGTTGCTGCTGGTCCCAGTTCGAAGTGTTCGGTAACCGTCGAAGAAAGTCGGGCGGCATCAGGAAGTTTGAGGCAAACCGGTTAGCCCGTATCTCACGAAGATCCTTATTCTTCCATTGGAAATAGGATATCTCCACTTCTTGGTCTTGGTCAAAAATCGTGTGGGCTATCTCATGGGCTGCTGAGAATCTTTGCCTGTAGACATCCTCGCTATAGTTTATGAGGACGCATGACCCAGCCCAAGGATGGCGGATGAACAAACCTGAGATATTTGAGTTTTCAAGGCGCCTTCGGAAGAGATGAACACCTAGCTTGCGAAAGTCCGAGTATATATCGAGCCTGATTCTCTTTTCATCAAGTCCTAAATGCTTGCGCAATTGGTCGGCGACTTCGGTTGCATGTCCGATGAAAAACTCTCCGGAGTACTCTGGAAAAAAAGAAGGGGAAGGCTTCCGATGCAACATTCTCTGGAGATCTTCTTCGCATTCGCACAGGAATAAAAACTCCTGGATAGCTATCCGGTCTTGCTTCGAAATAGCCCCACCGTGAAGGCGGTACAATGTCTCCGTTGAGTCGAGTACAGACTTGCGTTCATTCGAGACAAAGAATCGGTAATCACACTTGAAAAAATCGGCGAGGATCAGTACTTCGTCGCCAGTCGGTTCCAGCCCTCCCGCTTCGAACCGCTTCAGGCGCTCGGTCGGTATTCCAGTCCCATCGGCAATTTCTTCAAATGTAAACTCCAACTGCTCTCTGTAGCGTTGGATCTTCATCCCGAGCAACTGAAGATCAAAAGCCATAGCCTACCTCCTTGCCGAGTATGAACTCCAATCCGTCGAACTTTGGCTTCTCTTCCACCCAGCGGAAGGTAATCTGCCGAATCTCCAGTCGGTTGAGTATATCCCGAGTTTCTCGGCTCTCTGTCTCCGGCAACACGGCGACACGCATCGGTAGGGCGTTCTGAAGAGCGCGTAGTACATGAGTTGCCCAGTTGATCTCTCCCCCGTCTATTATCCAGTCGGGAGTAGTGTCCTCGGTTCGGTTGATGCTCACCCCGTCTCTGTACCACCATCAATGCGAGTCCTTCGCGGTTCCAGCCCTGTCGGGACGCGCCCGAGTCGGCCGGTTTTCGCCGAGGCATGGTTCCCGAGGGAACCATGCGGCCGGACCTCGTTGCAATCCTTCCGCCGACGGTCCACCTTTTCCTGCGCACTTCGCGACAGGAACCAGTGCGTATTGAGCGCATTCCCTTCTCAACTGTCAACTGTCCATTGAGAGATTCGCTGAACGCCTTGCCCGTCGGCCTGCCCGGACGGCTGCAGTCGAGCATCACGCCGTTGGCACAGGCCCAGAGGTCCATCTCCTTCTGAAGATTACTCCTCTTCCGACTGCCAGAGTTTCTGCACGAGGTCGGAATAGGCGTCGTTCCTGGGGGTGCGGGTTTCCTTCGACGCGCGTTCGGCGGTCTTGAGGGCGCGGAGGATGTCGGCGTGGGGCATGGTCTTGGACGGGTTGATGGCGAAGGAGGGGTCGCGGGCGATGCGGTCGATGGCGGCGAGAAGGTCGGCGGCGGCGCCGAGGACATGCTTACTGCGCATCCGGTCCTGCGCCATCGCGCGGTCAGCCTGCCGCGAGAATCGTCGAAATTCAGGGAGGGTGCACAGGCGCCATGGACTACTCCCGCAGATTGCCGGAACCATTCTCAAGCTGCCTCACAAGCTCCTCGTACCGAGCCCACAGACTGGACCTTGCCCAACCCCTATTCCACAATCGTTCGCTTATCTCGCCATTCCATCCCCCGGGAAGATCGTCCTGGTGAAAAAAGGCGAGAACCAGCCCTTCCCCCCTGGGGTCCGAGACCCGAACCACCTCCACCGCTTCCGGCTCAAGCGGTGGATTTCCCCGTTTCCGAAAAAGAACGTCTCCTCGGTACGACTTGAACCCCGCCTCTGACAATGCCTGGCGAACGGTGGCATCGACATCCGCATCGCCCGCCTCGATGTGATAGATGAAGCAATGGACGTCCGTGCTTCCATAGATTCCCGTAAGGGTGAGGCCCTTTCCACCGAATTCGGGAATCGAAAAAACGATCGTGTTCTCCGTCGGGACGAACGTGTCATAGTCCCAGTGCGACAAGAGGGCGAGAAGCGACGCCGCAGGGAGCAAGAGTGCGGCGGACCAGCAAAGCATCGATTTGATTCTCGGCTTCATTCCAAGCTTCGCTACTCCTCTTCCGACTGCCAGAGTTTCTGCACGAGGTCGGAATAGGCGTCGTTTTTGGGGGTGCGGGTTTCCTTCGATGCGCGTTCGGCGGTCTTGAGGGCGCGGAGGATGTCGGCGTGGGGCATGGTCTTGGACGGGTTGATGGCGAAGGAGGGGTCGCGGGCGATGCGGTCGATGGCGGCGAGAAGGTCGGCGGCGGCGAAGGGCTTGGGGAGAAAGGCGGTGGCGCCGCTGCGGGTGGCGCGGTCGCGTTCGCGGTCGCCGGTTTCGCCGGAGCAGACCAGGATGGGGAGCCGGCGAAAGGCCGTGTTGAGCCGCAGCGACTGGCAAAGCTGGTAGCCGTTCATGCGGGGCATGTTGATGTCGATGACCATGATGTCGGGCTGCCAGCGGACGAGGCGCTCGATGGCGTCGGCGCCGTCCATGGCCCAGACGACTTCGGCGCGGTCGGCGAGGATGGATTTCATCAAGGTGACGACGTCGGGATCGTCGTCGACGACCATGACGCGGGGCTTGAGCCCGGGGGGGGCGTCGGCGGTCTTTCCGCGTTCCTTCCAGGAACGGACCAGTTTCGAGGGTTCGGCGGAGGCGGGGAGCTTGGCGACGATGCGGGTGTACTGGTTTTCGGGGGCGGCGAAGCGGTCGGAGCCGGGCGATTCCGGTTCGGCGCCTTCGGCTTCCAGGGCGCCGAGTTCCTCGATGGTGTACTTCTTCGCGGGGGGAGCGCCGGCGAGTTTCTTCAGCTGGATCTGCACGTTGCGCAGAAAGCGGTCGGTCTCGAAGGGCTTGGGCATGTAGAAGTCGGCGCCCTTGGCGTAGCCCTCGCGGTAGTCCTCCCGCTCGGCGCGGCTGGTGAGGAACATGACGGGGAGGGACGCGTGGCGGGGGTTGCGGCGGATGGCTTCGCAGGCGGCGAAGCCGTCCATGACGGGCATGTTGACGTCGAGGACCACCATGTCGGGCTCGACGCGGTCGATGCGTTCGAGGGCGTCGAGGCCGTTGACGGCTTCGGCGACTTCGACCTCGGGGTCGAGGGCGGAGCGCAGGACGAAGCGGACGTCTTCCTCGTCGTCGACGATCAGGACTCGCCAGCGGGCCATGGCGCGCACCTCCAGTGCGGGCATTTCACAGGAAGGAAACCGTAGACCAGGAGGGCGCCGAACGCAAGCGGGGTTGCGGATTCGCGATGAGAGACAGAAGTTTGGATTCGTTGATGTTGCGGGCCGTGGGCTGGCACGGTTCCCGCTCTTGGTTCCCATAGGGCACCGATTCGGTCCCATTTCGTTTCCTTTGGCGGCACCCGCGACGATGATTCGGCTCACAAAGCAGACAGATTACGCGCTGGTGCTGATGACGCTGATTGCGGCGTCGGAGCCCTCGGAGGTGCAGTCGGCGACGGAATTGGCGGAGCGGGCGCGTTTGCCGCTGCCGATGGCGGGGAAGATCCTGAAGCTGCTGGGCCGGGAGGGTCTGCTGGTTTCGCAGCGGGGGGCGGCCGGAGGATACCGGCTGGCGCAGGGGGCTTCGGAGACCACCGTGGCGGATATCATCCGGGCGATGGAGGGGCCGATCGCGCTGACGGACTGTTCCTCGGATTCGGGGGCGGTCTGCTCGCTGGAGGAAAGCTGCCCGACGTGTTCGACGCTGCGGCGGGTCAACCGCGCGGTGAACGACGCGCTCGAGGCGATTACCCTGGCCGAGATGGCGGGGGCGAAGCACGAAGCGCGGGAAGCGCTTTCCGAACCCATAGCATGAGACCGGAACGCCGGTCATTCGATCACGCGATTCGATCGCACGGAGCGAACACCTGATGCCGACAACAGCAGAAACCATCGAGAAACTCTCCACGGGCCGCGACTACAAGCACGGCTGGTCGACGGACATCGAGTCCGACACCGCCCCCCCCGGGCTGGACGAGAACACGGTCCGGTTCGTTTCCGGAAAGAAGAACGAGCCGGAGTGGATGACGGAGTGGCGCCTGAAGTCGTACCGTCACTGGCTGACGATGAAGGAGCCGGACTGGGCGAAGGTTGGCTACACGCCGGTGGACTACCAGTCGATCAGCTACTACTCGGCGCCGAAGCAGAAGGGCGACGGGCCGAAGAGCCTGGAAGAGGTGGACCCGAAGCTTCTGGAGACGTACGCGAAGCTGGGGATTCCGCTAAGCGAGCAGAAGATTCTGGCCGGCGTGGTGGCGATCGACGCGGTGTTCGACAGCGTTTCCGTGGCGACGACGTTCAAGGGGAAGCTGAACGACCTGGGGATCGTGTTCTGCCCCATCAGCGAGGCGATCCGCGAGCACCCGGAACTGGTGAAGAAGTACCTGGGGAGCGTGGTTCCCTATACCGACAACTTCTTCGCGACGCTGAACGGGGCGGTCTTCAGCGACGGCTCGTTCGTCTACATCCCGAAGGGCGTGCGGTGCCCGATGGAGCTTTCGACGTACTTCCGCATCAACGCGGAGAACACGGGCCAGTTCGAGCGGACGCTGATCGTCGCGGACGAGGGCAGCTACGTGAGCTATCTGGAGGGATGCACGGCGCCGATGCGCGACGAGAACCAGCTGCACGCGGCGGTGGTTGAGCTGGTGGCGCTGAAGGGCGCCGAGATCAAGTACTCGACCGTGCAGAACTGGTACCCCGGCGACGAGAACGGCAAGGGGGGCATCTTCAACTTCGTGACGAAGCGCGGCGTCTGCGCGGAGAACGCGAAGATATCGTGGACGCAGGTGGAGACCGGCTCGGCCATCACGTGGAAGTACCCGAGCTGCATCCTGAAGGGCGACAACTCGATCGGCGAGTTCTACAGCGTGGCCGTGACGAACGGCGCGCAGCAGGCCGACACGGGGACGAAGATGCTGCATATCGGCCGCAACACGAAGTCGACGATCATCTCGAAGGGAATCAGCGCGGGCCGCGGGCAGAACAGCTATCGCGGGCTGGTGCAGATGGGCAAGAAGGCGGCCGGGGGGCGCAACTACACGCAGTGCGACTCGATGCTGATCGGCAACGACTGCGGCGCCCACACGTTCCCGTACATCGACGTGCGCAACCCCACGGCCCAGGTGGAGCACGAGGCGACGACGACGAAGATCGGCGAGGACCAGATGTTCTACTGCACGCAGCGGGGACTCTCGGAGGAGGACGCCGTGTCGCTGATCGTGAACGGCTTCTGCAAGGAAGTGCTGGCGGAGCTGCCCATGGAGTTCGCGGTCGAGGCGCAGAAGCTCCTCGGCATCAGCCTGGAGGGCAGCGTCGGCTGACCGGCGGGACCCGCACCGAACGACCACACAATCGACCGACCATTCAGGAGAAGACGAGACGATGCTCGAGATCAGGAATCTGCACGCGAAGATCGCCGACGGCGACACGGAGATACTGAAGGGGCTTTCCCTTTCGGTGAAGGCCGGGGAGGTCCATGCCATCATGGGTCCGAACGGGTCGGGCAAGAGCACGCTGGCGAGGGTCATCGCAGGCGACGGCGCCTACGACGTGACGGAGGGCTCGATCGAGTTCCGGGGCGAGGACCTGCTGGAGAAGGAGGCGGACGAGCGCGCGCAGGCCGGCGTGTTCCTGGCGTTCCAGTATCCGGTGGAGATTCCCGGGGTGTCCAACACGTACTTCCTGAAGGAGGCGCTGAACTCGATCCGCAAGGCGCGGGGCGAGGAGGAGCTGTCGGCGAGCGAGTTCCTGAAGCTGGCCCGCGAGAAGGCGAAGCTGGTGGAGCTCGACGAGGCGCTGATGAAGCGTTCGGTGAACGTGGGCTTTTCCGGCGGCGAGAAGAAGCGGAACGAGGTTTTCCAGATGGCGGTGCTGGACCCTGTTCTGGCGGTGCTCGACGAGACGGACTCGGGCCTGGACATCGACGCGCTCCGCGTGGTGGCGAACGGCGTGAACAAGCTGCGGGCGCAGAACCGCGCGATCGTGGTGGTGACGCACTATCAGCGGCTGCTGAGCTACATCGTGCCCGACCGGGTGCATGTGCTGGTGGACGGGCGCATCGTGAAGTCCGGCGACAAGTCGCTGGCCGAGCACCTGGAGGACGTCGGCTACGCATGGGTCGACGGCGAGCTGAAGAACGCAGAGCCGACGAACGTCTGAGGAGACGATACCAGATGACGACAACGATGTCCCCCGCAGACCAGTACACGGAACTCTTCGCGCGGCTGTCGGACCGCCGCGCGGGCGAGCCGTCGTGGATGGCGGAGTTCCGCGCCGCCGGCCTGGAGAGCTTCCGAAAGCTGGGCTTTCCGACGCAGGACCTGGAGGACTGGCGCTTTACGGACGTGAAGCCGGTCGCCGGGACGAACTTCTCCCCCGCCGCCGACACGCACTCCGTCGGCGCGGCCGATATCGAGCCGTATCTCCACGCCGAACTCGACGGCGCGCGCCTTGTGTTCGTGAACGGGCGGTACGACGCGGAGCTGTCCAGCGTCGGCGATCTTCCTGCGGGAATGATCCTCTCGAACCTCGCCGGCGCGATGGCCGGTAACGAAGGCTTCGTCCGCGAGCGGCTGGGCGGTCTGTCCAACAACGAGAGCGCGCACTTCACGGCGCTGAACAACGCGTTCTTCGACGACGGCCTGGTTCTGTTCGTGCCCGACGGGGTCGTGGTCGAGAAGCCCGTGCAGGTCCTCTTCGTGACGGACCCCGCTGCGGAGCCCGCGATCGCGAACACGCGGAACCTGTTCGTCTTCGGCGCGAACAGCGAAGCCCACATCGTCGAGACCCACATCCCGACGCGCGACGGCGTCTATCTCAACAACGCCGTGACGGAGGTCTGGATGGGCGAGAACGCCCACGCGGACCACTACCGCATCCAGCGCGAGAGCGAGTCGGCGTTCCACTTCTCGACGCTCCGCCTCCACGAGGAGCGGGCGAGCCACTTCCGGTCGCACAACGTGGACTTCGGCGGCGCCATCGTGCGCAACGACTCGTACGGCAAGCTCGACGGCGACGGGTGCGAGGCCACAATCAACGGGCTGTACGTTCTTCGCGGGAAGCAGCACATCGACAACTACATGTGGATGGAGCACGCGAAGGAGAACATCCCGAGCCACGAGCTGTACAAGGGCGTGCTGGACGGCGAGTCGAGCGCGGTCTTCACCGGCCGCATCTACGTTCACCGCGAGGCGCAGAAGACGGACGCGAAGCAGACGAACCAGAGCCTGATCCTGAGCGACGGCGCGCGGACGAATTCCAAGCCGCAGCTGGAGATCTACGCCGA
>JAJFLJ010000118.1 GCA_021772755.1 Candidatus Sumerlaeota bacterium
GCCAGCCGGGCGATCAGGTCTTCGCGCTCCGTTTCCGAATCCGCGACGATGGCGATGTGGCCGAGCTTCCGGCCGGGTCGCGCGGTCTTTCCATACATGTGCAGGCACGCGCCGGGAACGCCGGAGAGTGCGCCGTCGGCAGGAGGCTCGCCGACGACGTTGAGCATCGCGGCGAAACCGCGCGACGCGGTGCCGCCGAGTTCCATGCCGAGCACCGCACGGACGTGGTTCTCGAACTGGCTGGCGGCCGCGCCCTCGATGGTCCAGTGGCCGGAGTTGTGAACGCGCGGGGCCATTTCGTTGGCGAGGAGCCTGCCCCCGACGTCGAAGTACTCGACGGCGAGAACGCCGACGTAGTCGAGGGCCTCCATGATGCGGCGGGCGTTGTCGCGGGCCTGGGCGGCCAGTTCTTCCGACGCGTTCGGCGCGGGCGCGCGGGTGAGCCTGAGAATGCCGGAGGAGTGTTCATTTTCGCAGAGTGGGTAGTGGCGGATTTCGCCGTCGCGGGCGCGAACGGAAATGGAGGAGAGCTCGCGATCGAACGGCTGAAAGGCTTCGAGAACGGCGGGGCGCCGGTCGATGGCGTTCCACGCGTCTTCGAGGGAATCGCCGGGGCGAACGACGACCTGGCCCTTGCCGTCGTAGCCGAAACGGCGCGTCTTGAGGACGGCTGGCAGGCCGATGTCGCCGACGGCGGAACGCAGCGCGTCGAACGTGTCCACGACGCGCCACGCTCCGAGTGCGACGCCGTGCTCGGCGAAGAAGGTCTTTTCGCCGAGTCGGTCCTGGGCGACGGCGAGCGCTCTGGCCGGCGGGTGGACGGGCTTGCCGGAGGCGATGTAGTCGACTGCTTCGACGGGAACGTTTTCGAATTCGAAGGTGACGGCATCGAGGCCGCGGGCGAAGGCGGTGGCGGCGTCGAGGTCGTCCCACTGGGCGCAGATGTGACGGGCGACGCGGGCGGCGACGCACTCGCGGGAGGGCTCGAAGACGCGGGTTTCGACGCCGAGCGAAGAGGCCGCCTGGGCCATCATCAGACCCAGCTGGCCACCGCCGAGAATCCCAAGCTTCATGGTTCGATGCGCGGGTCGGGATCGCCGAGGACGGCGTTCGTCTGTTCCGCGCGGAAGGCCGCGAGAGTTTCGCGAACGGCGGGGAACTTTCGGGCGACGATGGCGGCGGCGAGAAGAGCGGCGTTGGCGGCTCCGGACGCGCCGATGGCAAGAGTGCCGACGGGAACGCCCCTGGGCATCTGGACGATGGAGAGAAGCGAGTCCATGCCCTTGAGCATGCGCGATTCGACGGGAACGCCGAGGACGGGGAGAATGGTCTTTGCAGCCGCCATGCCGGGCAGGTGGGCGGCTCCGCCGGCACCGGCGATGAGGACTTCCAGGCCGCGCTGCTCGGCGGAGGCGGCGTACTCGAAGAGCAGGTCGGGCGTACGGTGGGCCGAGACGACGCGGACTTCGTGAGCGATGCCGAGGCGTTCGAGGAGGAGGGCGGCTTCCTTCATGGTCGGCCAGTCGGAGCGCGAGCCCATGATAATCCCAACAAGCGCAGTGCTTTGCGTGGAGCCGGACATGCGATTCCCCCGTTGCCGTGGCGTGGGGCCATTCGCGGGACCGGAGGGCGGTGCCTCAACACGAAAGGCGGGAATCGGGGATTGCCGGATTCGGGAACCCGGAGGCAGGATGGGTTGTCGGGTATTGTAGCGCCGAAGCGGCGCCCAGGAGGTTTGCCATGAAGAAGTTGTCCGGAATTCTCGCGATGGGTCTGGCGGCTGCGATGCTCGCCCTGCCGGGGCAAAAGGCCCAGGCGGACGATGACTTTTGGTGGGGACTGGCGGCGGGTGTCGGCGTCGGAGTGGTGGGCACGACGGTCTACAACGATTGTCGGCCCGTCTGGCGGACGCCCCGTTGCGAGCCGGTCTATCGCAGGCCGGTGCGAACGTACCACCGCCCGGCCGTCGTGTATCGCGACCGCCCCGTGTACGTGGAGCAGCCGGTGTATTATCGGAGCGAGCCCGACGGCGCGTACGTGAGCTACAAGGAGAAGCGCGTCTGGCCGTTCTACAAGAGCGTGGACTACGAGGTGATTCCGCAGCTTTCGCAGCCGAACGGTCGCCCCCAGGCGGTTCGGCTGTCGGACATTCGCCGGACCGAACAGGTGCGTACCGTGGACGAGCCCGTCTACGAGGACGCGCCGCAGGTCGAGAAGAGCGAGCGGACATTGCGGGAACGCGTGGACGAGACGGACGAAGTCCCGGCGCAGGAAGTGAAGTTCATCAGCGTGTCGAACCGCGCCGGCGCGGCGGCCGACGTTCCGAAGACGGAGCAGCCGGAAGAAACCTTCGTCCGCGTTTCGAACCGCGTTTCGAACCGCGTGGCGGACACGATGGAAACACCATCAGGGTTGCTCGACACCTGACCGACCGCCGACGGGACGACAAACACGAACCAACCGGGCCGCGGACGGCATTGCCTCTGCGGCCCGATTCGCGTCTTCGGCCGTGGCGTAGAGGGCGAAGCAGCCGGAGCCGCTTCCGCTCAGGAGACAGAAGAGGGGGTTGGTCGATTCCATCGCGGACAGCGTGGCGTCGATCGCCGGGTGGCGATGACGCACGCCCGACTGAAACGTGTTGCGAGGCGCGACCGGAACGTCGGCGCCGGCGAGCCATTGCCGCAGCGCCCCGCCGTCGGTAACGGGGCCGAGCTCTTCGGGGTCCAGGGCGCCGTACGCGTCGATGGTGGCGACGCGACAGTGGGGCACGACGAGCAGAACGTGGAATTCGCGCGTTCGCCGCGCGGGCGAGAGTAGCTCTCCCCTGCCGGTGGCCGACTGCGTTCCGCCGCGAACGAAGAAGGCGCAGTCGCTTCCGATGCCTGCGGCGACTTCGATACATTCGCCGCAGGAAAGCCCCAGGCGGAAGAGTTCGTTCGCGGCGACGATAGCGGCGGCGGCATCGGAGCTTCCGCCGCCAAGCCCTGCGCCGTCGGGAATGGTCTTGGTCAGTCGCACGGCCAGCACGGGGAGTCTGCCGTTCGTGTGGTCGCGAAGGCGGCGGATGGCCTTGAGCACGAGGTTGCGACCGTCGGCGGGAATATGAACGGCGCCGTCCACGACGAGCGCGTCGGTATCGCCAGGCGCTTCGGCGATACGAAGCTCGTCGGCGAGATCGATTTCCTGGAAGATGGTGGAGAGATCGTGGTAGCCGTCTCCGCGACGGCCGAGAACGTCGAGATGGAGGTTGATCTTCGCGTATGCGCGGACGGCGACGGAGCGCGTCATTGGGGCTTCTTTTCGCGTCTTTCGCGTTCGCGCCGCTCCCAGACGCGGGCGTACTTGAGGAACACGGACCAGGAGGCCATCATGCAGATGACGAAGCCGGCCTTGCCGTCGCGCCATCCGGAGAAGAGGATGTACTGGCGAAAGAACCGCCATGCCGGGCGCAGCGCCAGATGCCGCCATCCCACGCTGGGGGTGCGGGTGGCGCGGTCCTCGCCGGCCCAGGCGGTGTAGCGGAAGAACTTGCCGATGTACTGGTCGAAGCTTTCGAAGGTGTAGTGGAGGAACTTGCCGTCGAGGCGGCCGACGGTGGCGGGTTCGCCGTCGGGGAAGACGATGTCGGCGTGGACGTGCTTGTCCTCGTAGCGGCCCCGATCGCGGCGAAAGAGACGCAGGACGTCGTCGCGCTGCCATCCGCAACCCCGGATGGGCCGGCCCATGAAGTGGTTCAGGCGATGGATGCGGTATCCGTCGTGGGGCCCGTCGGCGCGCAGAACGGCGAGAATGTCGTCGCGCAGTTCCGGGGTGACACGCTCGTCGCTGTCGATGACGAGCACCCAGGGATGGGCGGCCTGGGGAATGGCCCAGTTCTTCTGCGCGGCGGAGTTGACGTACTCGTGAACGAGAACGCGGTCCGCCTGCCGCCCGGCGATTTCGCGCGTGCGGTCGCTGCTGGCGGCGTCGAGGACGACGAGGACTTCGTCGGCGAAACGGCCCGACGCGATGCAGTCGGCGATGTGCCGCTCCTCGTTGCCGGCGGGAATCAGGACGGTGAGTTTCGCGCGGCCCGCGTCGGCGGTCATCGGCTGTCCGCTTCGGCGGGTTCGACCGCGTAGACCGAGGGCGGCTGGGGCGTTCTGAAGGACACGTAGACGAGCATGAGCGAGATTCCGACGGAGAGCCCCATCAGAAACACGGCGACGAGCCGGAGTTCGGAGTCGTGGCGTTCGGCGTTCATGGCGTCTTGCGGGCGCTCTTTCCCTTGCGGGTCTTCGGCGGTTTCGGTGCGTGGTCGGGGAAGCCTTCGCGCAGCATGCGCGCGCGCTCGGCGACGAGCTGCGCGACGACCGACACGGCGATTTCCTCCGGCGTGACCGAGCCAATGTCAATCCCGGCGGGGCTGTGGACGCGGCGAAGGGCCGCCGGGGGGAATCCGTCGTCGGAGAGGCGCTTCCGTATGTTCGCCCACTTCGCGCGGCTGCCGATCATGGCGACGAAACAGGCGGGTCCGGCGAGGAGCTGGCGCAGGCAGACCTCGTCGCCGGTATGGCCGCGGGTCACGACGAGGACGAACGTGTGTGGCGTGATTTCGACCCTTTCGGAGAGCTGTTCGTAGGGGGCGGCGATGGTTTCGTGGACGTCGGCGAAACGCGTGGTGTTGGCGAACTGCTTTCGGTCGTCGACGACGACGATGCGAAAGTCCAGGTTCTGCGCGACGTGGGCGACGGCCCTGGAGATGTGGCCGCCTCCGCAGATAACGAGTCGATAGTCGGGCATGACGGGCTCGACGTAGAAGGTGATTTCGCCGCCGCAAAGCATGTCGAGTTCCGCGGCGCTCTTGGCCTTGATATCGACGGTGACGAGCCTGGGGACAAGGGTCTTCAGGACTTCGCGGGCGGCGTGGACGACGTCGGCCTCGACGCAGCCGCCGCCGATGGTTCCGTAGAGGTCGAGGTCGGAGCTGACGAGCATCTTCGCGCCGGGCTTGCGGGGCGTGGAGCCGACGGTGGAGACGATGGTCACCACGGCGACGCGCTTGCCGGCGCGCACCCACTGGATGGCCTTCTCATGGAACCGAACGGTCATTCGGGAACGTCCTGCCCGCCGGAAAACCGGTAGAGTTCGCTTTCGCCGAAGCGCTCGACGAGCTGCAGCCTGCCCGCCTCGATCAGACCGTCCATCCCCGCGCGGCGGTTGACGGGGTGGGCACGTTCGTTGGCGATGCGAAGATAATACCGGATTCCGCGATCGCGGAAGAATTCCAGCTTCTTCTCCTCGGTCGCATCCCAGACCTGCTGCACGTCCCAGTCGTCGAGATGGACCAGCTCGATGGAGGGGTCGTACATGAGATGGCGGTTGTCGTGGGTGAGAAGGGGCTCGTCTTCGAGGAGGCGGTTGACGGTACGCCACATGAGCGCATCGTCGCCATAGGCGATCGTGTAGAAGGTGTCGGAGTCCATGCCAGGATGGCGAAAGACGTCGAGCGCGATGGGATTGTAGACGCTGCCGTCGGCGTATCCGCCGCGGGGCGTCTTGAAGTTCATGAGGCTCATGGCGAGTCCGGGCACGAGTGCGACGACGATCAGCAGCGCTCCGCCGGCGAATTCAAGGACCGATTCGAGAACCGACGCGGTGCGGTGCCATGCGAGAACGGGAAGCGAGCCGAGAACGGCCGCGGGAACGATGAACGGGATGACCTGGTAGAGATAGAGGTCGGCGACGAGGTAGTGATACCCCAGAAGGCAGAAGAGCACGGCGAGAGATGTCCAGAAGAGAGTGCTGTGGCAGGCGGCGTACTGGGGGTCCATTTCCTGGGCGATCGCGGAGCGGCGGAAGAGAAGGATCAGAAACCCCATGAGAATACCGGGGATCATGAACCCAAGGACGAGGGGCGCCGTCTTGTAGACGTGCGGCGAGTGCATGAGCGCGATATCGCCGTGAACGGGGTTCTTCGCGCCGCCGGGGCGCTCGGGGGCGAAGTCGGTGACGTCGAACAGATAGAAGAACCGGTCGACGAGGGAGCCGCGCGCGGCTTCGGGGGATTCGAGGGAGTTGGGCCGGAAGGTCTCGAAGCCCTGCCAGTAGAGCCACGACGCGCGGATGCGGTGGCGGAGAGTGGCCTGGCGTTCGAAGCCTTCGGCTTCCTGGTCGCGAAACACGCGGTTCTTCTCGATATCGACGTACTGTTCCGCGAGACGGCCGATTCCGTCTCCGTTGCGAAACCATTCGAGGTCGGCGCTCTTCATGACGTCGGGGTTCAGGTTCTTCGTTCCGGTGAATATCTCCGGGAAGAAGGCATAGACGGGATTGCCGGTTACGACCCAGTTGCGCACGTACCACGTACCGCCTAGCGCGACGCAGGCGACGAAGGCGAGGTAGAACGTGCGCGACTTCAGCAACAGGCCGAGAGAGGGGGACTCGCCGACTTGAAGCTCGATGCGCCGGGAGGGCTCCGTTTCGTGCCCGGGCGGGTCTTCGGGATCGCCGAGGAAGTCGTACAGCTCCGCGCCGTAGTCGGTTTCCTCGCTTTGGATGCTGCCGACGCCGGAGCCGCGCTTGCGCATGGCGCACACGACCGCGACGACCCAGGGCAGCCAGAGAATGCCCATCAGGTAGTTGATGTGCATGGCGGCGGCGGGCAGGAAGGTCAGCAGGAGGAAGACGCCTGGAAGGCGCGTGCGGGCGAAGAGAACCGCGACACAGAGCATGGCGGCGACGAGAAGAATCGCGAGGGAG
>JAJFLJ010000119.1 GCA_021772755.1 Candidatus Sumerlaeota bacterium
CCTTCGCCGGGGTCGGCCGCGCCGGGCACCCGGCCAGCTCTGCCGACACGCGATCGGTGATTCGGCGGATCGTTTCTTCGATGTTGGCTGCCATCCAAGGCTCCATCAATGGGCTGCGGCACGGTTCCGATTCGGCCCGGCGGCGTCAAGGCGGACGCCGGATCGGGCCGCCAGGGCGCCGACGCGCTTGACACTCCTGAGGAGCATTCCGAGGACTGTGCCGGTCTGCAAGGCTGCTGTTCGTGCGCTGTCGGAGATTTCCGCGCCTCGCAAGAGGCCGCGCCTCCCCGTCGGCGGGCCGGACCAATCACTCGGAGATGACCATGAACCGTTTGACGAAACTCAAGTGCCCGCTCGGATTCCTGCTGCTGCTGCCGCTTCTGGCCATGCTGGCGACGGGAAGCGTCTCCGCACAGGAGGAGCCGCCGGCGGAGGCGGTGGCGGAGGTCCAGCCGGAAGCCGCACCCTCCGCAGCCGAATCGAAGACGCCGGCGTTCGCCGAGCGCCTGAACGGCCTGCTCGACAGGAGCGTCGGCAGATTCAACTCCCAGGTGATCGACAGGACGATCTTCCTTCCCGTCCCCATCCCCGGCACCTCGGTCCCCGGGGACCCCGAGAAGAAGCAGGCGATCCCGCTTGTGCTGATTCTCCTGATCGTCGCGGCCGTCTTCTTCACGCTGCGGTTCGGACTGATCAACGTTCGGGCCTTCAAGCACGCCATCGACGTCATAAGAGGAAAGTTCGACGACCCGAACGACGAGGGCGACATTTCCCATTTCCGGGCGCTGACCAGCGCGCTCTCCGCGACGGTCGGCCTCGGCAACATCGCCGGCGTCGCCATCGCCATCAGCCTCGGCGGACCCGGCGCCGTGCTCTGGATGACGCTGGGCGGACTCTTCGGCATGGCGTCGAAGTTCACCGAGTGCACGCTGGCCCAGATCTACCGAACCAAGAATCCCGACGGAACCGTCAACGGCGGCCCGATGTACTACCTCCACCACGGCCTGCGGGACCTGCATCCCGCGCTGGCGCCGGTGGGCAAGGTCTTCGCCGTGGCATTCGCGTTCCTGGTCATGTTCGGCGCCTTCGGCGCCGGGAACATGTTCCAGGCGAACCAGTCCTTCGAGGCACTGCAGTCCGCGTTCCCGGCGATGGCGGACTACGCCTGGGGCTTCGGAATCATGATGATGGTGTTGGTGGGCGTCGTAATGCTGGGCGGCATCACCCGCATCGGAGCCACGACGGCGCGCATCGTCCCCATCATGGCGGGCATCTACGTCGTCGCGGCGCTGGTCATCATCATCGGCAACATCGGCGAGCTTCCCGCAGCGGTCGGGGCGATCTTCAGCGGCGCATTCAGTGGCGAAGCGGCGTTCGGCGGCGTCGTCGGCACGCTGATCCAGGGCGTGAAGCGGTCCGCCTTCTCCAACGAGGCGGGTCTGGGCAGCGCAGCCATCGCCCACTCCGCCGCCAAGACCGACGAACCCGTTCGCGAGGGCATCGTCGCCCTGCTGGAGCCCTTCATCGATACGGTTCTGATCTGCAACATGACGGCGCTGGTGATCATCATCACCGGAGCCTACCTTCCCTCGGAAGCGACGGCCGAGATCGCCGGCAACGGAGTGGCCATCACCCAGTACGCGTTCTCGACGGTGATCCCCTGGTTCCCCTACATCCTCTCCGCCTGCGTGATCCTCTTCGCCTACTCGACGATGATCTCCTGGGGGTACTACGGCGAGCGCGGCTGGATCTATCTCCTCGACCACTTCGGCAAGGGAACCGGGCTCAAGACCCTCGTCGGCTTCCGGGTCCTCTTCATCGCCTTCGTCTACATCGGTACGGTGATCGACCTCGAGTCGGTGATCAACTTCTCCGACGGCATGGTCTTCAGCATGGCCTTCCCCAACCTCATCGGCTGTCTGCTGCTGAGCGGACTGGTGGCCGCGAAACTGAACGACTACTGGGGCCGCTACAAGAGCGGCGAGATGAAGCCCTACGAGCTGCGGGACGTCAGCGCCGAAGGGTCGGGGTCGGGAATCTAGCGGACGACCTGGGTGCCGATCCCGCGCTGGGTGAAGAGTTCCAGCAGCAGGCTGTGGGGCCGGCGCCCGTCCATGATGTGGACCTTTTCGCAGACGTCCAGGGCGCTGGCGGCCGACCGCAGCTTGGGAATCATGCCCCCCTCGACAATCTTGTCGGCGATGAGCGTTTCCACTTCGGCGCGGCGAACGGTGCTGATGAGCGTCGACTCGTCGGAGCGGTCCCGAAGAACGCCGGGAATGTCGCTCAGGAAGATCAGCTTCTTCGCGCCGACCGCGACGGCGATCTCCAGCGCCGCGACGTCGGCATTGATGTTGTACGTCTGACCGTCCGCCCCCAGGCCGATGGGCGAGATGACCGGAATGAACCCCGCGCCCGTCAGAACGTGGATGATCTCCGGGCGCACCTCCTCGACGTCGCCGACGAAGCCCAGCGGACCTTCCTTCCTCCGCGCCTTCAGCAGCGTTCCCCCCTTGCCGGAAATGCCGACGGCCTTCGCGCCGCTGGTGTTCAGCGCGGCGACGATCTCCCCCGCCACGCGGCCGGCGAGAACCATCTCGGCGGCGTCCAGCGCCTGCTCGTCGGTCACGCGCTGCCCGTCGATGAACTGCGTGCTGGCGCCCATGCGGTCGAGCATCTCCGTGATCTCGCGCCCGCCGCCGTGGACGATGACGGGGCGGATGCCGGCGCTCTGCATCACGACCAGGTCCTCGATGACCGCCTGTTTCAGCTCCGCGTCGATCATCGCCGCGCCGCCGTACTTGATGACCGCCAGGCTCCCGCGGTGCTTGTCCACGTAGGGCATGGCCTCGATCAGGACTTCGGCCCGCCGCGTGAGTTCTTCGATGGAAAGGGCGTCCATGGTCAGGGGTTCTTCTCGATGGAGGGGATGCATTCGAGTTTCAGCGCGGCGGGCCGAACCGAGGGCGGAATCTGGAAGACGGCGACGACGGTGTCGGCGATGGCGCCGGCCCGCAGGTGCAGCGTTCCCGTGGCGTCGAGATCGTCCGGCCGTTCCGTGTCGAGGCGTTGGAGCGGACCGAGCACGAGGTGCCCGTGCCACGCGGCTTCCCGCGCCGGCGCGGGCGTGGCCTGCGATTCGGGCCAGAGCGTGAGCATGCGCACCGGTCCGCGACCGAGAAGATCGGCGGCGACGAGCGCGTCCGCCTGGACGGCAAGCGCGCGCGCGGCATCGTCGGCGTCTCCGCATAACGCCAGCGCGTTGACGACCAGGTGGATGTGGCCGACGAGTTCCCGCGCCTTGCGCACGATCTCTTCGAGATGGGCGGGGTCGCGGGGAAGAACGACCAGCTGGGGGTCGCCGCCCTTCTGCTGAAGCTGCTGCCCGAGAGGCGCGAGGCGGCTCTCGTCGCGGGAGGCCAGCAGCACGCGGCAGCCCGCCCGCGAGAGCTGCTGGGCCGCCGCGCGCCCTGGGGCGCAGTCGATCCCGAGAATGAGTGCGACGCGTTCGGAGAGAACTGTACGGGCCATGGTGTGTGGGGTT
>JAJFLJ010000120.1 GCA_021772755.1 Candidatus Sumerlaeota bacterium
CTGGAGGTGGACCGGCCGCGCGCCCAACCGCAGTTCGATGCGGGTGGAGACGGACGGCCCGGCGCGTCTGACGGTTGCGGAGACCATCGCTCCGGGCTGGCAGTACCGGATCGGCGGGGAGGGTGCCTGGGAGAAACAGAGGACGGTGGAACTGCACCGGGAAATCGACGTACCGGCGGGGACGACCATCGTCGAGTGGCGCTACCGGCCCTTCGCGTGGCGGGCGGGTCTGTTCCTCAGCGGGCTGGGCCTGGCGCTGGTGCTGGCGATCGGGCTCTCGCGGCGAAACCGGGCGACCGCCCCGCGCGCCTGACCGCCCGGCCAGAAAGGAATCGGGCTCCGGTTGCCCGGAGCCCGATGGAACGTCGATGGGGGGATTTCGCGCGGTGGGCGGTTAGGCCGCGACCGCCGGGGTCTTGGCTTTGGCGACGGCCTTGGCCAGTCGCGAGGTGCGGCGCGCGGCGTTGCGCTTCTTGACCAGATTGGTCTTGGCCGCCTTGGCGAGCTTGCTCTGCGCCAGCTGGAGCTTGCTGTCCAGACCCTCGGTTTCGCCCGCTTCGGCGGCGACGCGGACGGTCTTCATGGCCGTGCGCATGGCGGCGCGCTTGGAGCGGTTGCGCTCGCGGCGGCGTTCGTTCTGGCGGACTCGCTTCTCTGCGGACTTTTTGTTCGGCACGGCGGGCATCTCCTGAAATTGAAACCGGCGCAGGCGGGGGCGTGTGGTTCGGACCCTCCGCGACGGGCCGCGTTGTGTGCGCCAGCCCGGCGGCGCCGGTCAAGCCCTTTCGGGGGGAGAATCCCGAAGAAAACCCTTGCCTGAGGAGGGGCCGTGACTGCATCTCCCCGTCCCGCCCGCGAGGGCGGTTTCCGCTCGGTGCCGTCGTGGCGGAACTGGCAGACGCGCACGGTTCAGGTCCGTGTCCTGGCAACAGGGTGGAGGTTCGACTCCTCTCGACGGCACCATTCAAATAAACAACGAAGCGCACTGAGTCCGGTGAGGTTGGCCCTGTCTTTCGACAGGGCCAGCTTCTTGATCAGCCGCCTGGCCGAGTCTGGCGGCGCGTTGGGCCATCCTGTGCGCAACTTCGAGGCGGCGGCTATGGGGCGATTCTTACCCGGCCTCTGAGTCCGTCCTGGTACATTTCATCCCAGGCTTCGCAGAACGGGCGAATGGCCCCTTCGGCCAGTTGGAGCCGCGCCGCGTTGGACGGGTTCTGTTCCACCCACGACTCGTGGAACGCGCCGATGGCTCCGAGCGACATGCCAAGCAGGGCGACATCGAAGAACGTGTCGATGCCTTCGAGTTCGTGGCCGCCGAGGAAGAGTCGCGAGATGAAGCGCCGGGAGCAGACGCCGTCGAGGCGGAACTCGATCTTCGATCCGGTTCTTCCTTCCAGGTTCCGGACATAGTCGTCGTGCCCGCTGTCGAACTGCCGGTGTTCTTCGTCGGCGAGAGAGAGGCAGGCGGCTTCGCAGATCGCGGCCGGCGAGGGTGCCCCCTCCTCGATGGAGGTGTCGTTCCCGCCCAGGATTTCCACCGCGTTGATCAGGAGTTCCTGGGCGAAGAGCAGGTGCGACGACGGGCCGATTTCGATCGTCCGGACAGTCTCGCCGTTCGTTCCGAGCAGTTCGAAGACTGCGGGCGTGGCCTCGAGTTCGATCAGCCGGGACGCCGTGTCCTCGTCGATGAGATGGCGATAGGGAGGCGCTCCCGTCTGGAGCATGGTGAGCATCGTGTCGTGGATTTCCGCAGCCTCTTCGGCGGATTCCTCCAGGCGGTCGACGTTCTCCGGACCGACCACGCAGCCCAACTGGGGATCGAAGACCACGATGCGTTGGGCACGCACGGCGTCGTCGCGGAGGATGCCCGCGATCCGCGCGTTGTGGGCGGCGATGTCCGCCCCCATGGAGACCATCATCGGGTAGAGCCCGCCTTCGGCGGCGAACTCGAACATCATCTCCTGAATATGCCCCAGCTCCTCAGGCGGTTCGATTCTGTCGGACTTCATCCACCGATGGTAAACGGTCCGGTCGTCTTCGTCCTGTAGATACATGTCGACTTCATCCGAATCCGCGTCCCTGAAGTACGGCTTCATGATGTAGTGGTAGATTCGGTCTCCCAGTTCGTCGTTCACGAACCGGGACGGAAAGAAGCTCTCGTCCTCGTCTTCATCGGACCCGTCCTCGACATCCCCGATATCCTCTTCCTCCATTTCGTCCAGGAATTCGTTGATTTCGTCGACGGACACGCCGTCCGCCATCTTGAAGAAATACAGGTCGTAGCTCATGATCCCGCCTCCCATGATGATGAAGCGATCGGCACCAACCGAATCGACGATAAGGTGGGTGACGGGCGATCCGGCGCTCAACCGGTTTTTGGCAGAGAATCGGCCTGTCTGAGCCCTCAAGATCAGACAGGCCAGCGGCCCGCATGCGTCTGCGGATGCGGTCGCTCGCGGCGTCAAAGGAGGGTGAGGGAGAGGAGGAAGACGCCGATCTGGATGACGAGATAGGTGTGCAGGACATTGCCCGCCTTTTCCTCGAGTATCTCCATGGCGCCCATGATGATGGCGCGGGAGAGAAAGTACCACCCGGCGAGACCCGCCCAGACGCCGAAGACCGGAATGAAGCGAAGGCAGAGCAGCAGGACGGCGACGGGAAAGAGGGAGAGCGCGCCGGCGGTCACCATGGATTTCCAGAGGGGGAAGTCGGTGACCTGCTCGAGGCGGGACGCCCAGAAGAGATAGCACCCACCGACGATGCTGGCGATGACGAGGTAGGCGAGGAAGGAGAGGAGCCCGATGGCGCGGCCCGTCAGGGGAATATCGACCCAGCCGCCTCCGCCGTCGTCGAAGGAAACGGAATCGGAGTCGAAATCCTCGTCGTCGATGGCGACCTGGTCGAAGCCCATGGCTGGGCCGAGGCCCATGACTTCGATGCCGAGGGGTGCGTCGAACTCGCCATCGTCGTCGTAGTCCAGGTCGGGAAGGTTGGAATCGGGAGCGGGGGTGCGGGCGGCTGCGGGGGACGAATCCGGCTGGGGAGTGGGCGTCGGGGCGGCAGCGGGGCCGGTGATGGTGCCGCGGGCCAGTTCCGTACGCATGAAGTCGATCTGGTCGATGGCGGCGGCGGGGATCTCCTCGCGGGCTCCGCCGCCGGGGACGACGACGGTGAAGGTTCGCGCCGCCCCCGCGTAGGAGATGATCCGGGCGCGGTCTCGGACCGTGCCGTTCGCCAGACGCATGCGGGCGACGCGCCCGCCGATTCCGTCGCCGGCGTCGAAGTCGATGCGGGCGATGTGGGAGGGCTCGACGGGGTGGACGGCGGGGTCGGTGGCGCCGCTCTCCAGCAGGCGGATCATGAAGAGGTCGGGCGCGGCTTCCGGCGACCAGGAGTCCACCTGGGCTCCGGCGATTTCCGTTCCGGCGCGGGTGAGGACGAGATCGGCGCGGGCGGAGGCGAGGAGGGCGCAAAGCATGAGAAGCGAGAGTGCGCATCTCGCGAACGCCGCCGGGCGAAGCTGCAGCCTGTTCTTCATGGGTGGATGGTTCGCGCCGCGAAGAGGATGCTCAAGGACATTTCACGGACGGAGGGCGATCAGGAGCGGATAAGGTCTTCGACGCGGGAGCCGACGCGGTCCATGACCTTGAGGGCGGAAACGGAGAGCGAGCGGCGGACTTTTTCCAGCCGCCGGTCGGCTTCCTCGTAGAACGACTCGTCGCACATGCTGTGGGTGAGGGGGCACTCGTTGTGGGTGTGGCAGGAGGGCGTGGTGCGCTTGAGGCGGCGGTTGCCGTAGGAACTCTGCTCGCGCAGGAGCATGAAGCGGCGGAGTTCCTGTCGGACCTCGCGCATGGCGCCGCCGCGCCAGACCTCGAGGAGGGACTTGTCCATCAGGTTGTCGACGGGACCCACGGAAGGCTGGATGAACAGCCAGCAGCAGGGATAGACGGCCTGGGTGCCGGTGATGGTCATGGAGTGCCAGGCGATGTAGCAGAACTTGTTCGCGAAGCTCGCGGGGCGGCCCGGAGCGGCTGGGGCGGGAACCCCCTCGGCCTGGAGCTCGCGGTGCATGTCCGCGATCGCCGTGTCGAGCCCCCACTTCGAGATGTGGAAATGGGCGATGCCGTTGTCAGCGTCCTCGCGGGCGACCTCGCGGTAGAGTTCGACGATGCGGGGCACGTCGCTCTCGTCGAGCTGCAGTTCGGGGTCGATGCCGTAGAGATCCTTGAACGGGATCAGGTCGGCGCCGAGTTCGCGCCCCAGTCGGTACATCTCGGGGATGAGTTCGATGGTGGGCTTGTAGACGAAGAACTGGATGACGAGGCGCTTGAAGTTGGGGTTCCGCTTCTTGAGTTCGGCGACCTGGCGGGTCATTTCGACGGCGCGGTCGAAGAACTTCGCCGGCAGCCCCATGCCCTGCTCGTAGGTCTCGCGCGTGGGGTAGTTGAGGCTGACGCTGATGCTGCCGATGGAGAGGTCGGCCATGGAGTCGAGAACGCGGGGCGTGAACTGGGTGCCGTTGGTGGTCAGCTGGTCGAGCGCGACGCCGCGAGCGGCGAGAAAGCGGAAGAGATCGGGGAGATGCGGATGCAGGGTGGGCTCGCCGCCGCCGGCGAGGCGGATGCTGCGCAGGCCGTTGTCGATGGCTTCGCCGAGTATCTCCTCGGCGCGGGGCCAGAGGATGCTCTTGCCGTTGTGGAGATTCTCGCTGTTGCAGAAGAAGCAGCGGGCGTTGCACTTGTCGACCCAGTCGAGTTCCAGATGGTAGGGTCCGCCATAGACCTCGCCGTCGACGATGCCTCTCAGCATCGTCTCGCGGTCGTCCTGGGTGAGATAGTCGAATCCGTGGATCATTCGCGCCTCTGGAAGGCGGTTGTGGAGGGGTGCCGTTCCGATCGCAAGGGGCATTCGGAACGGGCCTGCCGGTCCGTCCGGGATCGCTGGTCGGGATTGTCGCTGGCCGCGCCGGCCGCGCTCCTACATCGTGGGCTGCGCGGTTCCGACGCTCTTGCGGGCGGTATCGCCGCCGCCGCCCGCCGGTCCGAGGCCGAACTGGCGCCGCATCTCCTCGGGCTTCTTGGCGTTCAGCAGGGCGATGTCCTTGGAGATGATGCGGCGGTTCGCCATTTCGGCCAGGCTGCGGTCCATGGTCTGCATGCCGAACTTGGTGCCGGCCTCCATGAAGGCGGGAATCTGGTGGGTCTTGCCCTCGCGGATCATGTTTCGCACGGCGTCGGTGCCGACGAGGATTTCGAGAGCGGCCATGCGGCCCGGCTGGATCGTGGGCAGCAGGCGCTGGCAGAGGATGCCTTCGATGACGCCGGCGAGCATGATGCGGATCTGCTCCTGCTGGTGCGGGGGAAACACGTCGATGATACGGTCGACGGTCTGGACGACGTCGACGGTGTGGAGCGTGGAGAAGACCAGGTGTCCCGTTTCCGCCGCGGTCACGGCGGAGGAGATCGTTTCGAGGTCTCGCATTTCGCCGACCAGGATGACGTCGGGGTCCTGGCGCAGCGCGTACTTCAGGGCGTCGGCGAAGGAGACGGTGTCCTCGTTGACTTCGCGCTGCTCGATGAGGGCCATCTTGTGGGAGTGAAGATACTCGATGGGGTCCTCGATGGTGATGATGTGGGTGGGGCGCTCGCGGTTGATGACGTCGATCATCGAGGCGAGCGTCGTGGACTTGCCGGAACCGGTGGGGCCGGTGACGAGGGTGAGCCCGTTGGGCCGGCGGCTGAGCATGCCGAGGATCTTCGCGGGAAGGCGAAGTTCCTCGAAGGACATGATCTTCTGCGGAATCGTACGGAAGGCCGCGGCGACGCTGCCGCGCTGGAAGTGGGCGTTGACGCGGAAGCGGGCGAGGTCGGTGACGCTGAGGGAGAAGTCCAGGTCCTTGTTCTCCTCGAACTTCTGCTTCTGAAGGTCCGTGAGAATGCCGTAGACGAGGCGGCGGGTGTCGGCCGGCGAGAGAGGCGGGTGATCCATGTTCACGAGCGAGCCGTGAACGCGGATGACGGGCGGGCGGCCGACGCAGATGTGAAGGTCGGACGCGCCCTGGTGCACGGTGTTGCGCAGCATTTCGGTGATGTCCAGCACGGAATGGCTCCTTTTGGCCGGGTGCGGGGCCGTTCGCACCCGTGCGCTCTCGTTGCGGCCCTGGGGAAGGTGTCGGCAGTCAGCAGATAACGGCCCCCCTTCGCGGTCAACGGGGAAGAGGGGCTTCGGCGGGTCCGCCCGGGGTGGCAGAGCGGCCACGAACGGGCTGGATCGACCGGATTCGCTGCGGCGAGAGCTACCCCCGTTCGATCAGTCCGTCGAGCTTGCGGATGATCGCATCGATCTGGCGGTCGTGACGGAAATTGTAGGCGGCTTCGGCGGTATACGTGGAGAGCCTGCCGGCTTGCCTTTCGGTCAGCGTTCCGCCTGTCTCCAGGAACCTTGCGGCACCGCTGAACAGTGTCGTAAACGGGTGAATAGTCGTACGGGAGTGGAGAGCTTCGGACTCGATCGCGTCGGAGAGCAGGTCGAACGCCTCGCCGAACAACCTCTCCTTTCCGCGTTGCTCCGCTTCCATTTGCTTCAGGATGATCTTCGCCAGCGTGGTTTGCGTGAAGGGGTGCTTCTCGATCGCGACGGCATGCCGCGCGTGGGATATGGCGATGGCGAGATCGGTTTCCGCGGCGAGCAGCGCGCGCTGTTCCCAGTAGCGGGAATTCCATTCCCAGGCGGACTGAACCGCCACGTAGAAACTCTCGCTCATGTGGTCGAGAAACGGGCGGACGATCTTGTCCACGTCGAACAGGCGCTGTGCAAGGCGCGCCTCGGGTGAGCGGAGCTTGATGGCCATCCGGTTCACCATCGGCGCGAGGGACTTGGCGATGGCGATGAACACGTCCAGCAGCAGCCCGCGCTCGGTGCGCTGAACGCTGTGCAGCAATCTGTCCGCCACGGCGGAATTCAGGGGGATCGCGAAGTCGCTTTCGAGCGGGCTCACGGCTAGCCTCAGCGGATGCCCCTTGTCGAGCAGTTCGCGAACCGCGTACAGAGGGCCGGACGCGGACTGAAGTACACTGAAACGGATACCGGCGGAATGGCAGTGGTGCGCGAGTGCCGCAGCCACATAGACCGGTCTGGCATCGGCTGGAGTCTCGCCCCACAATTCCTTCACGATCGAGTCGAGCGCCCTGAAGTCCTCCAGGATTCTGCACACCGCGACGGTCACGGAGTCGCCCGACAGAACCTGCGCGAACCTTGCCGGGTCCGTGATCGCCTGCTTGCTGGCCACAAGGCCGAATCCGCGATAGCTCTCCAGAAGCTCCCGAAGCTCGGTCTGGTCCAGCTTGTCCAGAACCACATTGATCGTCGGCACGCCTCCGAAGACGATATCGATCAGTTCGGATCTGTAGTTCCGTTCCGCGCCCAGTACGACGACCCTCTCGGACACTTCCGAATGGGAAATGATTTCGAGTATCTGTTCCGCGTGGTCGCCGAGTCTGTCGGCAAGCAGCACGAAGGGGCGGTCCAGTTCCTTGAGATACCCGATCGCCGCTCTCGTGTCGATACGCATGTTCGTCTTGATGGAAAAGACGTATACGCCCGCCTGCGCCAGGGAGTGCGCCACGCGCATGGCCGTGGTGCTCTTCCCCACCCCCGCTTCGTCGAGAACCATGACGAGCGCCGGTCCCGAACGCCCCCGCGCGTTCAGCAAGCGCCTGGTCTCCTCGTAGATTCGGGTGTTTGCCCTGCGCTCGACGTCGAGGTGCTGGTTGATATCGCTCCATTCGGGTTCGCGCCCGCCGAGAAACGGTCCGGGAAGCGCACTTCGTGCCTCCTCCTTTCCCTCGACGAACTCGAAGTCCGAGAAGAAGCGGAGCAGCGTCGGGGGCGCGACGGAGGCGAGCCGGAGATTCGATCGGTCGGGAAGAACGAGGTCGCTGACCGTCGGCCTGCTGGGAAGCCCCTTGTCCAGAACCCTCAGGAATCCCTCCAGAGTACCCTCGAACAGCACCAGTCCATGGCGCTCGCAGTGGTGCCTCGTGATCCTGTTCGGATTCGGTTCGACCAGGAATGACGGGCCACGATCCTTCATCGGAGTATGGGCGGTGCGTTGACTCAGATAGAATTCGAGATCGATTTCGTTCAGAGACGTCCCTGCGATGATGAACGGTTCGGTTGCCAGTATTCCGGACAGCATGTGCATCCAGTGGTTCTGCTCCCGCATGTACCTGGCGTATTCGGTGTGGGAGAACACGTAGCCCGTCGACGGCTCTCTCGCCGTGCCGTGAAGGTGCACCAGATTCACGCACTCGTGCTCGGGTGTCGGATCGAACGCTGAGTTGAAGTTCAGAGAGCCGAGCCGCTGCTTTGCGGCGCCGTTCCCCCTGTAAAGGGCTTCGAGAACATCGTCGATATTGAAGGTGAACATTCGCCGCCACAGGAACGTCGGCAGGAGAGCGAGTGACGGGCCGGGAGTGCATCCGGAATACGGCTTCGTAAGGAATCTCTCGACCTGCTCCGGGGACAGAAGCTGTGCGGCCTGCGAAAGAGGTGTCGTTTCCGGAACGTCGAGGGTCGAGCAGAGTTCCTTGCGCAGGTCCTCGGCACTCTTGACGCGCTCGCCGGCCGCGTTCGTGCTGTCCAGCGATATCCCCGATCCCAGCAGAAGATTGTATCGGCCCCGAGACAAACTCAGAATCATGGTCCGGAACGTTTCGTTGGAAAGCTCGGCCATTTCCGCTCCTCTCGCGATAGGTAGCTGAAAATCCGATTCTCCGTTTGGAGGCGCAAGACCGAAACTGCGAATCGCCCTGCGGCGGCCGCGGGATGCGAATGTGACGCTGCTTCGGTAGGTCAGCCGAAGTCCGGTAGAACGGTCACCGTGACAGGGTTGCGTCCAGTAGCGCCGCCATCTCCATCGTGGTCGCGTTCCCCGGCTCTCCATTCGCGGATGTGTTGGAGGCGCCCACCACGAGTCCCTCCTTGGAGCGTTCGCCCACCTCGCTTACCAACGATCTGACCACCGCTCCGCAGAACGTCGGCCCGGGGTGCGATTCATCGATGCAAGACCCCTGTCCTCACCCCACACGACTCAGCCCACCGCAGTCGTGGGTTGACATGTCTGAATCGCGGCTATCCGTTTGCTGCATCTAGTTCAACTCCGGGAGTTCCCCATGAAGACCGCTTCTCTCTCGCTGGCGCTGTCCGTCGCGCTGCTGGCCCCCGTCGTTGCGTTCGAATGCGACGACGCAAGTCAGGTCCCCTGCCAGGACGGCACACTGGACAACGGCGAAAACGGAGACACGGGGACCGGTTCGTTCAGCCCGTGGAGCATCCGGGTCTGCTCCGGTCCTCGATCCGACAGGAACCCTGCCCGTCGAGCTGGATTCCTTCTCCATCGAATAGTCCGGGGCTGGGCTGGAGGCCGACAGTGAGACGTTTCCTACTTCTGGCGCTCGCGATGGGCGCCCTGCTCTCCACAGCCGTCGCGCAGGAGAGCCAAGACGCGTCCGACGGTTCGCTGACGGTGATCGCGTACAACATCCGGGTCGGGCTGGGCATGCCGGGAAGTTCCGACGCACCCGGTCCGCAGGAGAATCTCGCGAAGATCGCCGCCTTCATCGCCGGGCAGAACGCCGACGTCGTGCTGCTCCAGGAGGTCGACCGCCTTCGTTCCCGCACGGGCGGTCAGGACCAGGTGGCGGTGCTGGGCGAGGCGACGGGAATGCACACGGCGTTCGCTCCGGCGATCGTCGATGGCGAATCGCAGTACGGCATTGCGATCCTGAGCCGGGAGCCCCTGGAGGACGTGCGGGCGGTGGAGCTTCCGCGCATCGACTATTCGGAAACGCATCCGGACCTGCCGGCCTGGTTCTCGGAGCAGCGCGTCGCGCTGGTGGCGCGGATTCCCGGCGGCGTGACGGTGATCGACACGCACCTGGGCCTGACGAAGGAGCAGCGCGGGCGTCAGGTGCGGCAGTTGGCGGAGATCGCCGCGTCCGAGCGGGAAGCCGGCCGCGCCGTCGTGCTGGGCGGCGATCTGAACGCGGAGCCGGACGCGCCCGAGCTCATGCCGCTGCGGCGTTCGCTGCGCGACGCGTACCAGAACCTGAAGCGAAAGAACGGCCTGGTGGAGGACATGCCGATCCGCGAGCGGAACACGTTTCCCGCGGATGAACCGGACCGGTGCATCGACTATCTGTTCGTGGACGGCGATGCGTTCGATGTCACTTCGGTGGAGGTTCCGGAGGTCGTGCTGAGCGACCACCGGCCCGTCGTCGCGAGGCTGCGGCGGAAGTAGCGTTCCCCCACTCTCTCCTTGGCAAGGCACCGTGCCCGTGAAACCTAGGCGGGCAGTATCGATTCCGACCGATTCGAGCCGACGAACGTCCATGCCGCGCCCCGGTTTCCATCCCGAATGCCGCCACTATACGGGGTACAAGCCGTGCCCGAAGGGCGGCGACGACTGCGATGCGTGCGGTCCGGAGGACATGCGCGGGACGGAAATCCTCGTGATCAAGCTCGGCGCGATGGGCGACGCGCTTCGCAGCAAGTGTCTGCTGCCCGGTCTGAAGCGGCGCTGGCCGCGATCGTGGATCGTGTGGCTGACGAATCCCGGCAGCGAAGCGATCGTGCGCGACCCGATGGTGGACGAGATTCGCGTGCTGAACGCGGAGGGTCTGCTGGCGCTGGAGGGACGGCGCTTCGACGCGCTGTTCTGTCTGGACAAGGACGCGGCGGCGCTCTCGCTCTCGCGCCGGATCGACGCGGCGGCGAAGTTCGGATACGCCCCGACGGCGCACAACACCGTCGATGTGTGGAACCAGGGTTCGGAACACGCGCTGCGGATGGGGCTCTCCAACGAGTTCAAGTACCGCCGGAACGAACTGACGCATCAGCGGATTCTCTATCGCATGGCGGAGCTCGAGTACGAGGGCGACGGGTACGGGCTCTCCATCCCCGACGCCTCGCGGGCCGCCGCCGGCGCGATGTTCGAGCGCTTCGGTCTGCCGCCGGGCCGTCCGGTGATCGGCATCAACACGGGCTGCGGCCCGGTGTTCGAAACGAAGGCGTGGACCGTCGAGGGCTTCGCGAGTCTGCTGAAGAGCATGGGCGGCGCGGGCGACGCGTCGCTGGTACTGCTGGGAGGCCGGCAGGAAGAGGCGCTGCACCGCGAACTGATGGCCGCGTGCGGGGAACTCGCCGGAAGAACGGTCTTCGACAGCGGAAACTTCAATTCGCTGGAGGACTTCTTCGCGATCGTCGACCGCTGCGACGCGGTCCTGTCCTCCGACAGTCTCGCCATGCACGTCGCCATCGCGCTGAAGAAGCGCGTCGTGGCGTTCTTTGGCCCGACCTGCGAGCAGGAGATCGACCTGTTCGGGCGTGGCGAGAAGATCGTGACGGACTTCGAGTGCTCGCCCTGCTATCTGAAGACGTGCGACGTGCGGCCCTCGTGCATGCAGTCGATGAAGGCGCAGGACGTGGAAGACGCGCTGCGGCGGGCGTTGGCAGGCCGCCAACCCGCCGGCCGAACCGGCACCTAGCCCCTCCATGGACTCCCCCCCGCAGGAAACCCCGAACGCCCCCGCCGCGGAATCGCGCGTTTCGATCCTGGCGCGGCGCGCCAACTGGTTTCTGATCGCGCTGCTGCCGGTCGTGGCGGTGTTGCTGTTCGTGGGCTACCGCCCCGTCGCGCGCAGCTCCGCGGCGATGGCCTATCCCTACCAGCTCGATCCCGAGGAAGGGTTTCTTCTCGACCAGGCGATTCACATCGCGCGCGGAGAGACGATCTATCCCCCGATCGACGACTATCCGTACACCGTGGGCAACTATCCCCCGGTCTATCCCGCACTGGTGGCGGGGATGCTGGCCGTGGCGCCGCCGGGACTCGCGCTGGGGCGGGCGGTGGTGCTGCTCTCCGTGCTGGTCATCGTGGCGGCGATCAGCAACATCGTGATTCGCGAGACGGGACGCGCGATCCCGGCGGTCCTGGCGGCGACGCTGTTTCTGGCGACGTGGGAACTGAACGACTGGATCGCGTACGCGCGCGCCGACCTGCCGGCGATCGCGTTCGGCATGGCGGGTCTGGTCGCCATCACGTCGCCGCGAAGACGCACCGGCATGGTCGCGGGCGTGCTGCTGTTCGCGTTCGCGTTCTTCACGAAGCAGACGCAGGTCGTCGCGCCGGCGGCGGTCGTGATCGGGCTGCTGTGGGCCAGAGAGACGAACCGGGCGGGGCTCTTCTGCGTGCTGCTGGCCGCCGGATGCGCGGTGCCGGTGGCGGTGCTGAACGTCGCGACGAACGGAGAGTTCCTTCGCCACACGGTCGCGTACAACGCGAACGAGATGCACTGGGACCAGCTGCTGGTGTGGATTCGGTTCGTGTGGGAATGGTCGAAGTTCGCCCTGCTCGCGATCGCGGCGTTGTGCGTTCCGTTCGCGTGGGCGCGGATTCGCGGCGGAGCGAACCGCCTGCCGGGACCCGCGCCCGGAGCGGGACGCGAGATGCTGGCGACGGCGGTGGCCTTCACGGCGCTGAGCGGACTCTCCCTCGTTTCGACGGCGAAGGCCGGCGCGGCGGGGAACTATCTGCTGGAGTTCCGCGCGGCGGGCGCGTTGCTTACCGGCCTGGCGGTCGGCAGGCTCGCGAATCTGGCGGAAACGAACGCGCTGCCTCTGCGGCGCGTGGTGCGGATCGCGCTGGGAACCGCGGTCGTTCTGCTCTGGATCCACGCCGGTTCGTTCTTCACGAACCACAGCGCCAGAGCGCCGGTTCCGCGCCACACGTTGCTCTCGCCCGGGCCTGCCGAGCGCGAGGGCGAACTGTTCGGCTATCTCCTTATCGCGATCCAGGACACCCCCGGCGACGTGCTCTGCGAGTGGCCCGTGTTCACGATCCTGGCGGGCAAGGAAGTGCTCTACCAGCCCTTCATCATGGCGCAGCTCGCGCGCGAGGGCGTCTGGGACCAGAGCGCGTTCGTGCGCGACCTGCGGCGCCAGCGCTTCGAGCTGATCGTGACCACCCAGGACCTGTCCGGCAACGGACCCTTCGCGGGCTTCACGGACGAAATGCGCGAGGCGATTCTCTCGTCGTACGAACGCAAGGAGATCATCGGCCAGTACTACCTGTACCGCCCCCTCGGCTCGGTGCGAAAGTCCTTCACACCGATGGTGGCCAGCTCGGGCCGCGCGGGGTAGTCAGCCGGCGCGGCTCTTCAGAGCCGCCAGGTGCGCAGCGGCTTTCTCGCGGTCGGCGGGCGACTGGCGCCGGTCGTCGCGCGCGACTTCCAAATAGCGCTCCCATGCCGCGATGGTTCGCGCCGTGGGGCCTTCGATCCGTTCCAGCGCGAACGCCAGGTTGTAGAAGTTGCCCGCCATCGCGGGGTCGAGCCGCGTGCCGTAGTAGAACATGAGGCGCGCGGTTTCGACGTTGCCGCTCTCGAACTCGACGCTGCCCTCGAGAAAGAGACCTTCCGCTGCGGCGGTGTCCCGCAGACGAAAGGCGATCTTGAGAAGAAGGGTGAATTTCGGTGCCCAGGACATGGGCGGATCAGTTCTGCGGGGGGCCGTCCGGTGGCGGCTGGTAGCGGCTCGGCGGGTCGATCTGGGGGACGATGAGGTCGTCGATGAAGAGGTCTTTTTCCAGGAGATAGCGGAACTGGTTCCGCTCGCAGTCGGCCCACTGCCGGTCGTCCATGATCTGCTCGACGCGCTGGAAGCTGCCGGTCGCGACGAAGACGTCCTTCAGTTCCCGGTAGCGGTCCATGCTCAGATAACAGCGTTCGGAGGGCGCGGTGGCGCAGCCCAGGGCGCCGAGGGCGAACGAGCCCGCCAGAAGGGCGATCAGCGGTTTCGGAAACCGGTTCATGGGCGGATGGTCCGGCCGAGCCTCTGGCGACGCAACGGGTTCTTGCGCCGCAGGGGGGCGGGGCGGCGAGGTATGGGTACGATGACGGCATGGACGGACAAGAACGAAGCCCTCCGCTGGCGCGAGCTCCTGCCCGCCGCCGGGATTCTTCTGCTGCTGCTGGTGTTGTTCCACGGCGGCGCGGTCTATGGCGCCATCGTCTTCTGCGGCGGCGACATCATCAACCAGGACCACCCCCTGCGCCAGTACTGGCTGCGGGAGGGATTCCTGACGGGGTGGTACTCCGCAAGCTTCTCCGGCTATCCCTTCTTCGCCAACACCCAGGCCGGGGTTCTGTACCCGCCGAACCTGCTGTACTGGATCGGGCTGCCGGTGGAGCGGACGACGACGTGGCTGGTGCTGGGGCATTCCCTGGCGGGAGCGCTGGGGTTCTATGCGTTCGCGCGGCGGTGGACGTCGCGCCTGGTGGCGCTGCTGCCGGCCTTCCTCTGGATGTGCGGGGGGTATCAGCTCCTGCGGAACACGAACGGCGTGGTGATCTTCACGTACGGGATGAACTGGATTCCGTGGATGTGGCTCGCCGCCGAGCGCTGCGGCGACGGAGCGAAGCGCTGGACGATCCTCCTGGGTCTGTTCGGCGCGATGCAGTTCCTGGCCGGAGCGCCGCAGCTCGTCCACATCACCTGGTGCGGACTGCTGGTCTGGCTGGTCGGGCGCGGCGTGGCCATGGGTTCGTGGCGCGAGCGCGCGTGGCTGGCGGCGCACTGCGCGGGGGCGGTCGTGCTGATGACGGTCATCGCGTTTCCCCAGCTCTGGGCGTCCTGGGAGTTCAGTTCCCTGGGGGCTGGGCGCGGAGCCGACAGCAACTGGGACTACATCGCGCGCGACTCGTTCCTCCCGCGTCTGTTCATCGCGATTCTGCTTCCGACCTTCTTCGACGTGGGCAACGCCGAAGCGACGTACTGGGGCGGAACGACGGGCTATCTGGAAACGAACGTCTATATCGGCGCCGCGGCGCTGGTCCTTGCGGCGTTCGGGTTCGTCTTCGCGGCGACGGGTGTTCGCCGGCGCGGCGGCGGAGAGAGGGATACGCTGCGGCTCTGCACGGTGTCGGCGATCCTGGCGGTCGCCGGAATGTCGATCGCCCTGGGCCGGCACTTCTTCGTCTTTCGGATCCTGTTCGATCTGGTGCCGGGGTTCGACATGTTCCGCGTGCCGGCGCGGTGGCAGCTCTGGTGCGTGGCGCCGGCGATCCTGTTCGGCGGCATCGGGCTGCAGGCGCTCCTCGATTCCGCGGGGCAGGGTCTTTCGTCCAGAACCGCCCGTCGGGCGTTCATCGTGTGGGCGTGCGTCTCCGGCGGCGCCATCGCGTTGTGCGCGACGCTGCGAATCGCGACGCCGGCGCTGCTGACCTTCTTCGGGTTCGACCTGGTGGAGAGCTTTCGCATGTCGCCGGAGCTGGCGGAAACGGCGCGCCGCAGAGCGGAGCGCGCCGGCGAATGGGCGCTGGGCACGGTCGCCATCGCGGGCTTCGCCGGAGCGGCCGTCATCCTGCGCCCGACGGGCCGCAACGCGCTGCTCTTCGTGCTCGGACTCGTCATGGTGACGGACCAGCGGCTGTACTGGGCGCCGTTCTCCCACGCGGTTCCGACCGACATACCCCGCGCGGAGCTTCCCACGGAAGCGCCCTATCACCGCATCGCGGCATCCGGGTTCCAGGAATACTTCTACCCCGAAACGGACGCGGTGCGGTCGCTGAGGGCCGGCGGCGAAGGGCGCCTCTTCTTCACCGACAGCCTGTACTTCTACGGCGTCGACGAATTCGTGCGCGAGTTCTACGCCGACCGCCCCGCCGTCACCGGGATGGAATCGATGCGCGGCTACTATCCGCTGCTGCTCCGGTCCTACGTCGACGACTTCTTCTCGATCGCATACGGCGAGAACGAACAGCGCCCCGCGCCCGGCGCGTTCCTGGCCAGCCCGCTGATCATGAACCGCTGGCCCATCGACGCGTACAATGCCGACCGCATTCTGCGGTTCCGCACGCCGCGCGAGCCTCCGTCGGTGACCGACCAACTCCTCTCCACGGGCATCGTACGCGCCGAGGAGTTCACCTTCAGCGGCGAGTACGGCTCGTTCACGCTGGAACGCTGGGAAAACCCGCACGCGCCCGGCTGGGCGTGGCTCTCCACCGAGAGCGAATGGCCCGGTCTGGAGGGCCGAATCCAGGGAGTCGAACTGCGGGACATGGTTCGCGGCGCCGACAGCATGACGTTCGGAATGCCCGTGCCGGAGGAACCGGCGGAGGGCGTCTGGCTTCACTTCGCGGAAGTCGATTATCCCGGCTGGACGATCGGTATCGACGGAAACCGCGCCGGAGAAGGCCGGTCGGTGGAGGTTTCCGGGCGCGCCGGAGAGACGATCGAGGTGGAGCGACGGTTCGCGCTGCCGCTGGCGACGCGGGTCGGACTCCCGATTTCGGCGTTCGCGTTCCTGGCGGGAATCGCCGGAGCCGTGCTGGCAAGACCCCGTCGCGAGGACGGGTAGGGATTCTGGGAGAGCGGAGCTGGAGAGAGGTGGTATCCCGGACGGGATTTGAACCCGTGTTTTCGCCGTGAAAGGGCGATGTCCTAGACCAGGCTAGACGACCGGGACGCCGATTGCGCCCGCCAGTGCTTCGGCGGGGGTCCGAAACCTATTGAGCAGCCGGGCGGGGTCAAGCCCGGAAACGCGGGGCCGCACGGTTCGGGCCCGAGCGACGCTTCGGCAAAGCGAATGCCGGCAGTCTGGCCCGGCCCTGCCCGCCTGATAGCCAGCAGCCACCAGGCCCGCCACTCCGGCCCTCTCCGCGTCCCTGCATCGTCTGTTGGATTGATCGATCGCGACTCGCGTCGCGTGCGCCGTCCTACGCCGAAAACGAACTCCCGCACGAGCACGTCCGCTTCGCGTTCGGGTTCACGAAATTGAAGCCGCCGTTCAGCAGATCCGTGCTGTAGTCCAGCTTCATCCCGTTCAGGAACAGATAGCTCTTCGGATCGACGAACACCCTCACCCCGCCCTGCTCCAGCACCGTGTCCTTCTCCTTCGCCGCCTCGTCGAACGCCAGCGTATAGCTCAGCCCCGAGCAGCCGCCTCCCACCACGCCCACGCGCAGACCCCACTCCTCGCGGTTCTCCAGTTTCAGCAGCCGCTTCACTTCCACCACCGCCGCTTCGGTCAGCTCGATCATACGTAAACGCTCCTGCACATTTGCCCGTCGAAATCGTCGGTCGATACGCGCCGCGCACCGTCCGCACACACCGTCTAGCGAGGACTCTGCCAACCCCGCCCGCCTCTCTGGCAAGCTCAAATCCCCGGTATTTCCACCCATTTTCCCACCACTCCCATTTCTTCCGCCCCTTCCTGAAACACATTCCCCCTTCCTCCAGGGTCTCCCGTATCCGCTGCCGGAGCCGCCCCCGCATGCCCGACCAACCCGCCGCCGACCGCCTCGCCCGCGCCGAAGACATCCTCGACCGCTGGCTCGATCTCTTCGACGACGCCCTCCGCGAAGCCCGCCCCGACCCCTCCAGAACCACCGAACTCGCCAACGTCTTCACCATCCTCAAGCGCATCCACGAAATCCGCATCCTCGCCCTCAAGACCGCCCAACTGGAGGCCGCCGCGCATGACTCTGCCGGACCCGCGTTCGATCCAGACCTGTTCGGAGGAGACCTTCAGGACTCTTCTGAATAACGCCGACGCCGAACTCCGCGGCTGGCTCTTCTTCGTTCGCGCCCGCCGCGACCCCGAACTCTTCGCCCGCATCGCCACGCCCCACGCCCTCCGCCTCCCCTTCGCCGAATACCACCGCACGCTCTTCGCCTGGCACCGCCTCATGGGCGCCGTGCCGCTCGCCAGCCGCAACGGCCTGCGCTTCGCCCTCGCCGCGCCCCGGGGCAGCGCCAAGTCCACCATCGTCTCCTACATCCTCGCCCTGCACGACATCGTCTACGAGACGGAACGCTACCTCGTGCTGCTTTCCGCCACGCGCCACCAGGCGCGCCAGCGCCTCGCCGCCATTCGCCGCGAACTCTCCGGCCGCACCCCGCTCACCCGCTGGCTCGGACCCCGCGCCGCCCAAATGCGCGTCGAGTCCTCCGCCGGCACCCTCACCGCCGGTCGCGTTCGCGTCGATGCCTACGGAGGCGGCTCCGAAATACGCGGCATCGGCCACGACTCCTGGCGGCCCACCAAGATCATTCTCGACGACGCCGAATCCTCCGCAGCCGCCGAATCGCCCCGCCGCCGCGCCCGCATTCACGACTGGTTCGGCGAAGTCGTCGAGCACCTCGGCGCGCCCTCCACCCACATCCTCGCCATCGGCACCGTTCTCCACCCCCAGAGCCTTCTCGCCACCCTGCTCGGCCGCAGCGACTTCGAGTCTCTGCGCTGTCCCGCCATCGCGCGCTTCGCCGAACCCTCCCCCGAATGGAACCGCTGGCGCGCGATTCTCACCGACCGCTCACTGCCGGAACGGCGCGAAGCCGCCCGCGCGTTCTTCGAGGAACGCCGTGCCGACATGGAACGCGGCAGCAGCGTGCTCTGGCCTGCTCTCGAAGACTACGAGCACCTCATGGCCCGACTCGTCGTCCAGGGCCGCCGCACCTTCTACCAGGAAAAGCAGAACGAGCCCCTCGGCCCCGAAGACGCTCTCTTCGATCCCGCCGTCTGCTGGCGCGCACGGCGCATTCCTGGCGGATGGCGCGTCATGCCGCCGACGGACGATCCGTCGCGCGAGCGCGAATACGCCGACGATGCGTTGCGCCGCTTCGGCTATCACGACGCGGCCCTCGGCAAGTCCGGCCGCAACGCCGGCGACTTCGCCGCCCTCGCCACCGTCGCTCTCGCCGAAGACGGAACGCTGATTCTCGAGTCCGTCTGGCTCAGGCGCGCCGCCCCAACCGAACAGATCGCCGCCATGTTCGACGCCCACGACCTCCGCCCGTTCGAGCGCCTCGCCATCGAAGGAACCGGCTTTCAGGAACTCCTCACCATGCCCATCGCCGAGGAACGCCGCCGCCGCGAAGCACTCCGCCGCCGCGCCGATCTTCCTCTCGTCGTCGTCAAGCCCCGCCGCGCAAAGCACATCCGCATCGCCGCCATCGAACCGTTGCTCGGCAACGCACGCCTCGTCCTCTCCGACACGCTCCCCGAGGAATTCCACACCGAACTCTCCCGCTATCCCCGCTCCGTCCACGACGACGCCCTCGACGCCACCGCAGGCGCCGTCGATCTCGCCCTCCAGGGCGCGACCGGTGCGCGCCAGCCCTCGCCCGCCCGCATCGAACGCCCCGAACGCATCGCCGGATTCTGAACCTTCCACCAACGAAAAAGGAGCCGGCCGACGCCGACTCCCGAAATCCCGAATCCCCGCACTTCCCACTACATTTGAAACCGGTACTCCATCTTCGCCATGCCGGCCTGGTGTCCGCCGAGCGCCTCCGCCTTCTGCTTCACGATGCCGAACAGCGACGGCTGCGGCTTCGGCGTATGGACGATGCCCGTGCCTTCGGGAAGGCCAAGATCCGTGCGCATCGCCTCGACCACGTCGTCCAGCGTTCCGATCTCGTCGACGAAGCCGTACTCCACCGCCTGGTTGCCGCTGAAGATGCGCCCGTCCGCGTACTCGCGAAGGTGCGCTTCGACGTCCTCGTCCGAAACGTCTTCGGTGTTGCGAAGGGTCTGATCGCCGGATGCGAGCACCTCCCGCGCGGAGTCGGACCGGCTCTGGAGAACGATCGAGAAGAAATCCTCGTACACGTCCGAGACCATCTCGTCCAGCAGCGCCTTCTCCTTCTCAGTCAGCGGCCGCGCGCCGCTGCCGATGTCCTTGAACTCGCCGCTCTTGATCGTGCGCGGCTCCAGCCCGATTTTCTCCACCAGGTCCTGATAGCCCCAGAAGCTCAGGATCACGCCGATGCTGCCCGTGATCGTTCCTCCGTTGGCGTACACGCGGTCCGCCCCCATCGAGACGTAGTAGCCGCCGCTCGCCGCGACGTCGCCCATGCTGGCGTACACCGGCTTGTTCTGCGCGCGGAACTCCTCGATCGCCTCGTACAGGTCGTGCGTCGCGCTCACCGCCCCGCCGGGGCTGTTGACGCGAACCACCATGCCCTTGATGGAGTCGTCCTCGGCCCACTTCAGCACCAGGTTCTTCAGCCGCGCCGTGTCCGCGCCGTACCCAACGCCTTCGCCGAGCACGCCTTCCACCTCCAGCAGCGCGATACGCTGTCCGAAGGGCAGCGAAAACCCGGAACCGACCACTCCGGCCCCGATGAACGTGATCAGTGCTCCTCCGCCCACGAATATCAGAACGATCAGTCCGATAATCAGACCGATGGGACTGCGCTTCATGCGGCGTGGGGGCGGTGCCTGCCAGGGCGGCGGACCGCCCGGGCGGTGGGGCTGCCAACCCGCTCCCGGCGGAGGCCCGGACTGCCACTGCGGCGGAGGGCCGGGTTGCTGGTAGTAGCCCGGAGGCGGCCCCTGCTGCGGGGGAGGCGCTGCCGCCTGGCCTGCGGGGGGCTGAAGCGGCGGCGGCTGGGCCGGAGGCTGCTCCGGCGCCGCAGGAGGCTGGTACTGCTGATTTTCGTCGCGAGGTTCGCTCATCTCGAATCAACCGTTCCGAACGGGAGACGCGATCCCGTCGAGATTTGTGTCAGGGTCGTCTTGCCGCATGAACGCGTTTCCGGCCCACACGGCGGGATCATGCGTGCAAAGGACGGTCCAGGACAAGCGGTGATCGTGCCGCCTTCCCCGCCGGTCGCGAGTTGGCACTTGCTCGCCGGCAAATCCGCCGTTTCATTGACCCGTCATGTCGAATTCCGCTCCGCCTCCCGGCCTGGTCCGCGTCGCCGCCATCGTCGAATACGAGGGCACGGCGTACGAGGGCCTGCAATGGCAGGCCAGCGGCCCCACCATTCAGGGCGAGATCGAGAAGGCCGTGCGGAAGTTCGGCGTCGAAGAGCCCCGGTTTCGCGCTTCCGGCCGCACCGATTCCGGCGTCCATGCCCGCGGCCAGGTCGTCGCCGTGGACCTGCCGGCGTCGATTCCCGGGAATAGCATCGCCAGCGCGGTGAACTGGCACTTGCCGGCGGACATTCGCTTTCGCCGCGCCGTCGCCTGCGATCCGGAGTTCGATCCGCGCCGCGACGCGCGCCTGCGCACCTACCGCTATCTGCTCTGCGGCGGCCAGCCCATGCCGGCGATGATGCGCAACCGCATGGGGCGGGCCCGCACGCGGCTCGACATCGGGGCGATGCGCGAAGCGGCCGGCGCGTTCATGGGCGAGCACGAGTTCCGCGCATGGCGGTCGACGCTTTGCCAGGCGAAGCGCACGGTGCTGGAGATTCGCCGGTTCGACATCGACGTCTGGCGCGACCGCGCGTCCCACGAAGGCGACTGGCAGACGTTCGAGGTCACCGTCGCCTGCCGCTCGTTCCTTCACCGCATGGTCCGGTTTCTGGTGGGGGGCATCGTGCGCGTCGGATGCGGCGAGCTGCCGGTCGAATCCCTTGCGGATCACCTGCGGGAAGCGACGCTGCCGCCGCGCGTCGCGCCGGCGGACGCGTGCGGACTGTCGCTCGAACGCGTCGACTACGCGGAAGGCAGGAACCCCTTCGGCGGCGCGCCCATTCCGGGCCAGGCGGGCAGCGGCGCCGGATAGGCCGGGGCGCCGCGGTTCTACTTCACCTTCCAGGAGTCGGGGGGCGGAAGCGGGCCGTCGAAGAACTCGAGCACGCGGTCCATCACGTCGGCGCGCACGTCGGCGCCGCGAATCGTCTCGAAGGGAAAGCCCAGAACGACGGTCTTCGACGTGCCGCCGGTGTCCTCCCAGGCGAGCGCCGCGCCCCCGCCGCTGCCATAGCGCGCGATGCGCACCGAACCGTTGATGGGGGAGATGACGTCGGGAAACTGCGCGTCGTACATGGTCGTCGTCGGGTTGAAGTTGATGGCGATGCCCTCGAGGATGCTCCCGGCGTCGCCATCGACGGCGTAGGAGTTGGCGTCGTCGGAGACGTAGTCCGCACGCAGTTCGCCCTGGTAGAAGGCGGCGTCGCCGCCGAGGGCTTCGAGGTCCCAGCCGATTTCCGACCCCGAGATGAACAGCTTGCCGCCGCCCGCCAGGAACGTCGTCAGGAGCGCGCGCTCCGTGTCGTCGAGCGTTTCGTCCTCCGAGGACTCCTCGCCGCAGATCCAGAAGACCGCGTCGTAGTCCGTAAGGACCACGCTGCCGGAAACGACCGCTTCGTTGGAGCAGGAGTCGAACGTCGCGGGACGCGCGGCGATGGCCTGGGCGTGCTGGACGAGATAGTCGCGCGCGTTGATCTGGCGCGGAATGACGCGGTTGAAGGACCCGCCGCCGCCGCTGGGGCCGCCGATACCGCTGGCGGCGAACTCCGTCGGCGAGAGTCCGCGGTCGATGCGGTCGAACCCGTTCACGATCAGTCGGGGCGACGCCTCCGTCGGCGGCCTGCGCACGGCGACGGGTTCGGGTGGAAGGGACTCGCCGCCCGCGTTCGTGGCGACGACGCGGAAATACGTCGTGCTGTTCGACCGGACATCGGTGAAGACGTGGGACGTCGTGTCGCCGCCGGCGACGACGGTCGGGTTGCCGAATCCGTAGCCGTTCGGCGAACGGTAGATGACGTAGCCCGCGGCTTCCCCCCCGACCACTCCGTCGAAAGGCGGCTTCTGCCACTTCAGCGTCACGGTGCCGTCGGCCGCGGCGCGGGCCTCGACGTGCGTGGGTGGCGCCGGCGGAAAGACGAGAGGGCCGCCGCCGAACTGGTTGAAGTAGCGGATGACGGCCTGCTGCGAGGCGCGGGCGATGCCGTCGCGAACGCGCAGGTCGCGCATCAGCTCCGCTTCGTCGGGGTTGCCGTGGGCGGCGACTTCGATGATCGTCGCGTCCATCTCGGGCTGCGATCCGTTGACGTTCGTGGGGTCCATGCGGTCGCCGCGAATCTCGCCGAATTCGATGTCGGTGCGGTCGAGGACGAGACTCAGGCCCAGCTGCACGCGGTCGGGCCACGGGTTTTCCAGCGGCGGCGATCCGATCGCCACGAGGTCGGTGTTCAGTTCTGCGGCGACGATCTCCGCCCACTCCTCCTGGTTCGGCGTGGTGGAGGCCGGGGTGTTGTTGCCGTTGAAGAGACCGATCGAACCGGGGTCGAACGCGTTGGAGTGGAAGCTGAGGTAGATGCGGTCGGTCAGAGGGCCCTCCTGCTCGCGGTTCATCCAGCCGGTCATGTAGATGGGCGCGCTGACGTTGTTGTCCTGGTTGTTGAGGCCGCGCTGGTAGATGGCGGAGGGCGCGCCCTGGCCGACGCCCTTTTCGATCCAGTAGAGCGACGCCTCGTCCTCGCGCGACTTGCCGGAGACGCCGCCGCCGCGGTCGATGTCGCCCATTCCGTTGCCGAAGCGAATGGCGTCGGCGACGACGACCGAACCGGGTGTGCCCGAAGAGCGGTTCGAGATCTCGACGCAACCCGCCGAGCCGGCGTCGAAATGGTACGTGCCGAGATAGACCCAGCCCTTGCCGACGCGCCGGTGGTTCACGCGCACTTCCGTGACGCCGCCGGTGTGGACGACGCGATAGAGCTGGTCGGCGACGCGGTCGGCGCCGTCGCGCGCCCAGGTGTAGACGGGATAGAAGCCGGCGGAGGGAATGTTCGGCGCGTAGCGCGCGACGGCGGTCTGCGTCGCGGCGACGACCGCGACGCGATCGTGCACCGTGTCGGCGGGGGAGCCGAAGTACTGCGCGTCGGTGCCTGCGGTCCACGCCGCGTCGGGAACGAACGTCACGCCGGGATCGTCGTTGTCCAGGACGACTTCGACGGGCTGGCGGCCGACGGGACGAAACGGAACGACGGTGGCGCCGGCGTTGAAGGCGTACTCGGCGAACAGCGTCAGCTGGTCGGCGTTGCCCAGGTCCTCGACCATTCCGTTGTTGATGCCGCGCTGGGTGAACCAGGCGCCGTTGCCGGGGCTGTTGGAGGTCCAGCCGTGGCCGCCGCTGGTGTAGACGATGCGGCCGGAAAGCGCGCCGGAGGGCTGGGTCGCGGGATTGTCGTAGGACGTTTCGGACCTGGCGGTGGTCAGCGCGGCGGAGTCGAGGGCGGTCTCGAAGGCTTCCTGGGCGCGCAGGGGCGCGAACATCAGGATCGCGAGAACGGTGATGGCGAAATGGCGTTTCATGGTCCTCTTCTTCCTCCGGCGAACGTGGCAGAAGCCCGAATGCGGGGGCGGAGGCGCGGCGTCAAAGGAAAGGCTGGGTCGTCGCGCTTCTCGGAAGTGTTGCTCGGGGCGGCGACCGGTCTTCCCGCCGCCGCCCCATGCACTTCGTTCAGTAGACCGACCAACCCACAACGCCACTGTCCGCGTTCTGGGCGGCAACGGCCTGCAAAAGACCAGAACCTGCGGCGTAACCCGTCGGCGTCGCCCCGCCGAACGTGCGATAGATGCTTCCGAAGGAAGTCGTTCCGTTTGTCGGATCGTAGAGCAGAAGGATCGGACCGTCGATGGCCGTATCGTTCGCCAGCACGCCGCCCAGGGTGTGGATGGCCAGGTCCGGCCCCGCGCTTTGCAGAAGACAAGCCGTCGCAGACGATTCCCAGGCCCCGGTGAAGCCATCGTCGATCGTTTGCACTCGATTGGTGTCCGACCACGACTGGTAGAGATAGCTCCACGGATCCGACGAGAACGAGCCGGGGTCGAACGCGGAGGGGCTGCTGCCGGAAAGCGCCATCGCCGTCGTTCCCGTGTACCGCGCAACGGGCACGAACGGATCCCCCGGAGTGGCCGTCGCGACATAGGCGACCGGTGTGGTAAGGCGCTCGAGCACGAACTCGGAGAAGCCCCCGGAGGGACTTCCGACAGGGTCCCCGGAGGGCAGACAGGCGGGGTAGGAACCCCAGTCGGTCCGGTACGCTTCGAGACCCAGACCGAGCGCCTGCATCTCGGACCGGACTTCGGCGATATCCGCCTGGACGACGGCGCGGCGATAGTTCGGAATGGCGATCACTGTCAGTACGGCGACGATCGCGGTGACGACCAACAACTCCGCCGGGGCGAATCCCCGGCTCTTCGCATTGTGCATCGATCTGCTCCTCCCTCGGATTGGGGCCCGGCGGTTTCCAACGCCACCGGGTCCGTGTACTGCACTCCACCTGTACCCACGATGCGGTCCGTTCTTCCACGGGCAAGGCCAATGTGGCACCGCCTCTCAGACCGTCAGCTCCTCGCCATTCTCGCGAAAGCGCACCTCGTAGAGGTCGCGCCGGCGGTCGCGCCAGTTCTGCGTCGAACCGTCGTAGCGGTGGCGGCGCAGCAGTTCGATGTCCAGGTCCTGCGTCACCAGCGTTTCGATGTTCGGCGTGCATTCGGCGGCCACCGCGTCGCGGCTGAAGGGAATGTCGGCCGGCGTAAAGATACCCGACTGCGCGTAGTGGATGTCGGCGTTGTCGGCCAGCGGCAGGTTGCCCGTGGCGCCCGAGATCGCGACGTACAGGTGGTTCTCGATGCACCGCGCGATGGCGCAGTGCCGCACCCGCAGGTAGGCCTGGCGGCTGTCGGAGTTGAACGGGCAGAAGACGATCTGCGCGCCCTTCTTCGCCGCGATGCGCGCGAGCTCGGGAAACTCGATGTCGTATCCCGCCAGAATCGCCACCCGCCCGCAGTCCGTGTCGAAGACCTCCACGCCGCTTCCGCCCACCACGCCCCACCACTTCCATTCCGACGGCGCGACGTGCAGCTTGTACTGCCGCTCGATCGTTCCGTCGCGGCGGAACAGGTACGACACGCAATAGAGGCTCTCGTCCTCCAGGGCGAACTGCGACCCGCCCACGATGTTCACGTGGTGCCTGATCGCCAGGTTCGCGAACAGCTCCAGATACCTCGGCGTGTACTCCACCAGGCTTCGCGCCGCCTGCGCCGGGGTGCGCGCGCGCACGAAGGAGAGCAGCTGCGTCGTCACCAGTTCCGGAAACACCACGAAGTCCGACTTGTAGTCCGACGCCGTATCGACGAAGAACTGGCACTGGCGCTCGAACCCCTCGAAGTCCGGAATGGGCCGCATCTCGTACTGCACGACCGAGAGGCGCACCGTCTGCACCGGGCGCACGACGCGCTTCTTGTGCGGACGGTAGTCGATGTTGGTCCACTCCATGTGCGTCGCCCACCCGCCGCTGTCCTCGTCGGTCGGCATATAGTCCTTCAGCAGCTGCTTCAGCTCGAACCCGTTGGAGAGCTGCGTGGTCAGCACCTGGTCGTAGACCGTCTTGTCCTGCACGTTCTCGACGTACTCGTGCGCCGTCATGCGGTCCTTCATCTTCAGATAGCCCGGAATGCGGCCGCCGATCACGATTCCCCGCAGGTTGCGCTGGCGCGACAGCTCCTTGCGCGCCTCGTACAGCCGCCGCGCGAGCTTCATTCCGCGAAACTTCGGATGCACCATGACCTCGATGCCATAGAGCATGTCCCCCTTGGGGCAGTGGTTCCGGATGTATCCGCCGTCGGCGATCGACTTCCAGTCGTGCCAGTCGGAATACAGATCGTAGTCCACGATCAGACAGCTGGCCGACGCCGCCAGCTCGCCGTCCACCTCGACGCAGAACTGCCCCTCGGGAAAGATCGCCTGCTGGCTGTCGAACTGCGCGCGCTCCCAGGGCTGCATCCCGGGAAAGCACGCCAGCTGAAGCTCCACGATGCGCTCGAAATCGTCGGGCCGCTGGTTGCGCAGCACCACCCGCCGCTCGAACTCTCTCGGATCGATCAGCCGTTCGCCTGTCTCTTCGTTCTGTTTCGCCACGGACGGGATTCCTCGGGACTCGGATGGAAGGACAATGCCCTCTCGCGCCGCCCGAAGGCAAGCGGCGTCGGAGAGCCGGATCGCCGATTTCGCGCGGAGAACCCGACAGCCCGTCGCTTGTGGGGGGATGTGCGTTCGCTTGGGCGGGACGCCCAAGCCACCCTCGAGGGGCATCGCTACCAACTTACCAGCTTACCAACTATCAACTACCAACTATCAACCTACGCTCCCATTCCCTTCGCGCCGACCATATAGTAGTCCTGGGGGCCGAAGAGGAGCGCGTTCAGCTTCTCGAAGGCCTCCCGGTTCGCGCCGTCTTCGGGCGGCCGCAGTCGGTCGCTTTCGGCCACGGCGTTGATGCCCTCCCATTCCGCGACGAGAAGTCCGGCGGTTTCCATCAGCAGTTCCAGTACCTGGGGAAAGACCAGGCGTTCGTGGGAGAGGTCGAAGTGGAACCATTTCATGGCCATGAACGTGTTGGGATTCAGCGTTTCCAGCACGATGACGCCGCCGGGCCGCAGAACGCGCCGCGCCTCGCGGAGAAGCGTCATGATCGCGTCCGGCGGAAGATGCTCGATGAACTGGAACGCCGTGATGGCGTCCCAGGACTCGTCGGGCTGCGCGGAGAGGTGTCCGATGGCGTCCGCCTCCTCCACGGGCACGTCGCGTTCGCGCGCCAGGCGCACCATCGAGGAGTTGAGATCGATGCCGCGCGCGTTGAAACCCGCTTCCCGGGCGATCTCCACGAAGACGCCGTCGCCGCACGCCAGGTCCAGCAGGCGGGGACGCTCCGCCCCGCCGAGATGGCGCCGGATCGTATCGACGTAGCGCGACTGGCGCTCGCGCAGAATCCGTTCGTCCCCGCGAAACTGGCGCTGGAACCGGAAGTAAGCGAGTTCCAGTTCCCGCGCGGCGAGCTCCTGTCCGATGGACGACGTTGGCGCGGGCTGCGGCGGTGCCGCCCCGGCGGGCGCGGCGCCGGAAGAGGCAACGGAGGCGCGCTTGACCAGGTCGGCGACCATCGCGCGGTACTCCGTCGCCTGAAGCAGCTTCGCGTTCGCCTCGCGCAGCGCGCCCTCCGTTTCGCCGGCGCGTTTCTCCAGCGCGCGATACGCCTCGTCGATCCACGCATAGCGGTCGTTCACGGCGTTCGCCTGGCTGGTGGCGGCTTCGCGCGCGGCGGAGGTGAGCGCCTCGGCCTGCGCGAAGCGTTCGCGAATCTGCGCCTCGCGCGTCGCGCGTTCCTCCGCCAGCGCCGCGTCGCCTTCCGTCTGGCGGCTGCGGGCGAGTTCCTCCGCGTCGGAGAGCGCGCGAAAGAACTTCTCGTTTCCCGACTGGACCTCGCGGACAAGCCACTCGTCGCGTTCGCGCAGGCCCTTCAGCGCGGACTCGATCACCGCGAGCCGTTCCGACGCCGCGTCCTGGAAATCCCGGTGCAGGTCCTCGATGGCGACGATGCGCTTCTGTACGAGGTCCATGTGGTTCGCGAGGATCTCGAATCCCCGCAGCGTCTGCGCGTTGACGACCGCCTGGGGACCGGCGAGGGGCCGCAGCAGGCGCAGCCAGATGCGCTTGACCAGCGTGAACCGCCCGCCGGGCTGCACCTTGTCGACGGCGTTGTTCTCGCCGAGGGGCGGAAGCACGGACTCCTCGAAGACCGCCAGCGTGGGCGGCATCGGAATGCTCGCCGGATCGGCGGGGCGCGATCCCGCGCCACCGGCCGGTTCGCCGACCGCTTCCGGGCCGTCCTTCAGCAGGCGCTCGATGTTGCCGATGATTTGCTGCGCGTCATAGCGTCCCATGCGGGTGCGGGTTCCCCCTTCTTCAGACTCGCGACGGCGTAGACGGCGAGTCCGAGCTCGCGCTGCGCGCCGCCTGCTTCGCGCCACACGCGATCGACGGCAAGCTCGAACAGCCGCGCCACGCCCATCGCGTTTTCCGGGAGCACGAACTCCAGCACGGCGTAGCGCCCCTGGATTTCCGCGCGTCCGCAATCGCCCAGGCCGACGCACGCGAGCGACGCGGCGACCGCCTTGTCGCCATCGTCCTCCGGCGGAGTGACCACGGCAATGGCAACGCGGTCCGATTCCGGTCGAAAGACGAACACGCCGCGCCCGCCCATCCAGCGAAACGCGCACTCTTCCCCGCCCTCCACCGCGCCGAAGCCCGAGAGAAAGGGCGACGGAAGAACCTCGCCCGGCAGAAGCGGGTTCGGAAGATTCGGAAACACGGCTGCGAGCGCCTCCTCCGCCGTTCGCGCTTCGGCGGCGCGGCTGGCGGACCATTCGGGCTTCAGCAGCACGCGCCCGTATCCGCGCTTGTCGGGCGGAGCCGCCACGCGAAACGCTGCGGCGCGGTCCGTCCAGTCGTAGCATTCGTCCAGATGCGTTTCGTCGCGGTGCACGGCGACGGCGATACTGTAGTCGCCCTCGCCGATCGTCAGCGGCATTCGCACGTCGAGGTCCACGGACTCGCCCGGCTCGAAGTCCCCCAGCGCCATTCCCATCAGCGCCGTGTTCGTGCCGAAGACGTCTGTGCCCAGATGATCGCGAATCAGCACGCCGGCCGTCGGATTCGACACGCGCCCGAAGAACACGATGCGCACGCGGATCGTGCAGTGTTCGCCGGCGACGACGCTTTCGACGGCGCGACCGGTCGCGTCGAGCAGCGCGACCTTCGCCACCAGGGCGTGAAACGTCCCCGACCGCTTCGGCGCGTCCGTTCCGGCGCGTCCGTCGGCGGTCCATTGCACCGCCATCTCGACGTTCCCCTCGCCCTTCGCGGCCAGCAGCGCGCCGTACTGCTCCAGCACGTCCTGGGCGGGGCCGCGCGACACCACGCCCCCGCGATCGAGCAGCACCGCTTCGTCGCAGAGCGCCGACACGGCGTTCGCGTCGTGGCTGACGAAGAGGATCGTGCAGCCCGACTCGCGAAAGTCCTTCATGCGCCGGATGCACTTCTGCGAAAAGCGCGCGTCCCCCACGGAGAGCGCTTCGTCCACGATCAGCACGTCGGGCCGCGACGCCGCCGCGATCGAGAATCCCAGGCGAACCACCATTCCCGACGAATACGTGCGGATGGGCTGGTCGATGAAGGGCCCCAGTTCGGAAAACGCGACGATGTCGCGCTCCGCCGCCGCCAGTTCCTCCGAACTCAGACCGAGAAGCCGTCCGTTGACGTGAATGTTCTGGCGGCCGGTGAACTCCGGGTGGAATCCCGTGCCGAGTTCCAGGAGCGCGGCGACGCGTCCCTGCACGTCGATCGAGCCCTCCGTGGGAATCAGCGTTCCGGCGATCAGCTTCAGCAGCGTGGATTTCCCCGCGCCGTTCGGCCCCACGATGCCGACGGTGCGGCCCTCCGGAACGTTCAGCGTCACGTCCCTCAGCGCCCAGAAGTCGCGGGCGCCGCCGGACATGCCGAACCACGCCATCAGACGCTGGCGCGGTCCGTCGTAAAGCCGGAACCGCTTGCTGACGTGGCGCAGTTGAATCATGGCGACGCCGGTCGCGCGTTCACGATCCCAGGTCGCGGCGCAATCGCGCGATCTGGGCCTGCCAGGAATTCGGAAGGGGCTCCTCCGCCGGCTTCGCCGACGCACCGCCCGCGATCGCCTCCCCCAGCTCTCGCCCGTGCGGGCATTCCCGCAGCGACTCGTACTCGCACGAGGGCAGGTCCGGCAGCGCCAGCATCAGCTCCTCGCGGAGGTGCTCCGTCGGGTCGAGGATGTCGCCCGTATAGAACTGCCGCTCCTCGTCCTCCGGATCGTCCGGATAGTCCTCCTCCTGCGACTTCGGCAGGAAGACCGTCTGAAAGGTCACGTCCAGGGGAATCTCCATCGGATGCAGACAGCGAACGCAGTCCACCCGCGTCGTCGTCGTCATCCTGCCCGTCAGAAGGACGTTGTAGGGCCCGGCGAGCCTTGCGGTCACCGACCCCCGGATGGGGCGGTCGAAGCGGAATTCCGGATCGTCGAGGAGATCGAACTCGGCCGGCGCGAACTCGAAGTCCCGCTCGATCGGGCCCTTCAACAGGCGCTCGACTTCGATTCTCAGGGTGCTCTTGCTCATGGGGACGCCTCCCGCAAATGGGGACGGCGGCACGTTCGGGGCGAAAACCCGGGCGGTCAACGGGAGTTGGACGAGCCCTGCGGCCGTGTGCGGCCCGGTTGCGGCGGCGAGGAAAACTGGCAGGGGAGGCAGGGCTCGAACCTGCGACATCGGGCTCCAAAGGCCCGCGTTCTACCAGCTGAACTACTCCCCTGCGGAAGAGCCGGAACGCTCGGCGCCGCCCTGCTCGCTGTCAACGGCGAAGCCCCGCGGCTATTCGTCGCTGCCAACTTCGTCTTGCGCTTGGCGTCCGAATCGCCCTCCCATGAGGAGACGATACGGAGGCATTTCGACTTTCTTTCGCGGGCTGCGGCCCCTCCGAAGGCGGCAACCGATGACGACGACAACCACCGGCCTCGTTCTCCAGTGCGCGGGACTCAGCGACCGCGGTCTCAAGCGCGGTCACAACGAGGACAGTCTCTCCGTCGTTCCCGACATGGGTCTGTTCATCGTCGCCGACGGCATGGGGGGCCACAACGCCGGCGAGGTCGCCAGCCGCCAGGCCATCGAGTCCATCGTCGAGTTCCTTCGCCGCGTCGAGGGCGAGGACTTCACATGGCCCTTTCCCCCCGACCCCAACCGCACGCCCAGCGAGAACCGCATCAGCACCTCCATCAAGCTCGCCAACCGCGACGTCTGCAATCTCTCCCTCGAGCACCAGGAATACAGCGGCATGGGGACCACCCTGGTCACGCTGATGATGGACCCGGAAAGCTCCCGCGCCATTCTCGCCCACGTGGGCGATTCCCGCGCCTACCTGCTGCGCAACGGCGCCCTCAACCAGCTCACTCTCGACCATTCCTGGGTCTCCGAGCAGTTGCAGAAGAACATCATCACGCCCGAAGAGGCCAAGAACCACCGCTGGAAGAACGTCATCACCCGGGCCCTGGGCAACAAGCTCGAGGTCGATGTCGATGTCATCTCGCACGATGTCCAGGCGGGCGACGTCTTCATGCTGTGCAGCGACGGACTCTCCGGCATGGTGGACGACCGCGAGCTGGAGAAGATCATCCTGGATCACACCGACCTCGAGGACGCCATCCGCGCCATGATCCGGGCCGCCAACGCCTCCGGCGGCCTCGACAACATCACCATCATTCTGGTTCGCTTCGTGCCCGACATGGAGCGGGCCAATGACGACACCAGCTGATCCGCAAGTCCCCGAAGCCTCCTCCAGCACATCCACCGACCGCAGCGCCGCCAGTGGCTCGCTGCAATGGATGCTTCGCGCCTGCACGGTCCTCGCCGTTCTTTCCCTCGCCGGGATCGCGTGGCTCGGCGCCGCGCGGCTCGTTCCCGGGGTTCCCGCCCCCGCGCCCTGGATGCGCGCCGCCGTCATCCTGCTGGTCAGCGGCGGCATCGGCTTCGGCACCAACTGGCTCGCTATCAAGATGCTCTTTCGCCCCCGCGACCCGCATCCCTGGCTTCTCTTCTGGCCCCAGGGGCTGCTCCCCCGCGAGCAGGGCCGCCTCGCCCGCGCTCTGGGCCGCGTCGCCGCCGAGCGCCTGCTCCGGCCCGACGCCATCGTCGACAGCCTGAACGACGAGAAGCTCCGCGCGCCTCTTGGCCGCGCCCTGCGCGACGAACTCGAGCTCGTGCTGGCCCGCCCCGAAACGCGCGAACTCCTGACGCGCGCCATCGCGCGCGGGTTGCGCGAGCGCGGCCCCTCTCTCGTCCGACGCCTCAGACCCGAACTGCGCGCCGCCATCGAGCAGGCCATCGACGACCACCTCACCCCCGACCGAATTCTCCAGTGGATGCGCGCCGCCGTGCACCGCTTCGCCGCCAACCGCGAAATGCGCCGCGCCCTGGCGAAATGGATCATCCGCCAGACCTCCGGCGAAGGCGTCATGACCCAGATCATGGAGGCCATCCGCGAGCAGTTCTTCCGCTATCGCGAGCGCCATCCCGTGCGCGGGTTCCTGGCCGAGCAGTTCGTCATCGACTGGGACGACCTTCGCCGCGGAATCGCCGACACGCTCAAGTCGGAGGAAGCCACCGAGGACCTCGCCAACATCCTGGTCGATGCCGCCGGTTCCGTGATGGAGCGCCTCCACGAGGCGGATGCGGCGGAGTTCGTCGCCGACGCCCGCCGCGCCATTCTCGACCGGGTGCTGGACTGGGTCGAAGAGGAGGGCGTCAACGTCCTGGCCGAACGCGTCGGCCGCATGGCGGATTCCCCCGGTGCCTGGCAGGCCGTCGAGCAGGCTCTCGACGAGATGATCGAACGCGTTCCCGACGCGCTCTTCGACCCCGAAGACGGCCAGCTTCGCCCCGCCGTTCGCGCCCGCGTCAATGCGCTGCAGATGCGCATCGTCGAGAGTTTCCCCGTCGCCGACATCGTCGAGCGCCAGGTCCTGGACATGGACCCCGCGGCGGTGGAGGCGATGGTCGACGAAGTCGGCCGCCGGGAACTCGCCGCCATCCAGGTCCTGGGCATGGTCATCGGTGCGCTCGCCGGGGGCCTTTTGCTGCTGGTGCTCTAGCCTTCGGCGCGATTCCCCCTCGCGCCCCCGCCCCGCAGCCGGTGGTCTCTCCCCATGCGCGCCGCCCTTCTTCGACGTCCCTGGGTCTTCTACGCCGCATCGGCGGCGGTCTTCCTGTCGATGGGGTTGGCGCAGTTCCCCGAGACCCTCGCCGGCCGTCTGGTCTGGGACGAACGCGTCGCCGAATACATCCCGTGGCGGGTGGAGGCCGCGCGCCTGATTCGCGACGGAGAGATTCCCCTCTTCACCGAACGCGTCTTCGGCGGAATGCCCGTGCTTTCCATCGGCTACACCGGCGTTCTCTATCCGCCGAACTGGCTCTACGTTCCCTTCGGTCCGCTGGTGGCGAACTGGCTCGCGGTGCTGCACACGGTCGTCGGCGGGCTCGGGATGCTGGCGTATCTTCGCGGTCGCCGGCTTTGCCGGTTCGCCTCGTTTTGCGGAGCCGTCTTCTTCGCTGCGGGAACGTTCGGCCTGATGCACACGAGCCATGTCGCCATGCGCGAAGCCGCCATGATCGGCCCGTGGGTGGCGTGGGCGGCGTGGCGCATCCGGCGCTGCCCGAAGCTCTCCCGCGCGACCTGTCTGGCCGCGATCCTGGCGCTGCAGGTCGCCAGCGGATATCCGCAGATCACGCTCTTCACGCTGTTCTGGCTCTTCTTCGACTGGATTTCCGCCGCCTCGCCCACGAAGCTCTTCGCGAAACGAACGCTCGTCTCCGCCGGCGGCGGTATCGTCGCCGCGATGCTCGTCGCGCCGCTCGTCCTGAGTGCCAGCGGAATCCTCGACAATACCGTGCGCCCCAACGTCACCGTCGAACAGTGGATCATGTCGGGCTTCGCCCCCGGCTACAGTCTGCTCTTCCTGAATCCCGAAGCGTACGGCCTTCCGCTGAAGGACTGGACCGGCGAGGGCTATGCCGGCGAGATCGTCATCACCATCAATCTCGCGGCATGGTCGCTGTGCGCCATCGCGCTGCCCGCCTGGCTGCTGCGGCGGCGCAAGTCGCCCCGCGTGCGCCGAATGGCCGCTCTGCTGGCGGGGATCGTCGTCGCCTGGATGTTCGCCCTGGGCAGTCACCTCCCCGGCTACGAAGCCCTCTTCGAGGTTCCGCCCTTCGGGCTCTTCCGCATTCCCGCGCGCTGGCTCTGGCTCTCGACGACGCTCGCGTGCGTGGGTGCCGCGTCGGGCATTCATGCCCTTGCGGGAGTCTCCATCCCGCGGCGGACCGCGCTTGCGACGGGCGGCGTCGTTCTCTTCGGCGCGATCGTCTCCGCAGTCGTTCTCGCATTTGGAGGCGAAGCGGACACGTTCGACAGACTCCTCGCCGGAGCCGCGGCGACGCATTTCACGGTCGCCGCCGTTTGCCTGGTCTGCGTCTGCGCGCGGCGCGGAGCGATGCTCCCCGCCGCCGCCATCGTCGCCATCGCCTGCACCGTCCAGTACCGCACGCTCGCGCCGAACGTCTCCATCGCCAGCATGGACCCACTGGAGCTGTACGGCGACCCGCCTCCCACGCTCGCGGCCGCGCCGCCCTCCGACGTCGTGCGGCATTTCACCTTCCGCATGCGCGAAGCGCCCCACCGCGCAGAAACGATGCCGCATAGTACCGCGCTCTTTCGCGGCTACCGCTCGCTCGACGGCTACTGCCCCCTCGTTCACCGCGAGATGGGCCACTACCCGAAGATATCCGGCGACGGCGGCATCTGGCTCCGCGACGAGTTCTTCGCCGAGCCCTCCGTCCTCGAAGCCTTCGCCGTGTCCCACGTCTCCTTCGATCTCGGAACGTTCACGCCCGAACAGCGCGATTCGCTGCACCGCCGCGACGGCACCGACTGGCGCATCCTCGCCGAAACGCAGGACTTCGCCATCGTCGAGCTCCTCCGAACCGCACCGCGCTTCCATCTCGCCGCGCAATGGCACGCCACCGACGAACCGCGTCCCATTCTCGACAACTGGTGGCAGCGCGAACCCGCCCGCGCCGAACGCACGATCCTGGTGGATCCCGCCCTTGCGGAGGGATTCCCCCCCCAGGACCAGCCGCTGGGGCGCGGAACGGTGAAGCCGCTGGCGCTCGGCGGTTCCGCGCAGACCTTCGAGGTCGAAGCCGAC
>JAJFLJ010000013.1 GCA_021772755.1 Candidatus Sumerlaeota bacterium
CATGCAGCGCGTTCTCCTCACCGAGGAATTCAACGCGGCCGTCACCACCGTGCCTAAACTCTCCGGCGTCGCCGGGAAGCGCACCTACCTGGAAATCGGCCTGCCTCTGCTGCACGCGACGGGACCCGAGCACTTCGACGCGATCCTCGCCCACGAGATCGGCCACCTTTCCGGCCGCCTCAACCGCTTCGCCGCCTGGCTCTACGGGTGGAACCTCAAGTGGCAGTCCATCGCGGAATTCACCGACGACATTTCGATCGCGCCCTTCGCCCGCTGGTACTGCGCACGCCTGCAAGAGTACTCCCACGTCCTCCTCGAATCCATCGAACTCGAAGCCGACCGCCTGGCGTGCGAAGCCGTCGGCCGCAAGACGCGCGCCGACAGCCTGGCCATGACCGAGATTCGCGCCCGCATGCTGAAGCACGACTTCTATCCCGCGCTGAACGCGGCGATGACGCGCGACCCGCGCCCGCCCGACGACTTTCACGCGCGTCTCAAGGACTTCCTCTCCGCGCCCGTCCCGGAGAACGCCGCCGCCGGGCACCTGCGCCAGGCGCTTGCCGAACGCCCCGACCCGCGCAGCACGCACCCCACTCTCCTCCAGCGGCTCCGTGCGCTCGGCATCGTCGAAGAACGCGTCGTCGACGAGTTCGGCCTCCTGCCCGCCCCGCCCCGCACCACCGCCGCGGAGTACTTCCTCGGCGACCGCGGCGAGGAACTCGTCTGGCTCCTGAGCGCTTCCTGGAAACACCGCGTCGCGCCCGGATGGCTGAACGAATACCGCGACGCCGTCCTGCGCGAGTCGCTGCTCCACGATCTGCGGCGCAAGGACGACCGCCAGGGCGTCGCCGGCGCGGAGCTCTGGCGCATGGCGAGACTCGCCGAGGAATTCCAGGGCCGCCGCGAAGCCTTCGGCCTCTTCCTGCGCTATCTGGAGGACTCTCGCGACGAGCCGCGCGCCAACTTCGCCTTCGGCAGAATCCTCATCGAGGAGCAGGAGGAGAGCGGCATTCCCTATATCGAGTTCGCGATGGAGGCCGATCCCTTCCTCGTCGCCGACGGATGCCGTATCGTCTGCCACTTTCTCTACCGCGCCGGCCGGCACCGCGAGGCGGCTCCCTACGAGGAACGCGCCGCCATCGCCGCGCTTCGCGTCGCCGACGCCATCGACGAACGAACCGACGTCGCGTGGTCCGCCCCCCTGCTGCCCCACGGACTTTCGCGCCACACGCTCGCGGGTCTTCTCGCGCGCCTCAACGACGTCGACGAACTCGAAGAGGCGTGGCTCGCCCGAATCGATGTGCGCAACTTTCCCGACAAGCCGGCGTTTCTGATGATCGCCCGCCCGTCCGGCGGAGTCGCTCTCGATGCCGACGACTGCGCCCGTCTCGCCGAGTGGATCGACATGGAGGACCACTGCCTCGTCCTTGCCCGCGACACCTTCGCCACCCGCGTGCTCGCGTGGCGCGCCTCGCGCCTCAACGGCGGACGACTCTACCGCCGCGGCCAGCCTCTCAGCCTCAGCGACACGGCGGCGTAGACGGCCGAAGCGATGTCTCCGGTCCTGCCTTCAGGCTCCGCAGGCAGGGGCTAGCAGACGGAGACGCCTTCGGCGCGTTCCTTGGCGGTGACGTCGTCCCAGGCGTGGTAGCGGTCGCCCATGGGCATGATCTTGCGAAGGCGGCGTTTGACCTTGGCTCCGATCAGGTCGGAGAAGGGGATGTTGGCGGCGGCGTGATCGACGTTGGAGGCGTTGGCGGCGGCGGCCTCGAACTGCTTCTTCATCTGCTGGAACTTCCAGGTGGCCTGTCCCAGGTTCACGCCGAGCTTGAGGTAGGTGAAGAACTCCTCGCGGGGGATGTTCTCCTCGTTGAGGTAGACCCACTTGTCCATCATGTACTGGCGGTCGTCCTCGACGTCCTCGTCGGTGAGCATCACGCTGTTCAGAAGGTATTCGTCGGTGACGCCGAGCTTGGTCTTCGCCTGGTGCCAGAACTGGGTGCTGGGGAAGACGGTGAGGGGGACGAATTCGGCGTAGTAGATGGCGTCCATGTTGTTCTGGACGAAGTCGAAGGTGTCGAGGATGTCGCGGCGGGTTTCGTTGGGCGCGCCGAGGATGAAGCAGGAGGCGAACTTGACCCCGACCTGGCGGCCGAGACGGATGGCGTGTTCGTTCTTCTCGCGGCTGGAGGCCTGCTTGTTGAAGGTCTTGAGGGTGGCGTCGGAGCCGGACTCGAGGCCGATATTGAGGTAGTCGAAGTTGGTCTTGGCGAATTCCTCCATGACCTCCTCGTCGAGGAGGTTGGAGCGCACGAAGGCCGTGAAGTGGGTCCCCTTGTGGAGGCCGCGGCGGCGAACCTCGCGGAGGATGTCGATGACGCGGTCCCGGCGGACCACGAAGAGGTCGTCGTAGATGTTGATGAGGCCCGGGTCGTACTTCGTGCGAATCTGCTCGATTTCGCCGACGACGTAGTCGGTGGAGGGAAAGCGGTAGCGCGTGCCCCAGTGCTTGACGGTGGAGCAGAAGGAGCAGTCGTAGGGGCAGCCGCGGCTGGTGAGAATCTGGACCTCGTTGGTGAAGCTGCCCCACTGGTTGTCCGTCCCCGTCTGGTACATCATGTCGCGGTCGGGATAGGGGATGGAATCGAGATCCTGGATGGCGGGACGGGCCTGGGTTCTGTGGGGTTTGCCGTCCTCGCCGTGTACGAGGAGGCCCTGGACCTTCGCGAGGTCGGAGGAGTCGAAGCGCCCGCGATCCTTGAAGAGCTGGAGGAGTTCGGCGAAGGTTTCCTCGCCCTCGCCCATGACGGCGCAGTCCCACACCGGGTCGAGAATGGTGGGAAGGGTGGAGGCGTGGGAGCCGCCGCAGATGACGGGGATGCCGAGTTCGTCCTTGATGCGGCGGGCGTCCTGGACGGCGACGCCCGCGCTGTAGGTCGTGAACGTGATGCCGACGAGATCGGGCTTCTCGGCGATGAGGTCGCTGAGATGGCGGCGAACGACGAACTCGACGCCGGCGACCTTCTGGCGGGCATAGGCGGCGAGATAGGCCGGCCCGAGCGGCGGGAGACTGTAGTTCCAGTCGTCGAAGACACCGGGATGACAGGCGAGGTAGAGGCCGACTTTCATGAACGAGTCCGAACTTCCGGGGCATGGCGGGCTGGCGCCGTGGTCTGGCGGGCCAACCTCGATTCCCCGTTTTCGACCATCCGCCGCTCTGGAAAGCAAGCCCAAGCCTCCGGATCGTCTGAGGATAGACGGTTTATGGGCGGAGAGAGAGGGTTCGGGGGCACGGTTCGTGCAAAGAGCGCTTGCCGTCCTTCGACGGTATCGTCTTGGATTCCCGCCAGCCGCCGGTTGGTTCCGTGCGGCCACATCCCTGCTGTCGGGTTCGGTGCCAGCTTCGCACCGCGCCCGTTTCCCTCCCGAAGCTGGAAAAGAGAGATTCCCGAATATGACCGTAGCCGAGCCCGTCGATCCAAGTCTCGACGAAACAGCGCTTTCCGCCTCGCACGGCCACAAACCCGCCCGATACTGGAACGAGGTCGCGGCGCCCTTCAAGGGCCCCGACACGAAGAAGAGCGTTCTTCAGCTGCTTACGTCCGCAGGCCTGTTCCTGGGCTGCTGGATCGCGATGTTCTTCAGCCTGGAAGTGAGCTATCTGCTGACGCTGGCGCTGGCGGTGCCGACGGCGGCGTTCGTCATGCGTCTGTTCATGATCCAGCACGACTGCGGGCATGGCTCGTATTTCAAGTCGAAGAAAGCGCGCGACATCGTCGGATTCTGGATCGGCGTGGTGACGCTGACGCCCTACGGGGCGTGGCGCCAGTCCCACGCGTATCACCATTCCCATTCCGGGGACCTGGATTTCCGCGGGTTCGGCGACATCCACACGATTACGCTTCGCGAGTACCGGGCGATGTCGAAACGCGGCCGGTTCCTCTACCGGCTGTACAGGCACCCGCTTACGCTGTTGGGGATCGGTCCGGCGTTCTTCTTTCTCATCAAGCACCGCTATCCGTGGGACCTGCCCCGTTCGTGGAAGGGCGCGTGGACGAGCGTATGGAAGACGAACCTCTGCCTGGCCGCGATCTTCGCAATCGCCACGTATACGATCGGACTCGACACGTTTCTGCTGATTCAGGTGCCGACGACGCTGATTGCCTGTTCGCTGGGTGTGTATCTGTTCTACGTGCAGCACCAGTTCGAGGACACGTACTGGCACCGGCACGAGAACTGGGACTACTTCGACGCCGCGGTCTTCGGCAGTTCGCACTTCGTGCTTCCGCGCCCGCTGCAGTGGGTGACGGCGAACATCGGCATCCACCACGTGCACCATCTCAACAGCCAGATTCCGAACTACAAGCTGGAAGCCTGTCTGAGGTCGAACGAGAAGCTGCAGCAGGCGCGGCGCATCACCCTTGCGGACACGTGGAAGCTGTTCCGGCTGTCGCTGTGGGACGAGGAAACCGAGCAGATGATCGGGTTCCGCGATCTGAAGCGGCTTTCGGCCTGAGGTTCGCCCCGGGCCATGAACGCGACGATCTCCGTTCCGGTTCCCGGCCAGGGACTCCATGAAATCACGGGGGAAGTCTCCGCAGTCGTCCGCCAGGCGGGCGTCGCGGACGGCTTGTGCACGGTCTTCATCCAGCACACGTCGGCGAGCCTGACGATTCAGGAGAATGCCGACCCCAGCGCCCGCGCGGACCTGGAGAACTGGCTGAACCGTCTGGTCCCCGAGAACGACCCGGCCTTTACCCACACGATGGAAGGCCCCGACGACATGCCGTCGCACATCAAGGCGGCGCTGACGGCGGCGTCGCTTTCCATTCCGATCGTGGAGGGACGGCTTGCCCTCGGCACATGGCAGGGAATCTACGTGTGGGAACACCGCCGCCACAGGGGAACGCGGCGGGTGATCGTCAACATTTCGAACTGAGACGGGTATGGAACCGACCGGCAAGCCCTGGCGCATCTGCGTCGATACGGGCGGCACGTTCACCGACTGTATCGCGACGGCACCCAACGGCGAACGACGCCGGGCGAAGGTGCTGAGCAGCAGTTCGCTGCGCGGCGCCGTGCTGCGGCGGACCGGACCCGCAACGCTGGAGATTTCACAGCGCTGGGACGCGCCGGACGACTTCGTTCGCGGCTGCGCCATTCGCCCGCTGGGTTCGGGCGAACCGGGAACGCGAATCGAGCGATTCGACGCCCACGCGTCGGTGCTCACGCTTTCCGAGACGCCCTCCGAAGGGTTCGCGCCCGGCTCCTCCTTCGAGGTCCTGAGCGGCGAGGAGGCGCCGATCCTCGCCGCGCGCCTGATCACCGGAACGCCCTTCGGCCATCCCCTGCCGCCGGTGGAGATGCGACTCGCCACGACGCGCGGGACGAACGCGCTGCTGGAGGGAAAGGGCGTCCCGCCGGCGCTCTTCATCACAAAGGGGTTTCGCGACCTGCTGGAGATCGGAACGCAGGCGCGGCCCGAGCTGTTCGCGCTCGACATCGAAAAACCGAAGCAGCTCTACGCGCAGGCGATCGAGGTCGTGGAGCGCCTCGATGCGCGCGGTGCGGTTCTCGAAGAGCTTTCGACGGAGTCGCTCGAAGCGGCGTGCGACGAGTCGCTTGCCGCCGGAGTGAACGTCGCGGCGGTGGCCCTGATGCACGGATATCTGAATCCGGTTCACGAGCACCGGCTGCGGGACTGGCTGCTGGCGCGCGGCTTTCGCCGGGTTTCCTGCTCCGGCGATCTCTCGCCTTCCATCCGCTTGCTGCCGCGCGCGCAGACGGCGGTGGCGGACGCGTACCTCGGTCCGGTCATCGAGCGGTATCTCGGCAACGTGCGCGCGCAGGCGGGAAAGGAGTCGCTGCGGCGACTGCACGTCATGACGAGCGCCGGCGGTCTGCAGTCGCCGGACGGTTTCCACGCGAAGGACAGTCTGCTGAGCGGACCCGCCGGAGGCGTCGTGGGGACGGCGACGGTGGCGAGGCGAACGGGATACGAACGCGCGATCGCGTTCGACATGGGAGGAACGAGCACGGACGTTTCGCGCTTCGAGGGGGACTACGTCTACGTGTTCGAACACCGCGTCGGAAACGCCCATCTTCTCGCGCCGGCTCTCGCCATCGAAACGGTCGCGGCCGGAGGCGGAAGCATCTGCGGCTTCCGCAGCGGGCAGCTGTTCGTGGGGCCGGAAAGCGCGGGTGCCGATCCGGGGCCGGCGTGCTATGGCGCCGGCGGTCCGCTGACCGTGACCGACGTGAACCTCCTGCTGGGGCGCGTGTACGACCGCGAGTTCGAGATTCCCATCGATCATGCGACCGCGAACCGCCGCGCAGACGATGTCCTCGATGCGATCGAGCGCGATACCGGCCGGAGGATGGAACGGCATCGTCTGCTGGAGGGCTTTCTGCAACTCGCCAACGAGCGCATGGCGGATGCGATCAACCGCATTTCCGTGGGCGAGGGATGCGACCCCGCGGAGTACGCGCTGGTTTCCTTCGGCGGCGCGGGCGGACAGCACGCCTGCGCGATCGCCGGGCTTCTCGGCATCGGAACGATCATCGTGCCGGGCGACGCGAGTCTGCTGAGCGCGTACGGGCTGATGAACGCGCTGATCGAGCGGTTCGCGGAGCGGCAGATTCTGAGAGACCTGCCGGACGTGCTGACGGAACTGCCGGGCATTCTCGCGGAGCTGGAGCGCGACGCGTGCGAGGCGGTTCGCGGCGAGGGCCTGGACGGATCGCGGATCGGCGTGCGACGGCGAATCGCGAATCTTCGCCTCAGAGGCCAGGAATCGACTCTGTCGCTCGAAGTGAATACGCCGGATG
>JAJFLJ010000121.1 GCA_021772755.1 Candidatus Sumerlaeota bacterium
AGCTGGAAGATGGTCTGGAAGAACCCGATGAAACTCAGAACGGCGCCCCTCCGGAGATAGCGTCTGTGGTGTGCGCTTTGTCCGTTGCGGTCGCGCGGCGGGCAAGCCGGAGTTCATGGTCAATCCGGTGCCGGGGGTGCAGTTCTTTCGGGGCGCGCGGCGCGCTCGATTCGCCCGGGGGATGCCTCGTAGCCGGAGGCCCGGAGGATGCTGATGGAGCGCGAATGCAGGGCCTGGGGGGCGAGGAGGGCGAGGCTGCCGGCCACCCAAATTGGAAGCAGGACAAAGAACGGTTCGAAGCCGGACTCCAAGGAGATATGCCAGAAGAACTCGGAGTTGCTCCTCTTGGTGGCATAGAAGAGAAGCGAGCAGATAACGAAAACGCTCCACGCCGCCAACCGAAGACGCCACCGTCGCCTCGAAAGGATGAAGGCAAGCAAGCCGAGGAAGCTGAACGCGACCATCGCTACGAGGACGCAGATGGAGAAGCCGACGAATAGGAGGCCCAGAGGGTCGCCCCTCAGTCCCTCCATCCAAACCGAATAGACGCCTCCCAGCACGAAGAGAACGATGAATACGAACATGGCGACGGCATGTCGGCGAAGAAGCGAAGCGAGCAACCGGCCGGGCACGATCACGGCAGCCAGGTCCCCCCGCTGGCGGAACTCGAGGATCGCGTTCACGATCATGCTGATGGTCAGGAACAGAGTCAGCGAGTGCATGTTCCACGCTCTCGCGAGAAAGTGGGAGATATTGAACTCGTCGCCGAACCCGGAGAACCCGCTGCTTGCGTCGAAGTCACCGGTCAGCGCACTGATGTCGATCATCGCCAACGCGACGCAGAGCAGGACAGCCGTCTGCCGCGCCAGACGGCGGGGTACCCAGGTGCCCAAGGTGGCGCGGGCCGCCTTCTTGAGCGCGCGGTTCCTGCGCATGGGACGGCCCGCCCAGATGATGACGAGTTCTTCGGCGCTTTCCCGAAAGACCGGCGACCAGAATTTCGTGGGGGCGAGAGCGCCTGCGTTCCACACCGTGCCGAGGATGGCCACGACGCCCATCATGGCGGGGACAAGGAGGAAGAGGGCTTCTTCGCCGACATCGAATGAGTCGTCGAAGAACAAGACGAGCAGGAAGCCTCCGGCCAGGAACCAGCCTCCGACGCAAACCGTCGAGAGGGCTCCCACGAACGGGACGCGCCACCGGTGCGTCTGGAAGTTGTACCAGTGCCCGACGGTCAGCGCGGCGGAAGCGATCGTCGCGGAAACCGCCACCACCAGAAGAACAAGACCGAGATAGTGGGTTCCGTATTGCGGCCAAAGCCACCGCGCCGGGTCGGCCACGACGCCGACGATCACACCGAGAATCGTGGAGGCCGGCAGAATCAGTCCCGCGACGACTCCCCAGAACGCGGCGCCGAAGGCGACTTCGCGGCTGGATAACGGCGTCAGCCAAAGCTCTTCGAGGCGGTCCGGCCTGGACCATCCGGCGGAATAGACGAGCAGGTTGACGGCGATCGTCACGGGAGGGAAGTAGAACAGGAGCCCCATCACCCAGGTGAAGCCGATCAGTTCGACACTGCGCTGCCCGGCGGAGAACCGCCAAGCCAACCACCCGGGATACGCGAGCATCGCCAGAATCTGGAGCCAGAAGAAGAGGCGCGGAAAGCCGCGCTGGCGCCAAGGCTTGCCGTGCACGACGAGAGGGTTCTCCCGCGCGCCGAGAAAGAGCCGAAACAGGGCCCCGAAGTACTCGATGAAGCTCAGAGCGGCGCCCCTCCGGGGATAGCGTCTGTGGTGTGCGCTTTGTCCGTTGCGGTCGCGCGGCGGGCAAGCCAGATAGCTTGCCGCGATGGAATCCAACGCCCCCCGTTTCCGGCTCCGACCCTCCGCCCTTGCGGCGTGGCTGCTGACCCGCGGGCTGGTGCTGGTGGCGGTGCTGGTGGCGGCGGAGGCGGTGCTCCGCATTCCGGGGGTCTACGAGAACCCGTGGGCGATTCCGCCGCCCGCCCGGCAGGACCCGTTCACAGAGCACGAGTACGCCATCAAGACCCTGCCCTACATCCATACGCACAAGCCGAACGTCCGATACACGCAGGCGCGGCTGGACATGGCGGCTGGCTATTCCATCAACTCGTACGGATTCCGCGGGCCGGAATTCGCGGTCGAACCGGTGCCGGGCGTCCGGCGTCTGGCGGTGATCGGCGACTCCATGATGGAGGGCGCGTTCGTGTCCCACGAGGACGTCTTCGCGACGGTTCTCGACCGGCGTCTCGACGACGACGGGTGGGAGGTGCTGAACTTCGGGATCCAGGGCTCGTCGCCCGTGCACATGGCGGCGAACTGGGACCGCTACATGCACTTCCGGCCGGACGCGGTTCTGCTCTTCTTCCACAGCAACGACATGTACGACGACGTGGGCCGCGAGGCGGAGCTGAAGACCGCCGTCCACCGCGAGTACGCGAAGCGGATCGAGGAGGGCGGGATTCCCTCCGACGGTCCGGAGTACGTCCTCGACGCGATCGTCCGGCGCGCGTGGTTCGGGGCGTTCCCGGGCGGACCGGGCGGCCTCGCGAAGGAAGTCTACGAACGGCGCCTCGGCCAAAAGCTCACGGGCGTGCCGCTCGAAGGCGTCCCCCCCGCGCCGGGCTGCCTGGACCCGGTGGACTTCGAGACCGCGTGGGCGCGCACGGAGGCGTATCTCGACGCGATCGCGGCGGAATGCGCGCGTCTCGGCGTTCCGCTGTACGCGACGCAGGCGAGCTGCGAGCAGCGCATCATGCCGGAAAGCGGCTGCCGCGACATGGCAACGTACCACGAGGAGGCGCTGGCGGCGTGGGGCGACCGAAACGGCGTGCCGTTCCTGCGGCTGAACGATCTCCTGACGCCGGAGTACGAAACCGAGGGACGGCCCAGGATTCTCCACCAGTTCGACGGCCATCCCAACGCCTACGGACACCGGCTCTTCGCCGACCATGTGGAGAAGTGGCTGATGCCGCTTCTTCCGCAGACGCCTCAGAACTGAAAGTAGATGAAGGGAATCGCGGCGGACTGGTAGGTGTAGAGAATCAGAATCACCATCGCGACGACGACCGTTTCCTGAAGGTACCACGGCCACTTGAGAACGGCCTCGTGGTCCTCCTTCAGGCGGATCGGTATGTCGATCAGGACGGTGACGACGAGGGGGAAGATCAGCGCGGCCCACGTGACGGTCTCTCCGCCGCGGCCGGAGAAGATGCCGATGAAGTACTCGATGGCGGCGCTGTTGCCCTGGGATCGCAGGAAGACGAAGGAGAGCAGCGTGAAGCCCATCGTCACGGTCCAGGAAACCACGGCCCAGGGAACGCTGCGCCGCCAGGGCTTCTCGGGCTTGCCGAACGCGTCGAGGAACATCTTGTGGCCCACCAGACCGATGCCCTGCATGAACCCGAACGCGATGTACGTCCACGCCGCGCCGTGCCACAACCCTCCGAGCACCATCGTCAGCATCAGGTTCCGGTAGTTGAAGAGCCGGCTGCCGCGGCTTCCTCCCAGCGGAATGTAGAGATAGTCGCGCAGCCAGGTCGAAAGCGAGATGTGCCAGTAGCGCCAGAAGTCGGTGATGCTGGTGGAGAAGTAGGGCTGGCGGAAGTTCTCCATGAGCTCGATGCCGAAGAGGCGGCTGACGCCGCGCGCGATGTCGGAGTATCCGGCGAAGTCGCCGTAGACCTGGAGTGCGAAGAGCGCCAGTCCGGTGAAGAGCGCGGCCGATCCGTAGTCGGCGGGATTGGCGAAGATGTCGTCGGCGATCGGCGCGACGTAGTCGGCGATGGCCATCTTGCGAACGAGTCCCAGAAGAATGAGATACGCGCCGGACTTGACGGCCTTGAGGGTGACGGTGCGGGTCCTCTCGAACTGGGGCAGCATGTGGCCGGCGCGCTCGATGGGGCCGGCGACGAGCTGAGGGAAGAACGAGACGTAGAGCGCGAAGGTCAGAAAGTTGCGCCGGGGCTCGAACCGCCCGCGATAGACGTCGATGGTGTAGGCCATGGACTGGAACGTGTAGAAGCTGATGCCGACGGGCAGGACGATCTCCAGCGTGGAGATGTTCGGGTGCATCCCGAAGGCGTTGATGAGGCGCGCGAAGGAGGTGATGAAGAAGTCGCAGTACTTGAAGAAGCCGAGAATGCCGAGGTTGGTGCAGACGCTGAGGACGACGAGCAGGCGCTTTCGGGCCTGGGCGGCGTCCCGCATGCCGTTCGCGCAGAAGTAGTCGACGACGATGGAGACGGCCAGAAGACCCAGAAAGCGCCAGTTCCACGCGCCGTAGAAGACGAAGGAGGCGGCGAGAAGAAAGACGTTCTGGGCCTTCCTGCGGAGCAGGAAGTAGACCGGCCAGACGATCGCGAGGAAGATGGCGAATTCGAGGGTGTTGAAGAGCATTGCGGGGCGGCCGTCTTGCTTCCGGGCGGATGAAGCCCCTTCGATTCAGCGGCGCGCGGCGGGGCCGCAAACGAAAGATCAGACTTTGTAGAGAGGCAGGGGGAAGACGCCCCCGTAGTCGATCCCAGGAAGCTCGGCCGTGACTTCGATTTCCCAGTAGCAGGGCTTCTCGGCGGTGAAGTCCGTTCCGGGAACGTCCGACGGCGGCTCGAAGACGATCAGGGCGGTGCCGGTGCTGTCGGTTTCGAACGTTGTGCGAAGACGGTAGATGCAGTTATGGACGATACTGGTCTGCGTCTTTCCGCCAGAGGTCCGGCGGGCCTCGTGGAATTCCTGCACGCAAAGCAGGTCGGCCTGGATGGCCTTGGCGCGGGCGAGCTTCTCCCCCGCCTGGAACCGCACCTGAAGCGGCTGGCCAAGCCGGTAGGGAAAGGTGGTGTACTCGATGCGGACGCGGCCGAACTTCAGACGCCGAACCGCGCGGTAGACGACGTCGCCGACGAAGAGAAGCATGATGAGATCGAAGATGCCGAAGATGAAGAGCGGGAGGATCAGCATCCGAGAGCCTCCGCCGACGGACTCGCGGAGGAAGATGACGTGAAAGGGAACGATGAAGGCGATGATCACGACGAGCCCGACGAAGCGCTTGAACCAGCCGCCCCAGCCCCCGTCGGTGGCGCCGGTGACGTCCCAGCGATAGTCCGTCCGCCAAGGGCCTTCGCCGGCGGAGCGGCTCATGCGGGACTTCCACATGGCACCCCGAACCCCGTTGAAGACAAGGATCGTTCCGAACAGATCGAACATCCCGCCGAAATAGACCATGATCCACTCGTTGCGCCGGGGGACTTCGTCGGTCAGCGTGGGGACGAGGATCATGAAGATGCCGACCCCGATGGCAACCAGCCCCATGACGACCGCAGACCATGAATAGGCGCCCCGGGCCTTCATGCCCGAACGCGAGAGCCTCTCGGGCGGGTCGAGATGGCCGGTCCGGTTCTTGTCCCGTCTTGCCATGGGGCAGCCTCTGCCTTCCAGTGGGTGGAACGCGCGTGGAGACTCTACGCGCCGATCACCACCATATTCATGGGATTTCGACATGACCGGACAGACGGAAAACGGGCGCAAGCTCATCGTGAACGGAGAGACGCGGACAGTGGCCTCGGCGACGGTGCTGGATCTGATCGAGGAGCTTGGCCTTCAGGACCGCCGCGTGGCCGTCATGGTGAACGAGTCCGTGGTGCGGCGGGGGGATTTCTGCAGCCGCATCCTGGCCGAAGGCGACCAGGTCGAGATTCTTTCGCTCATCGGGGGTGGTTGACGCCGCCTGCCGCCGCCGTCTACGAATCCCGCGCCCCCGATTCTACCCGTCGGAGAAACGGACCCATGACCACTTCGCCCGCACCAGCAGACCTTTCGTTTTCTGATTCGCCGCTCGTCGTCGGGAAGCACACGTTCCGGTCGCGCCTGATCGTCGGAACCGGAAAGTACGAATCCTTCGAGATCATGCAGCGCGCCCACGAGGCGAGCGGATCGGAGATGGTGACGGTCGCGCTGCGGCGCGTCGATCTCAAGAACCCCGCGTACAACATCCTGAATCACATCGACACGGAGAAGATGACGCTGCTGCCGAACACGGCGGGGTGCTACTCCGTGAAGGAAGCGGTGCAGGTCGGCGAGCTGTGCCGCGAACTGGACCTGGGCGACCTCATCAAGGTGGAGGTCATCGGCGACGAGCGGACGCTGATGCCGTGTCCGCTCGGGACGCACGAAGCGACGAAGGAACTGACGGCGATGGGATTCACCTGCATGGCCTATTGCAGCGACGATATCGTGCTCTGCAAGCGGCTGGAGGAGGCCGGGGCGGCGGCGGTGATGCCGCTGGGATCGCCCATCGGCAGCGGCCGGGGCGTTCTGAACCCCTCGAACATCCGGCTCATCAAGGAATTCGCCTCGGTGCCGATCATCGTGGACGCCGGCGTTGGGTGCGCGTCGGACTGCGCGACGACGATGGAGCTGGGCGTCGACGGCCTGCTGGTCAACACGGCCATCGCGATGGCGAAGGATGCGGTGGCGATGGCGCAGGCGTTTCGTCTCGCGACGATCGCGGGGCGGATGGGCTTTCTGGCGGGGCGCATGGAGAAGCGGCGCTATGCCAGCGCAAGCACGCCGCTGAAGGACTTCTGAGCGGCGACGCCGCGTAGCGCGCCTGCAACGCCGCCTCCCGCGCGCGCGTCAGCATGTCGCGGCCCGGAAGCTGTCCCCTAGAGGCTGCGGGGAATGTCCGGGCCCTTGCCCGGCCCCGTCCAGAAGATGTTGCCGTCGCTGACGGTCCCGTTGGTCGGGTCGTAGGGTGGATAGTCCGCCGCGAGATACGCGGGCCAGAGGTCTGGGCCGACACCCCGCATCGCCCAAAGCGTGGAACCGGGATTGGACGCGATCCTGGACCAGGTCGCTTCGTCTTCGATGCCGCCACCGGGCGTCAGACGAAAGGCATAGTCGTACGTGAGGGGATACACGAAGTCGCCGCTCTGGCTGGCGTTCTCGCGATTGGCGTTCAATCCGCCGGCCGTCGCGGCGTATTCGTCGGTGCGGCCCTTCTCCACGAAGGGGTCGGAGGGAAGCGTCGTGATGTACGAAACGGGGGTGGTCAGGCGGCCGAGACGGTCGACGAACGTATCGACTCCGAATTGAAAGTCCGGCGGATAGCGGTTGGAGTCCACGCGGTAGGATTCCAGCGCGGTGGCGAGAGAGCGGAGATCGCTCATCGAGCGCGAGACCTTCGCGCGCGTCATGGCTTCGAGGAAATTCGGAACGGCGATCGCGGCGAGAATCGCGATGACGGCCACGACGACGAGAAGTTCGATCAGGGTGAATGCGCGGTTTCGCAAGACTGCTCTCCGGTCTGGGGGGAATCGGCACTCCGCCTGGAAGCACCCGCCATCGGAACCCGTTGACAGCACCCGCGCCCGGGTGCGATTCGCATGCCAGGTCGCAACCGCGACAGCGAGGAGCAGATGTTGCCCGCGACAGTCGATCAGCTGATCGAGCAACTTGGCCTGCAGCCGCATCCGGAGGGTGGGTACTATCGCGAGGTCTTCCGCTCGGCCGCGAACGTCGAGCACCCCGACGACGCCGCGGAGCGCAGTGCGTGCACGTCGATCTACTTTCTTCTCGAAGCCGGGGACTTCTCCGCGTTCCACCGCGTGAAGTCCGACGAAGTGTGGAGTCTGTACGCCGGAGGGCCGCTGGAACTTCACCTGATCCACCAGCACGGCGAGTACGAGTGCCGCCGCCTGGCGCTCGATCTGGGCGCGGGTTTCCAGCCCCAGACCACGGTGCCGGCGAATTCGCTGCAGGCCGCGCGACCGGCCCCGAATACGCCCTGGGTTCTCTGCGGCTGCGTGGTCGCGCCCGGTTTCGACTTCGCGGACTTCTCCATGCCGTCGCGCGAGGATCTCGTCCTGAGCTTTCCCGAAAGCGGCGACATCATCAGGCAACTGACGAGGGTGGCATGAGCGAGCAATACACGGTCATCGGTATGGAGAACAAGGGCGACGGCATCGTCGTCCTGAAGCTGAACAGACCCCCCGTCAACGCACTGAACCGCAAGGTGTTCGAGGAGTTGCAGAAGGCCCTGGACGAATTGCGCAGGGAGCGGCAGTGCCGCGTGCTGATCGTCGCGGGCGAGGGCGAGCATTTCGCGGCCGGCGCGGACATCAAGGAGTTCGCGAAGCTGATCGAGGCACGGCAGTTCGAGGTGTCCAGCGCGTTCGCCGGCCACACGTTCGACCTCATCGAGGTGATGCCCTTTCCCGTCATCGCCGCCATCGACGGTTTCTGCCTGGGCGGAGGGAACGAACTCGCGATGGCGTGCCACATCCGGATCGCGGGGCCGACGGCGACGTTCGGCCAGCCGGAGATCAAGCTGGGGCTGATCCCCGGATACGGCGGAACGCAGCGCCTCAAGATTCTCGTGGGGCGTTCGCGGGCGCTGCGGCTGATGCTGACGGGCGAGCGCATCGGCGCCGCGGAAGCCTACAGGATCGGACTGGTCGACCAACTCGCGGAAGAGGGCTCGACGGCGCTGGAGACGGCTCTCGCCGTCGGGCGAACGATCGCGTCCCACAGCGACGAAGCCATCGCCCGCATTCTTCAGGTCACGGCGCCGGACGAGGACTTCACGGACGGCGTCCACCGCGAGCGCGAGGCGTTCGGCAAATGCGGCGAAAGCGTCAACGGCCGGGAGGGCGTACGGGCGTTCATCGAAAAGCGTCCCGCGCGGTTCCAGCGGTCGGACGGATGAGGCGCGCCGGGGGGCTGCGGATCGACGTCGTTTCCGACGGAACGTTTCTCCTCGACGGCGGAGCGATGTTCGGTGTCGTCCCGAAGACGATCTGGGCGGGAATGCGCCCGCCCGACGACAGCAACCGCATCGTCATCGCCCTCAACAGCCTGCTGATTCGCTCGGACGAGGGGTGGACGGCGGTCGTCGACACCGGAATGGGCGACAAGTGGTCGCCCCGCATGGCCGACATCTTCGGGATCGACCGCGGCGACGGGCTGGTCGGTTCCCTTGCGCGACACGGCGTTTCGCCCCCCGACGTGACACACGTTCTGTTCACGCATCTTCATCTGGACCATGCCGGCGGCAATACGTCGTACGACGACCAGGGCGGGCCGGTACCGGTGTTTCCCAACGCGCGCCATGTCGTTCAGCGCGGCGAGTGGGACGATGCGCTGAGCGGGCACCCGGCTCTGAGGGAAAGCTACGTCGAAGACGATCTCCTGCCGCTCGCGAAGGCCGGGCTCCTCGATTTCGTGGAAGGCGATACCGAAGTCCTTCCCGGAATCCGGTCCATCGTGACGGGTGGTCATACGTCGCACCACCAGATACTCCTGATCGGCGAAGGAGCGGAGCGGATCGCATTTATGGCGGACTTGTTTCCGACGACGTCCCATCTGAAGCCGCACTACCACATGGCCTACGACCTGTTCCCGATGACCGTCGCCGAGAAGCGAGCGGAGAT